>CAJPNZ010000042.1 GCA_905372155.1 Propionibacteriaceae bacterium
GCGGCCAGGTCGGTGGTGTGGGGGTCGCACTGGCCAGACGGTGCGGCCCGGGCTTGGGAACCGATCCCGGCTTCGGGGCCGGTGCGGGGCCCGGCCCGGGTCTCGGGACCCTCCTTGCGGGAGTGGGTGTGGACGGCGTGATGTCAAGGGAGGCCCTGAAGCGGTTGAGGGCGGCCATCTGGTCGTCAGACAGGGCCTTTTGGGGGCCGCCGCCGGGCCCACTCTGGTGCGGCCCGCCGACTCCCTGGTGGGACGTCACGTATTCCGCTATGTCGAGGCAGGCGCTGTCGGCGTCGTCACCCGGGTAGACCCGGAACAGCCGGTGGCGCCGCCAATGGTCCGTCCTGGCAGCCCCCGCGAGGATCACACGAATACCGCCGCCATAAACCTGGAATTGTGGATCCACCGTGTCCGACAGACGTTCGGAGGCCGTCATGGAATCGAGGACGGCCAATTCGGTTCCGGGAGCCAGGCGTTGGGCCAGTACTTTTGTGTCGATACGAGGCCGGTTCGTGTCGCTGGCGGGAGACACCACAACCAGGGCGCCGTCACGCGATGAATCGAAAATTCTGCTCACCAGAATTCCCACATCGCTGACTCCGACCCGCCACTCGGAAACCACAATCCCTCTTTCTTGACACACCTGTGTCGGTCGACAAGCAATCGCTGCCGCCACTCCGGAGGCGAAGTAGTCGCCAGCGATCCGGCTACCATCCATTGTTGCAGAAGCTTCAACGGGACCAAATGCGACGGGCCGGTGACGTGTTCGCAACCCGGTGATTTTCACAGGAAAAATTAAGGGTTTGATCAGGGAGGATCCGGAACTGGTCCGGTTCCGGCCCGCTGAGCGGGGTGTCATCCGGGCATCGCTCAGTTATTGTGATCAGAGCCGGGATCGTGCAGAATACGGCGATGTGTGACACCCTGTGAGGACGCCGCGCCGTCGCGGTCGGCATGGCGGAAGGCCGCGGGATCCGGTTGCAGGAATCCGGGGATGTGTAGCTGTGTAGCGTGGGATTGGTTCGATTCCGGAGGGAGACCACGATGTCAGACGCCAACGATCCCGAGTCGTCGGTTCCCGGGTCCGGTTCCGTGTCCGGTGTTGGGCGGAAGGGGTCGAGGAGACCGGTGAGTCGCGACGTCAAGGGTTCCCACCGGGCGATCGTGGGGATCGTCCAATTCTGTTTCGGACTCCTGGTGGTGGTTTTCAGCCTGGACGTCGCGAAAGCCGCGTGGGGTTTGCTCGGCAGCGGAGGTGGCTTCCTGGCGGCTGACGGTCTTCTGGGATTTCTGCTCGTGATCATCGGTTTCGCGAGCATGGTGATGGGGATTGCCCGCGTGTTCCGCTGATGGTGGGCATCGGACGGGACCTGGAACGAAACGGCCCGGATCCGAAATCGTGTCGGGGTGACAGGATTTGAACCTGCGGCCTCGTCGTCCCGAACGACGCGCGCTACCAAGCTGCGCCACACCCCGGCGGCTCATCGGAGCCAGCGGAAAGACTATACCAGCGCACGCGCGCGGGTGAAATCGTCGCCCGGGCCGCGGGCTTCCTCAGGCGTCGGCGTCGATCCTTCCCAGGATCACCGGGTCGGGGGTGACCGGGCTCCCGGAGCAGGTGACGGCGCCGTCGAGGGCCTCCAGGGCGCGTTCGAAGCGCTCCGGGGTGGCGGTGTGGAGGGTGAACAGCGGGGCTCCCCGGGTGATGTGGTCGCCGGGTTTGGCGTGCATCTCGACGCCCGCGACCGCCTGCACGTCGTCCTCCTTGCGGGCCCGGCCCGCGCCCAGCCGCCAGGCAGCCACCCCGACCGCCATCGCGTCCAGGCGTGCGATGTACCCGTCGCTTTCCGCGGCAACCACGTGGGTGTGTTCCGCCACCGGCAGGGGCGCATCGGGGTCGCCGCCCTGCGCCGCGACCATGCGCCGCCACACGTCCATCGCGCGGCCGTCCTGCAGCGCTGGGGCCGGGTCGACATCCGGTTTGCCGGCGGCGGCCAGCATCTCGCGGGCGAGTCGCACGGTCAGTTCCACCACGTCGCGCGGGCCACCGCCCGCCAGCACCTCCAGCGACTCGCGGACCTCGAGCGCGTTCCCTGCGGTCTGGCCGAGGGGGGTGTCCATGTTCGTCAGCAGTGCGACGGTGTTGACGCCCGCGTCCGTTCCCAGCGCCACCATGGTGCGGGCCAGCTCCTCCGCGCGGTCGCGGGTCTTCATGAACGCGCCCGAACCGACCTTTACGTCCAGCACCAGCGCCCCCGTGCCCTCCGCGATCTTCTTGCTCATGATCGACGACGCGATCAGCGGGATCGCCTCGACGGTGCCGGTGGCGTCGCGCAGGGCGTAGAGCTTCTTGTCAGCCGGGGCCAGGCCGGAACCGGCGGCGCAGACCACCGCCCCGACGTCGGCCAGCTGCGCCAGCAACTCCTCGTTGCCCAGGGCGGCGCGCCAGCCCGGGATGGACTCCATCTTGTCGAGGGTGCCGCCCGTGTGTCCCAGGCCGCGTCCCGACAGCTGCGGCACCGCCACGTCGAAGGCCGCCACCAGGGGCGTCAGGGGCAGGGTGATCTTGTCGCCGACCCCGCCCGTGGAGTGCTTGTCGGCGGTGGGTCTTCCCAGCGACGAGAAGTCCATGCGCTGGCCGGAGGCGATCATCGCGGCGGTCCAGCGGGAGATCTCGTCGCGGTCCATGCCGTTGAGCAGGATCGCCATCGCCAGCGCCGACATCTGCTCGTCGGCCACCACCCCGTCGGTGTAGGCCCGGATCACCCAGTCGATCTGGTCGTTGCTGAGCCTGCCGCCGTCGCGTTTGGTGGAGATGACCTCTATGGCGTCCATGCCGACGAGTCTAGGACCCGTTCGGTGAAAGGTTTCGTCGTGGGCGTGAAGGATTTTGTACCGGGTACGCCACAAAATCCTTCGCAATGACATAATCCTGAAGATGAGTGCTGACGCCCGGCGGGCCCGGTGGGGCGTCGTCATGCTGTTCTGGCTGAACGGGGTGGCGTGGTCGTCGATCCTGCCCAGATACCCCGAGATCAAGGAGTCCCTGGGGCTCGACGACCAGTGGTGGGGCATCGCGGTGGCGATCGGCCCCGTCGGCGGCCTGGTCGCGGGCCTGGTGACGGCCGCGTTGATCCGGCGGTACTCGTCGGCGTGGGTGTCGGTGGTCTCGCAGGTGGTGGGGATCGCCATGCTGAACCTCATCGGCAACGCCCCCGCGGCCTGGGTGTTCGCGGTGGGGGTGTTCCTGATGGCGAGCCTCGACGCGCTGACCGACATCTCGATGAACGCCCACGGGCTGCGCGTCCAGGAGCTCTACGGCCGCCCGATCTTCAACAGCTTCCACGGTTGGTGGTCGATCGGCGCGGTGTGCGGGGGGTTCATCGGGTCCGCCGCCCGGCAGGCGGGGATTCCCGTCTGGGCGCAGTGCGTCGCGGCGACGGTGGTCTTCGGTGGGATGTCGCTGGGTGCGAAGACCCTGCTGCTGCCCGGCCTGGACCACGACCCGCAGGCCGAGAGGAGCCGGAAACAGCGACGGCGGCGCACCCCCACCGGTACCGTCGTGCGACTCGCGGCGCTCGGACTGCTCGGCGCCTCGGCCGGTTTGATGGAGGACACCGGCTCCACCTGGGGGGCTATCTACCTGGATCGGCAGTTCGAGGTCATCCCGTTCGTGGCGGGCATGGCCTTCGTCGGGTTGCAGGGGGCGCAACTGATCGGCCGGTTCACCGGCGACGCCCTGGTGTCGCGGATCGGGCCGCGGTTCGCCGTCGTGCAGGGCGGCATCATCGCCTTCCTCGGCATGGGATTGTCGCTGATCTGGCCGTCGCCGACCACCGCGATCCTGGGTTTCGCCTGCGTCGGCTGGGGTGTCGCGACGGCGATCCCGTCGGCCATGCACGCCGCCGACGAGCTGCCCGACATGAACCACGGCGACGGGCTGATGATCGTCACCTGGATGATGCGGATCGGATTCTTCGCGGGTCCGCCGCTGATCGGTGCCCTGTCGGAGGCCACCGATCTGCGCCTGGCGCTGTGGGCGGTCCCGGCCTTCGCGGTCGTGATCCTGGCGCTGAGCCCGTCGCTGGGCCGGAGCGTCGGTGGGAGATGATGCAGGAGGATCGGGTTCGGATTCCTCACCTGCAACATCAGACTGGTGGTCGTCGCGGTGCATGCCGAACCGGTCCCGGTCGATCTGGCGACCTTGGTTTACGCCCATCAGCGCATCATCGGCTCGGGCGGGTACCTGCCCGAGGACGTGATCACGGTTCTCGAGATCACGACCGCCAGGCATGCCGAACTGGAGCGGATCGTGGTGCTTGTCGTGGTCGGGGCCCGTTTCCTGCCGGGCGGGTGGAACGAGGTGTGACCACCGCCTGGCCAGCACCAACGGCTCGCGCAGGTCCTTCAGCGTAGGATTCTGGCGCCTGTGAAGGATGAATCCAATGAGGTTTCGCGGAGGGGGTCTGCGAGATCTGGTCGGTGAAGGGACAGCCGTGTCCCGGATGTACTTAAGTCGGTTCTCCCGTCAACCGAGGATGGCGGCTTGTTGCCATCTCTTCCGCGCCGGGGGCTTCCGTGTCATGCTCAGCTCGAGCATGCGCGGCTGAAAGGCGGTACAAGGATGACCCATGGTCCCGAGGCAGTCATGGTTGTCCCGAGCGTCTTTGACCGATTCTCCCCCACGTATCCACTGGCGGGAGTCGCGATCATAGGCTTGGTGGTGGCCCGCTACCAGCTTGCCAAGCGTTTCGCATGGATGGGTGTGATCGTCCCCGCCATCTATTGCGTATTCGTGGTGCCGTTCATCGTCCGTCAGGGATTCCCCGGAATCGTGGACGGTGCGCTTCTGCTTCTCGGCCTGGGGGTTCTTCTGTCCTATTGGCGGAAGGCCCAAGAGGCGTCCAGGTGTGAATTGGAAAATAACGGAGCGGGCCAGTGCTGATGCCGGAGCTCCCGAGAACTCTTCCGCGACAAGCGCTCGTGGTGTGGCGACTTGGCGTTCTTGCGAGTGCTTTTTTTCTTCTCTTTCTGATATTCGTGGCCGGGTGGCTCTGGCCTCAGCAACGACTTCTGCAAATCGTGACATGGCCTGCGGTCATCATCATACTTGCATCAACGATTCTTGACGTGGTGGTGCTGCTGGGGCTACGTCACAAATATTATCGTTACGAGACCGATTCCACGGGTCTTCGGATCAGCAGAGGATACATGTTTGCGCGGTACATCAGTATTCCCGCGTCCCAGATTCTTTATGTCGATGTGCGTCAGGGTCCGCTTGCAAGGTCGCTCGGTCTCAGCACCCTGGAGGTCGGTACTCTCGGAACCACGCACGATCTGGGGCCGTTGGAATCGGCCAGGGCCAGAGAAATAGTGCAGCAATTCGGCGTTGGAGCGCGGCATGCGACGCAATGATCCACGCATGCTGATCTTGACGACCTACCGAGCCCTGGTGGTCTACGTACCCTTCATGCTGATCCAGGGAAGCATCGGTGCGGTGTTGCAGGGCTGGGCAGCCTTCCTGTGGATGGTTCTGGTGGTGTACTACTCCGTGACCCGACTCGAGGTGATATTCACCAAGTATCTCACTACTTTTTGGTACGCGGATGGGTCAGGTATCCGTTTTCGTACCGGATGGCCGGTTCGTGAGGAGACCCACCTCTCCTGGGATGAGGTGGGCAGTCTTGAGGTGCATCAAGGATGGTTGGCGAGACTGCTTCGCGTATCGCGAGTGACCGCATCCGTGGGTGCTGAAAATCGTAGGAGCTTGGTTCTCGATGCGCTGTCCGGGGCGGAAACCGAGAAATTGCTGAACCTGCATGGCGTACCCTCGGTGGGACGTGAGGGGAAAGCAGGCGCTGCGGTTGAGGAATCCGGTGAGGAGATCTATCGCGCTCGTCCTCGCGATTATTTTTTGATTGGATTCACGCATGGTAAATTCTTTCTCTTCATACCATTTCTGTTCGGAACCGGGTCCGACCTGCTCGAGTATGTTGGGGTGGATCTGTTCACGGTGCAGGTCACGTGGGAGCTTGTGATTGTCGCTGTCCTGGCCGCTGGGGCATATGGTGTGGTGCGGGCGCTGGTCACTTACGGTAGCTATCGCGTGGTCAGGGTTCCCTCGGGTTTCAAGACGAAGGGCGGCATTCTACAGCGAACGACTTTCGAGGCCAAGGCGGCAGAGGTGGTGGGAATTCGGGTTGATCGGAATCCTTTGATGCAGTTGACCGGGTATTGCTCGGTGAATCTAATCCTGGCCACCGGAAGAAAAGATCTCGAGGCTCTTCCCATACTTCCGGTGGTCGCGTATGACCGAGCTCTTGAAGAAGTGAAGAACCTCATCCCGATTCACTGCGAGCAACGCTCCCCCTGGGCCCTTAAATTGCCTTGTGTGATTCTTGTTGGTGGTGCTGGGATGGTGGTTATGTTCGCGTTGTCGGCAAACCTGTGGATGGCGGGGCTTGCCCTGCTCGCTGCTCTGTCGACGGCCAACTCGCTGGTGGCCAGGGTGGGGCGTGGTGACGGGGTTGTTCACGTGGAGAGAGGATTGCTGGGACGCAGCCTCCGAGTGATTGATGAGCAAATGGTGCGCAGCGTTTCCGCGCTTCAGCGAGTGTGGCCGATCCCGTCGTCAAGTGTGTTGATGTCGCTCACGGTGCTCGATCGCCGGAGGCTGAGATTGCACATTCCCGAGGTACCGGTGGCATTGGCGCGCAATTTGATGGCCATTTCGCAGTCAGTTCCGGTTGCCGGACAGGGATGCAGGCGGCTGGGGTATGACGGCGATCGTTCTCCATAAACCATCGTTTCTGTCCACCTCGAACGAGCCTCGTAGCTGCCGAATTCTTTCTTGTACGCCGAGTAGCCCGAGTCGGTTTCTGTTCTCTTTCTTGCCGGAATCAGGGTTCACGTATTCGGCTATCAGCTCTCCTTGTTCTTCGCGAAGGATTATCGATACACTACTTCGAGGAGGGCTGTGCTTTATCATGTTGGTCACGGCCTCGTGGGTGATCTTTGACAATGTGAGGGCGCGGGTGGGAGTGATGTTTCGTATATCAATGGTGACCTCGGGTGAGAATCCTGCCCGTTCGAGGCGATCGACTTCTCGCTTGGTCTCTGCCGCCAATGTGGTGATATCACTCGGCGGCGTGCGGCAACCACCGGAATTCGATGTACGCAGTGAGGAGATCAGGTTTCTGAGATCGTACGCCGAGGTGTTGCAATCAAAAGCGATCCTCTCCAGGTCGACACGTATTTTCTCCGGCAGGTCCGGATGGGTCAGGGCAAGATGTGCCCGCATTGCTGTGTGGGACAGTGTCTGCGCCACGGTGTCATGCAGTTCACGAGCCATTTCGAACCGATAGGAGATCAGTTTCTGACGCCCGAGCTCCTCTGTGGTCGCGACGCGTTCCTCTCCGCTTCGCAACAGCATTGCTCCGCCCACCGCTATCGCGGATCCCGTGAACAGGGAAGCGACATCGATCGGTATTTCTGAGGAATTAGGTGTCTTCATTGCGATTTCGAGCATGATGATGATCCAGATCGTCGTCCACCACGTGGCATGTTTGATCCGCAAACGGATTAACGTAAAAACGTGAATCAATAGAGCGGCCGCACCAATACCCATGTTTTCAGTCGGCGTGCACAGTCCGAGGAGTGCCAGGCATGTGGTGAGAACCGCGGATTGCCAGACAAATCGTTTCGCGAAGGCCGCGCTCAGGAATGGAAGCGCATTGATGAACCAGTACGTGGCGCCACCCGAACCGACAAATGCGAGAACGGTCGTCAGGGTCAACGCAAGTGCTGCAAGCAGGGGCTCCGACCAGTCACTCCTCAAGGCGCGTGAGGTCGGCATCATGCGGTCGGTCCGAGACATGCGTTTCAGTATAGGGTGTACAATATTGTATGCACAGGGAAGCGAATCAGTTCTTCAGTATTCTCGAGAGATCCGGATGCCCGGCGCTTGGGTTCGCCCCGCCTTTTGATTGAAATTTTCATCGATGTTCTCTTCTGCTGTGTCGAGTCTCGCTCGATGGTGTCATTAGGGTCGCGGCAACAGTGCTTGTCAGGGTGGGGTTGTTGGTGCGACGTGCGTTGCACGGTATGGGACCGGGTGGCGGTTGCGAAGGGGCTGGGGGTGCTGGCCCTTGGCCGATCACCCGAGGGCACAGGCGGGTTGGCGCTGTGACCACCTCTGGTCCAGAGGGCATCCGGATCACCACGTATCTCGGTCTCCTCCGCAGGCGCGATTGCCGAAGAGCTTGGGCGGACGCCCCAGAGCAGCCCGGGACGGCCCAAGCTCCACGCGAAGCACACGAACGTCTACTCGCTGCTCCCACCACTTGACACCAAGCCCGGGCGCTCGCAGAATAAGTTCTGCGGCTCAATGAAATGTGGCGGGGCAATATGACGGGTCATTTGAGAGTTCGGTGTTCAGGGCGCCCGTGAGACGCATGCCCTTTGGGTGATGGATCCGATACCAAGGTTGATCTTGTGATCCGCCAAGGTATCCGCTTGTGGCACGAAGGTTGGCTATCGGACAACAGGGTCTTCCCGTTCGCTGCGAAACAGGATGTACTGGTCACAGCTCCGAGGGGCACGGAACTCATTCGCAGTAACTCAAGAAGGGATTGCATCATGGCTCTTTTCTCCCGTCTCGTTTCCTACGCCTGGAACTTTGGGCGAAAAGTTGTAAACTGGATCTGGTCACACAGGAACATCATTCTTGATTGGCTTCGTAACGGGCTGGCGTTCGATGTGATCATCGTCAGGGTTCGCAGGTATCTGGGGATCTGATCAGAATTTTCTACCGCAAAACCTGGGGTTGGTGTCAATGGGAGTGACACCAACCCCAGGCGATGCGCTTTCCGTGGCGACGGGAAAGCACTGTAGCACGCCCTGCTCCGGATCTCGTTCGTGAAATTCTTTGGTCGTGTTCCGGCGAAAAGGGAAGCGGTTGTGGATTCTAGTGCGCGCCTGCCCGTGGAGACACTCAGGTCGTGGACCGCTCAGGCAGTGGCGGGGGCGGGTCTGAGTGCTGTGGCGGCAATGGCCCTGAGGTGGCCCGCAGCGATCTGGTGGCTCGTCGCCGGGTTGGTAGCGGTCGTGATCGTCGCGGAAGCAGGTGTGTTCGTCCTGTCCAGTTACTGCTAGGTCACCCGGAAACTCATCCTCCCCGCGGGCCAGGTCCTGTTCGTGGACATCAGGCAGGGTCCGATCGGCCGTGCGATGGGGCTGAAGCTCGTTCGGATCGGGACCCTCGGGTCGACCGAGTCCTGGGCGCTGCGTCCCGGGCAGGCTGCTGTGTGTGGTGATTCTCGACGAGTTCCCCATTGGTCTGCTCGCTCCACACGTCACGAGGGAGCGGGCGGCGAGCCTGGAGCCTGTCAGTCGATGAGGTTCCATTCGTAGGCAAGCGCTGCCAGGGCGGTGCGATTGGGCCGTCCGAATTTTTCCAGTAGCTTGCTGACATAAGACTTCACCGTGCTTACCGCCAAGTGGGTTTCACTGGCGATCTCCGCGTTGCTCCTGCCCTTGCCTATCAGGGCTATGAATTCGCGGTCCCGGGCGCTGAGATCCGTGGGCGCGGTACTGCGACGCAGCATGGGCAGTAGGGCGGTGATGAGTTTCGGGGAGACGAGGGTGTCCCCGCTGAAGGCCGCGAGGACCCCGTTGACCACCATGTGGGGGTGGTCGGATTTCAGGAGAAACCCGGTGGCCCCCGCCTCCAAGGCCTTGATCATCGTCGTCTCGTCGGCCACGGCGGTGAAGATGAGCACTCGGCACGTCAGCCCGTCGGCGAGCACGCGTCTGGTGACCTCGATTCCGTCGAGCCAAGGCATGTACAGATCGGTGATGAGGACATCCGGTTGCAGCTCCTGGGCGATCTGTAATGCCTGCCTGCCATCATGTGCGATCCCGACCACCTCGATGGAAGGCGCCCCTGATAGGTACCTCTGCAAAACATTGACGGCGAAGTGATCGTCCTCGGCAATGACCACTCGTATGTGTGTTTCCATCCTGTAATGGTAGAGCGGCCAAGTTGGGATGCTCACCGATGCGGGAATGCCTTCTCGGAGGCTCAGCGGTAGATGCGGCCCCGGCGCAGGGCGATGGGAGCCGATGCCAGAGCAACGGCGCACCAGGCGACCAGCAGGAGGCCTGCCATCAGGGGCGTCATTTTCGTCGCCAGTTCGGAACCGGTCAAGGTGGCCGTATTCATGAGGGAGGACGGGAGATAGGAGAAGACCGGGGTGCTGACGCTAGCGGACGCGAAAGCCGTCTCCAGAGCTGGCGCGCCCAACACCACGACCAGAACGGCACCCACTGAAAGCGCGGGCTTGGAGAGCCACCAAGCGGCAACCAGCGCCAGAAGGCCCCACGTGAGATGGACCGCGAGCGTGCCCAGAACGTTGACCCAGAAGACGGACAAGGGCAGTGTCGCCAGGACGAGGGAGGACGGCAGGAGCAAGAAGGAGAGCGCGACGGCCGTTCCCGTCGTGATGACGGTGGTCAGCAGGGACGCCGCTGAGACCATGATGAGCTTTGCGCGGAGGATCCGGCCGTCGCTCATGGCCATGTGAATGTGATTGATCGTGCCCGAGGACCAGTCAGCGGTCACCAGGGTCGTCGTCCAGAACGCCAGCAACAGGCCGGAGAAGAACGTCGGGCTCCCCGGCATGAAGGCGGCGGCCTCGATCTGCGACGTGGGCGTTGCCCCTTCCTCCAGGGCTTTCTGGATGGCAGAGGAACTGAAAGCGACGGCGGCCAGGGTGGACAGTAGGATGAGGGGCCATACCCAGTAGGTGATTCGGTAGGCCTTGGAACGGACCAGCTCCGCACGGACGTCCCTCATGACTCTTCCCTCCTGGCGGCAATGAGACCCCCGTGGTACTCGACGTGTTCCGCGGTCAGTTCTTGGAATCTCTTCTCCAGGCTGACCGTCTCCTGTTCCATGTGGGTCAGCGCAACCCCGGCGGTCAACGCGATCTCCCCGATGGCCTCGGATTCGAGCGAGATTCGCAATAGCCCTTTCTCCGTCACATCCACAGTGGCGCCTGCCCGGCGGCAGGCCTCCGACAGGACGGTCGGGTCGGTGGTCGAGACCAAGGTCGAGGGATTCGCCAGTTGGGTGAATTCGGACATGGTTGCCTGGCTGATGATCTCGCCCTTGCCGATGACAACCACGCGGTCAGCCGTCTGGGCCATCTCCGAGAGCAGATGCGACGACATCAACACCGCTGCGCCGTCGGCGGACAACATCCTGACCAGGTTGCGTACCCACGTCACCCCATCCGGATCGAGACCGTTGACCGGCTCATCGAGAACCACGTTCCCGGGGTTGGTGAGAAGCGCGGCTGCGATGCCCAGACGCTGTTTCATCCCGAGGGAGAACTTGCCCGCTCGGCGCTTGGAAACAGCGTGCAGACCGGTCAGTTCAAGAACCTCGTCCACGCGCGAGAGCGGCACCTCCTGCATCAGCGCGAGTGCCGTCAGGTGATCGTGTGCCGTGCGGCTGGGATGCACCCAGCCGGCATCGAGCAGTACGCCGAGGTTCGTTCGTGCCGCGCCGCGGGGCAGAGGCGTGCCGTCGATGATGATCCGTCCACCATCTGGTTGGTCGAGTCCGGCAACGATGCGCAGCAGCGTGGTCTTGCCTGCGCCGTTGGGGCCGACGAAACCCGTCACCGCGCCGGCGGGTGCTTCGAAGGACACATCCCGTAGAACCCGGTGTTCGCCGAACTGGCGTGTCACCTGCGATACCTCGATCAAGATCATCCCTCTCGTTCGTGGCCGGTGGCCGTCCCACGGCCATTCCACAAATCCGGGGACATCGATATCGAGGAGTTCCACGCGAGAGACGACCGTCGTCGGGTGAATTGCCTACTTTGGTACATCAGCTGAGGGCTCGCCATGAGATGAGCGCGACACGATCCCCTCGACCGCCGAGGGCCGAGGGGATCGTGTCATCCGTCAGTTTGAAGTGTTCGCGTGTGGCGTTGCAGGGAAGGAAGCCATGTCGATGACGTCACGTCATCGCCGTGCAGGCGTTCCGTGACGCTGTTTCACGGTTTGCAGAAGAAGCGTGAAACGTGCCTGCAGAGCATGTCCTGGATGAAGCTGTACTCGCTCGAGGACCAGCCACCAAGGTCGATTTCCATTCTCTGGGACTGGGCGGGCAGGGTCTCCGTGGCCTGTGCGACTGTGGGGGCCCCTATCACCAGGGTGCTGAGGGCCAGGGTGGCTCCGATGGCGGCGGCGATTTTGCGTTTGGACATGTCTTTACTCCTACGAGTTGCTTGGTTTTTGAAGTGCTTTTCATGCCTATGGGAGCTTCATCACCACGTTTGGTGAATGGCGGTCTCCCATCGGTGTTCACCTGTCATGATTTGTACAGGTGGCGTTGTTTCGGTCGCGATACCCGGCTATGAAGACTGCTGCCGCGTGATCGTTACGAGACGCTGTTTCACGGATTTTTGTCAGCCTTTTTTGCAGTAGTCGCCGCCCAGGAACCAGCAGAATATGGGGCGGAAGAAACTGTAATCGCTTGACGACGCAGTACGCGGGTCGACTTCCGTTCTCTGGGACTGGGCGGGCAGAGTTTCCGTGGCCTGTGCGACTGTGGGGGCTGCTGTCGCCAAGGTGGCGAGGGCCAGGGTGGCTCCGATGGCGGCGGCGATCTTGCGTTTGAGCATTTTTCTCCTTGGAGTTGAGTGGTGGAAGGAATTTGATGCCAGATGATCTCTCTGATGTCAAATTCATTTTTCTCTTTTGTCGTTGTTCAGTTTTTGGTTCTGATTCCCCGAGGCGTGACGGGCGGAGTCGTTCTCCGAGCCGATTTGGCCTCGTGGCGAATGAAACGCGGGAGCGTCATTCGGCTTTGCGGAGGTGGGCGACGATGCCGTCGATGTCCTGCTGGAGGCGTTCCCTGCGGACGAAGTGGCCACCCTGTTCCTCGTAGCGCTCGTACTTGATTCCGGCCGAGTCGAGTGCGGCCGTGAACTCGCGTTGGGTTTCGCGAACGACATGTTCGTTCGCAGCGCTTCCGATGATTCCCATGATCTGGAAATTGATGATGTTCCTGTTGTTTCCGGAAACCAGGAAGATGCGTTTTCCGCGGTAGCTCTCGATGTTTTCTATGGGGTTATCGGCGCTGATGAGGTCCTGGCGCCACTTGCTTTCCGGGAATCCGTAGATGGTGCCGCCATTGAGCTCAATCAAGGTCGCGGTAATATTCGCCCAACGGACGACGGTGCTGAGGTGGCTGCGGAGGTTTGCTGGTCCGGAGTGGGCGCTGACGGAGGCGAATTTGTCGCTGTACTTGGCGGTGTACTTGAGGGCTCCGAAGCCTCCCATGGAGAATCCGGAGACGGCGCGTCCGGCCTGCTCGGGGAAGGTGCGGAAGGTGGCGTCGACCCAGGGGATGAGTTCCTCGATGTGGAAGGTTTCCCAGTTGCGTGGGCCCACTTTGGAACTCACGGGGTTGCAGTGCCAGCCGAGCCCGGCGTCGGGCATGACCACGATGAGATCACGTCCAGCGGTCATTTCTCGGATGTTGTATCCGTCGAATTCGGTGTATTGACCGCCGCCTCCGTGGAACTGGTACAGCACGGGGTAGCGTTTGCCGCTGTCGTAGCCATCGGGGAGCAGAACGTTGACACGCAGGTTTCTCATCGCGCTGGGATTGTGCTTCCTGGCCAAGAACGAGGGGTTCTCGGGTTTCTTGACCGAGGGAGTGACAAATTCGTAGGTCTGCATGCGTCCGTCGGTTTCCTGGCTGACGATTTCGAGGCCCTCTGCATGGGCGGGAGTGGTGCCGCTCCACGCAGCTCCGGCGCCAATGATGGAAGCCGCGGCGAGCCCTCCGGCTCCCTTGAAGACGGTGCGACGACTGAGTTTGTGGTTCAAGGACATGGCTTTCCCTTGCGGTTGAATTTCCATCACGATAGGTGATTCCGGGGTGGCTGACTTCCCCCTGGAATCAATTCAGGAATGGTGTTTGGCATCACGACGGACGTGATCAGTGTGCCGTCTTGAATGGTCTGTCCAGCCTCCGCTCCTGATGGGGTTCCCTCATGCTCAAGCTGGACGCAAGCCTAGCTGGATACAACTGTGTATGCAACCCTTTCACCATGTGGGATTCTGATTGCTATTTCAAGGATTTTTCTGATTGAACGGCGTCCCCGGGGTCTCAATTTCTGCGGCTCGGGGATCCCGGTTCCGTCCGCGAGGTCTCGTGCTGGTCGCGCAAACCGTGAGGGTACTGGGTGAACAGGTGGAGGAAACAGCATCCCGGCTCCCTGCCCTGGTGCCCCCCACCCGGACCGGGTGGAGTCTCAGCGGATGGGTGGCGCGGGCCGAGTTCGTCGACATCCATGCCCTCGGTGACATCGCGGTGCGCAGGGGCCGCGGTGATTTCCGTCAGGACAGCCAGGCCGCCAGCGCCACCAGCAACGTCAAGGGCACCGTCACCAGGGCCAGGCCCAGCCCGTAGGCTTTGGGTGATCTCCGCACCACCGCCACGAACTCCCGCAACATGGCACTGAGCCAGTAGTACCACGCGGTACGCGCCCCCAACACCTGGATGCCCGTGCCCAGGTCGTGGGCCAACAACGCGGCACGCATCGCATGATAGTTGCTGGTGACCGCGATCCCTGTGGCCTCCGGCCCCAGTCGCGGCTCGGCCCGGATCAGATCCGTCGACATCTGGAAGTTCTCCCGGGTGGTCGTGGAGCGATCCTCCAACACCAGGGCGGCTTCCGGGACACCCTGCTCCAGCGCGTAGTCGGCCATCGCCCGGGCCTCACTGACGGGTTCATCAGGGCCCTGCCCACCGCTCATCACCAGCAGGGGACGCCGTCCAGCCTTGATCTCACCCCGCCACACCCCGAGGGCCCGGTCAATACGCCCGGCCAGCAGCGGGGTGACCTTCCCGGAAGGAACCCCGGCACCCAGCACCATGATGAAGTCCGGGTGGATTCTCCGGACGATACGCTGGTAGAACCAGGAGTACCCGACGAAACAGAAGAACATCAACGCCACCCAACCGGTGGTGAGCATGATGAACATCGGGACGGGAAAGGCCCGTCGTTCCCCGATGATGATGACGGCGATGCAGACGGCCATTGCCGCAACGAGTCCGACGCCAGCGAGCAGGGACAACGAGTGGGCCAGGGAGAAACGTTCCCTGCGGAGCATGACGAGACCGTTGAGGATGAGGAAAGCCGCCAAGCCGATGGCCAGCAGGGGCGACATGATCACCAGGACGCCCAGTCCCACCAGTGGGGCCGCGAAGCCGAGGACCGCCGGCACTTGGATGCTGAGCAGTAGGGTGGCGGCGATCCACCCGGCATTGGCCAGTCGCCGTGGTTCCTGGTGGATGCGCCGCCATGTCACCCACCCCACAAACACCAAGACCACCAGCAGTATCAGTCCGATCAGAGTGTTCGAATCCACACCGGCACGATAGCCGCACCCTCAGAATGAACGTGCCGCTGGTTTCCGGGCATCCCGGAGGGTGCGAGTCACCGGCTGGCGTTGCCGAAGACCTCCTCGATGAAGGGATCGACCAGTCCGTGGTAGGTTTCCGGGTCGTCCCGCCGTACGCAGTGGCCGACACCGTCGACCAACACCAGGCGCACGAGCGGGTTGGTCACCTCGGAGGGGTCCGGGGCCATGTCACCGTGGCGGGGTGCCAGGTACAGCGCCGGCATCGTCAGCTGGTTGACCGCGCTGACGAGGTCGGCCTCGCCGAGATAGGTACCCTCGCGGATGAAGCGGCGGTCGACCTGCTCCTTGCACCCCGCCCACCCCTCGATCTCGGCATCACTCCATGAGGTCTCGCGCCGCATCCGCTCCCGCTCGGCCGCGCCACCGTCGGCGGCGAACGCGTCCAGGAACCGTTCTTGGCGCTCCACGAACCAGGGGGCCGGCCCCCAGTGCCCGGTGGGACGTGCGACGTCCTCCAGGACCAGTGCCCGAACCAGGTCGGGCCGGGCCACGCCCACTCGCAGCGACATGAGCCCTCCCAGGCTGTGCGCCACGACGACCGGTGGCTCTGGAAGCGAGGAGATCACCCGCTCGAGGTCTTCTTGCAGGGTCTGCGGTGCCCGGGCCAGGGAGCCGTCGTCCCACCGCGGGGACATCCCGTGCCCCCGCAGGTCCACCGCGAGAACGTGATACCGGGAGGACCAGCCAGCCACTGCGTCGGGCCAGGCGGCAGCCGATTCCGTCAGGCCGTGGACCAGAAGCAGGGTCGGAGCCGCGGGATTCCCCCACTCGTGCAGCGCAAGCGTCGTCACCTCAGTGATTGTAGTACTGGGGTGCTCGAAGTCGTGGTAGAGGTGCTGTGACCAGGATTCTTGGTGCTCGATGGGGCTGCGCACCTCTGAGATGATTCCGATGGTTTGGAAATTGATGATGTCCCTGTTGTCGCCGGAAACCAAGAAGATGTGCTCATTGCGGTAGCTCTCGAGGTTTTCCGTGGGGTTGTCGGCGCTGATGAGGTCTTGGCGCAAACGAGCTTTGGGCGCGCCATAGATGGTGTCATCATGGAACAGGTGGAGTACCGAGTATCGCTTTCCACTGTTGTGGTTTCCCGGCAGCAGAACGTTGACGCGTGGGTTTCTCGTCACGCTGGGATTGAACTTCCTGGCCATGGCCGAGGGAATTGCAAATTCGCAGGTCTCCATGCGGCTGTGGCGCCGATGATGGAAGCCACCGCGAGCCCTCCGGCTTCCTTGGAGACGGTGCGACGACGGATGGTGTGGTCCAGGGACATGATGTTTTCCAGTGATTGAAATTTCGCCGCAACACATGAGCGTGTTGTGGCAGAGAATGTCGGGGCGGATCGGCGCTGGCGCGATCGTTCTGGTCGGGCGATCGTCGCCGTTTCCGGCGGCCTTTCCGGGGAATTCCGGTCCTGTTGGAGCTTCCCCGCAAACCTTGATTGGATGCGATCCTGTATGCAGATTTGTGGCGGTGATTTTGTCGCATCTTTCTCTGGAAACGTCGGTGAGCAGGCACGACCGGCTCCTCGACCGCCGCAGGGTCGAGGAGCCGGTCTGTTTCAGGGCCTGGTGCCGATCAGCAGGGCCGCCAGAGGTGCCCGATGATTCCGTCGAGGTCCTGCCTCAGGCGTTCCTTGCGGATGTGGTGGCCACCGGAGTCCTCGCAGTGCTCGTGTTCGATTCCGTGCTTGTGCAGGGTTTCTCTGAACTCCCGGTGGGTGTGCACGATGCAGCGTTCGTGTGAGTTCCTGGAGTCGGTTCCGGTGAAGAGGAAGATCCTCTTGTCCTTGAACTTCTCGACGCAGTCGACCGGGTTGTCGGCCTTGATCCGCACCTCGTCGGAGCCGTAGACGCAACCGCCTGCGAGATCTGCCGAGGAGGAGGAATTGGCCCACTGGACCACGGCTCGGCCGTAGTCTCCTCGCAGGTTGGCTGGGCCAGAGTGGCAGCTGACGGAGGCGAAGTAGCTGCTGTACTTGGCGGTGTACTTGAGGGCTCCGAAACCTCCCATGGAGAATCCGGAGACGGCGCGTCCCTCGCACTGCGCGATGGTGCGGAAGTTCGCGTCCACCCACGGGATGAGCTGCTCGATGTGGAAGGTTTCCCACATCTGTGGTCCGGCGTTCGATTTCACCGGGTTGCAGTACCAGCCCGCGGCGCCGCCATCGGGCATGACGATGATGAGGTCATCCGCGATGGCCAGGTTGCGGATGTCGTCGTCCCTGTCGAACTTCGAGAAGTTCTCCGAAGGGCCGTGGAGCAGGTAGAGCACCGGGAAACGGCAGCCGTTGTCGTAGTTCTTGGGAAGGAGAATGTTGACCCGGGGGGTCCAGCTGATGCAGGAGGTGGAGAACCTGTAGTACTCCATCCGTCCCGAGGTCTGGTGCGCGACGACTTCCAGGCCCGAGTTGGCGTGTGCGGGGCTGGCGGAGCCGCCCAGGATGGCGCCGGCGCCGAGGAAGGAGGCTGCGGCGATCCCGCCCGCTCCTTTGAACATGCCGCGACGAGTGATTGAATGATTGAGAGACATCAAAGCTCCTACTTGGTTTTTGCGTCCCTGCAGGTATGGTGGGGGTGTTGTTTTTGAAAATTGTTGTTTTGATGTTGAGCGCTCGATCGGGTGCGTAGCGGGTCCACGCTGCGCGCCCGGTTGATGCGGCCAGTCATCCCCCAGCTGGTTTGTACGGGGAGACTGGTCCTTTGAAGCTTCAGGAGCACCCTAACTTCGCTCCACGGCCCTCTGCACGAGACACGCAGAAATGTGTAACTTTCGGGTATCAACTATGGCCATTGGTTAAGGTTTCGGCGTTGATTCCGGAGGTGTGATCGGGGTGCAGGCCCCGGCGTGCGGGGGCGTTTTGCCTAGTCAGGCTGGCCTTCCTGACGCTCGGATGGGTTTTCTCGGGGGCGGACATAAAATTGAAACCATGAGTACCGAGACTGTTAACACCCCGCATGTGACCCTGTCCTTCACCGCCTCCGCCGCGTTGCGTGACAGCTTCCAGCGCGTCCTGGTGGACCTCATCGCCCTTGAACTGGTCGGCAAGCAGGCCCACTGGAACATCGTCGGCCCGAACTTCCGCGACCTCCACCTGAACCTCGACGAGGTCGTGGGCATCGCCCGCACGGGCTCCGACGACGTCGCCGAGCGGATGCGCGCCGTCAACGCCACCCCCGACGGTCGTCCCGCGACCGTCGCCGCCTCCGCCACCGTTCCCGTCGCCCCCGAGGGTGAGGTTCTCACCACCGACGCCGTCGCCTACATCGTCTCCGCGATCGAGGCCGTCGTCGCCACCCTGCGCGAGGTGCACGACACCGTCGACGACGAGGACCCCTCCTCCTCCGGCATCATCGAGGACCTCACCGTCCAGCTCGAGCAGCAGGCGTGGTTCCTCTCCTCGGAGATCCGCAAGCCCGTCCGCTGAGCCCGGCCAGGCTCTCCGCGACCCCCGGCACGTCCGGGGGTCGCTTTCTGTTTCCCCGCGGCGTCGTCCTTTTTGTCCACGCACACCCGCACTCTGGCGCATAGCTTAGGTTTGCCTTACCATTGCTGAGCCAATCCCGAGATGAACGGAGCCCACGTGCTTTCCAGAAGGACCTTCGTCGCGATGCTCACCGCGACCGCAACCGTTGGCATCGCCGCCTGCTCCAGCAATTCGACGCCCCAAGGCACCCCCCCGGCCTCAGGAAACGGTGGTTCCTCCCCCGCCACCGGAGACGCCTTCCCCATCACCATCAAGCACGCCCTCGGTGAAGCCGTCATCGAGAAGAAACCTGAACGCATCGCAACACTCGGGTGGGCCAACCACGAGGTGCCGCTTGCCCTCGGCGTGGTGCCCGTCGGCATGAGCAAGGCCAACTGGGGTGACGAGGACGGCGACGGCCTGCTGCCTTGGGTCAAGGAGAAACTCGACGCCCTGGGCGGCCAGACCCCCGTCCTGTTCGACGACACAGACGGCGTCCCCTTCGAGGCCGTCTCCAACACCAAACCCGACGTGATTCTCGCCTCCTACTCCGGCATCACCGCGGAGGACTACGCGACCCTCAGCCAGGTCGCGCCCGTCGTCGCCTACCCCGAGGCAGCGTGGATCACCACCATGGACCAGATGATCGAACTGAACTCCCAGGCCATGGGCATGGCCGCCCAAGGCAAGGCGCTGATCGCGGACCTGGACAAGCGGGTCGCCGCGGCCATGGAGCAGCACGCCGGTCTAAAGGGCAAGAAGGTGCTGTTCTCCTTCCTCAACGCCAGTGATCTGTCCAAGGTCGGCTTCTACACCACCCACGACCCGCGGGCCGGGTTCCTCGTCAAGGCCGGGCTGGGAACCCCGGAGATCGTCGAGAAGGAATCCGCGGCTTCCAAGGCGTTCTGGAAGGACATGTCCTCGGAGAAACCGGAGCTGTTCAACGACGTCGACATCCTCCTGACCTACGGGCCCGCGGACCCGACACCGCTGAAGGAGGCCATCAAGGCCGACGCGCTGCTCTCCCGCATCCCTGCGATCGCCAAGGACCGCGTGGTCTTCCTCGGGCAGGATGCCCTCTCGGCCTCCGCGAACCCGTCGCCGCTGTCCATTCCGTGGGGCATAGAGAAATACGTCGCGAAACTGGCCGAAGGTCTCGAGTGACCGCTGACGGGGTTCTGACCCGGCCGGATGTCGAAGTCATCAAACGCTCGGCCGGACGCCGTCTGCTGTGGCTGGCGGTCCTGGTGGTGGTCCTGCTGGTGATCGTGGTGGCCTCTGTGATCTTCGGGGTGCGGGCCGTGTCCCTGGACGATGCCTTGGCCGCGCTGTCCGGTGGAACCGCGACGGCCGAACAGGCCGCCGCGGCCGGTCGCCTGCCCCGCACGGTGCTGGGGCTGCTGGCCGGGATGTCCCTGGCAATCGCGGGTGGCGCCATGCAGGCCGTCACCCGTAACCCGCTGGCTGATCCCGGCATCTTCGGGGTGCTGTCGGGGGCCTCCCTCGCGGTGGTGATCGGTCTGGCCTTCCTCGACCTATCCCACCCCTACGCGCAGCTGTTGATCGCGGTGCTCGGGGCCGGTGTGGCGGCTGGGTTCGTCTACGGCGTCGGGTCGCTGGGACGCGGCGGCGCGACCCCGCTGAAACTGGCCCTGGCCGGTGCCGCGACATCCGCGGCGTGCTCGTCGCTGGTCTCGGCGATCCTGCTGCCCCGGGTGCGGGTGATGGACTCGTTCCGGTTCTGGCAGATCGGTGGGATCGGCGGCGCCACCTGGGACCGGGTGGGACTGGTGGCCCCGTTCCTGATGGCCGGCGCCCTGATCTGCCTGTTCTCGGCGCGCGGCATGAACTCCTTGGCGCTCGGCGACGACGTCGCCACCGGACTGGGTGAGAACGTGATGCGCACCCGGCTGGTCGCGTCCATCGGCGCGGTGATCCTGTGCGGGGTGACGACGGCGGTGTGCGGGCCGATCGCGTTCGTCGGGTTGATCGTGCCGCACCTCTGCCGGCTCCTCGTCGGCACCGACCACCGCTGGATGCTGCCCTTCGCGGGCCTGGCGGGTGCGTGTCTGCTGCTCGCCGCCGACACCCTGGGGCGGGTCGTCACCCCCAACTCCGAGATCGACGTCGGCATCATCACCCCGTTCCTCGGGGCCCCGTTCTTCATCTGGATAGTCCGACGCCAGAAGGTGCGTGAACTATGAGCGCTGCTGCCATCCCCGACGTCAAGGCTCTGCGCGTCGCGCGCTCCCGCCGCATCCGGGCCCAGGCCCTGGTAGTCCTCGTGCTGGCGTTCTTGGTAGTGGGTTTGTGGGCCGCGTCGCTGATGTTCGGTGAGAGCTTCTACGGACCCTCCGAGGTGTGGAGGGTCATTGCGGGTGAGCGGGTGCCTGGCGCCAGTTTCACCGTCGGTACGCTGCGGCTGCCGCGCGCCACCCTCGCCGTGCTGGCCGGACTGGCCTTCGGGTCTGCTGGCGTGACCTTCCAGACCCTGCTGCGCAACCAGCTGGCCTCCCCTGATGTCATCGGCATCTCCGCGGGGGCCAGTGCCGCCGGGGTGATCGGCATCGTGATCCTGGGGTTGAACGAGACCACCGTCTCCCTGCTCGCCCTTGCCGCCGCGATCGGTACCGCCGTGGCAATCTACGCCCTCAGCTACAAGGGCGGTTTCGCGGGAACCCGGCTGATCCTGATCGGCATCGGTGTTTCGTCGATGCTGGGGGCGGTGGTCACCTACACTCTCGCGCAGGCATCCGCGTGGGACCTGCAGGTCGCGACCCGCTGGCTGACCGGATCGCTCAACAGCGCGGGGTGGCCGAGGGTGGCGCCGCTCGCCGCCACCTGCGCGGTGATCCTGCCGTCGATGTGGGTGAACTCCAGCAAGCTGGCAACGATGCGTTTCGGCGACGACACCGCCTCCGGGTTGGGCGTGAAGGTGTTCTCCGTGCGGGTCTGGACCATCGTCGCGGCCGTCACCCTCGTGGCCGTCGCGACCTCCTCCTGCGGGCCGATCGCGTTCGTCGCGTTCATGTCCGGGCCGATAGCGGCGCGGATCAGCCGCTCCGCCTCCTCCCTGGTGCTGCCCGCCTCCCTGGTCGGCGCGATCCTGGTGCTGGCCTCCGACCTGATCGGTCAGTTCGCCTTCGGCGCCCGCTATCCCGTCGGCATCATCACTGGTGCTCTCGGCGCCCCGTTCCTCGTCTACCTCCTCATCCGCTCCAACCGGCAGCGCCGGAACTGACCCCCGGAGACCCAGTGACCGCGAACCATTCCCTCACAGCCGTCGGACTCGGGCTCGCCTACGGCGACCGCACCGTCATCGACAACCTCGACCTGACCGTCAAACCCGGGGCCATCACCTCCATCGTCGGCGCCAACGGCTGCGGCAAGTCCACGCTGCTGCGTTCCCTCGCCCGGCTGCTGCAACCCAGGCACGGACAGGTGCTCCTCGACGGCAAATCCCTCCACGAACAGCCGACCAAGGAGATCGCGAAGGTCCTGGGTCTGCTGCCGCAGTCGCCGACCGCCCCGGAGGGCATCGTCGTCGCCGACCTCGTGGGTCGCGGACGCCACCCCCACCAGGGGATGCTCGGGAGGTGGAGCCCCCGCGACTACGAGGTGGTGGCGGAATCCCTCGCCGCCACCGACACCACCGAGCTGGCGGACCGTCCCGTCGACGAGTTGTCGGGCGGTCAACGGCAGCGCGTGTGGATCGCGATGGCGTTGGCGCAGGAAACCGACGTCCTGCTGCTGGATGAACCCACCACTTACCTCGACGTCGCGAACCAGCTCGAGGTGCTCGATCTGC
Organism: Propionibacteriaceae bacterium; assembly: GCA_905372155.1. Classification (GTDB taxonomy): domain Bacteria; phylum Actinomycetota; class Actinomycetes; order Propionibacteriales; family Propionibacteriaceae; genus Arachnia. The sequence goes on from CAJPNZ010000042.1 coordinate 22,782, forward strand.
TGATCGACCTCAACGCCAGGAGGGGAACCACGGTCGTGATGGTGTTGCACGACCTCGGGCTGGCGGCCCGCTACTCCGACGAGCTCATCGCGATGCGCTCCGGAAGCATCCTGGCGCAGGGCACCCCGTCGGATGTGGTGACGGAGGAGACGGTCAGGGAGGTGTTCGGGATCTCGTCGAAGGTGGTGCCGGACCCCGTCTCCGGGGCGCCGCTGGTGATGCCCATCGGCCGGCACCGGGTGAAGAGGGAGTGACGCGGGCAGCTTCGCAGGTCGTCGTCCCGTCGTCCGGTTCGCCTGCCTTGCCGCCGCTCGCCTGTCCTGGCCCGGGTTCGCTTGCCTTGTGATCGTCTGCTTGCACTACAGCGCTGGTGAATGACGTGTAGGCAGGCGAAAGGGGAAATGTGAAGCCTCTTGATGCAAGAAAGTATCTCCTGAGGTGATCGCTAGCATTTCTGTTGGGAGGTGTAAGCATGTCCACCATCACGATCCGAGGGCTCAGCGACGAGGTGCGCGATGAGTTGAAACGTTTGGCGGCTTTGAACAATCGCTCCATGGAAGCCGAGGCGCGTGAGGCTCTCACCAGGCACACTCTCGCCAACTCCGTTCGGGCGCGGGCCGATGCGATCCTTGCCGCGGGCCGGCGTCTCCGCGATGCGGGTGGTCCGGTGCTCACGGATGACGACCTCTATGACGAGACGGGTGCGCCCAGGTGATCCTCGACACCTCGGCCATCAGGGACCCGTCCGGTCCTGAAGCTCCTTGAAACTTCGGTGGGCCAGTTCGTCCAGGAACGCCGCCCCGTTCTCGACGCTGCCGACGTAGTGACCGAACAGTTCCATGTTGATGCAACCGAAAAGTTCGGTCCAGCCCCGCAGGACGATGAGGATCAGCTCGTCGGGAACATCGCCGGGCATTCCCTGCTCACTGATCCAGTGACGCACCCTCGCGAGGTCCTCCCGCAGCGCCGGGGCCGGTTCCGGTGAGTCCGGCGGCGGCGTCGTCCCCGCCCGCGACCTCATGTCCGAGGCGATCCGGGCCAGCAGGATCGAGATCCGGGACGCGGCCGGGACGGTCTCCGGTGGGGCCTGGTAGCCGGGAACCGGGACGCCGTAGATGAGGCCGTACTCGTTGCGGTGCTCCAGCGCCCAGGTGCGGGTGGCGCGCCACAGCGCCACCCAGCGACCCTCGTGGTCTCCGCGCGGGATCCTGCCCTCGGCCTCCTCGACGGATTTTCCCAGCGACTCGTAGGCGTCGACGATCAACAGGGTCAGGAGGTCGTCGCGGCTCTTCACGTAGCGGTACAGGGCGCCGGGGGTGACCTCGAGGTCGCGTGCCTGGCGGCGTGGGGTGGGAAGGCTGCTTGAGTCGGACTGCTCCTTCGTCGCGGTCCGGCTCGACCAGCTTTGGAAGGGGGAGGCGCTCACGTGCTGGTTCAATCGGCTCGGAAGTAGTTGAAGTTGGTTGAGCCGATCCTCACGAGCGGCAGCGAGTGGGTCGTGTCGAAACCAGGTGGGGACTTGTGGTCGGGTTTTGGTTGCTGGGTGTGGGTGGTTTCGACTCGGGTCGCTCGTTCCTCGCGACCCGGCTCAACCGGCTTGTG
>CAJPNZ010000043.1 GCA_905372155.1 Propionibacteriaceae bacterium
CCCCTCCGCCAAGCCGCCCCAAACGCCCCCGACAAGCGAAAACACCCCAAACCATGCCATCATGTCCGCCAAACGGACGACAGCCGGAAACCCCTCCGGCATAACACACGGTTAACACCCAACAACCTGACGCGGAGCGGAATGTGTGTGCTGCGCGCCTCTCAGTCCTCGGTCTGACTGGCCCAGAGGTTGATCCCCGACTCGACGGCATGCTCATCGATGGCTGCCAGCTCGTCGTCGGTGAAGACCATGTTCTCCAAGGCCCCCAGGTTGGATTCCAGCTGTCGCAGCGACGACACACCGATCAACGTCGACGTGACCCGTGGGTCACGCAGCACCCAGGCGAGCGCCATCTGCGCCAACGACTGCCCACGCTCACGGGCGATCTCGTGGAGGGCGCGAACATGGGTGAGGACGTCGTCGCTGAGCTGTTCGCGGGTCAGCGACCCGCCACGTGCCGCGCGGGAGTCCTCCGGAACGCCGCTGAGATAGCGGTCGGTGAGCAGCCCCTGCGCCAGGGCGGTGAAGGCGATGATGCCCATGCCCTCGCTCTCGCAGGCATCGATCAGGTCGGATTCGATCCAGCGGTTGAGCATGTTGTAGCTGGGCTGGTGGATCAACAGCGGGGTACCGAGTTCACGGGCGATGCGGGCCGCCTCCTTGGTCCTGGTGGCCGAGTACGACGAAATCCCGACGTACAGGGCCCGGCCGGAGCGCACCGCCCGGTCGAGTGCCGTCATGGTCTCCTCGATCGGCGTGTCGGGGTCGAAACGATGCGAATAGAAGATGTCGACGTAGTCCAGGCCCATGCGCTCCAACGACTGGTCGAGGGAGGCCAGCACGTACTTGCGCGACCCTCCGCCCTGCCCGTAGGGGCCCGGCCACATGTCGTAGCCCGCCTTGGTGGAGATGATCAACTCGTCGCGGAACGGCGCGAGGTCCTGTCGGAAGATGGTGCCGAAATTGATCTCCGCCTGCCCATAGGGCGGACCGTAGTTGTTGGCGAGATCGAAATGGGTGATGCCGGCGTCGAAGGCGCGGCGGATGATCGCCCGCTGCACTCCGAGGGGTTTGTCGTCGCCGAAATTCTGCCACAGCCCCAACGACATCGTCGGAAGCAGCAGCCCAGAACGTCCGCAGCGACGGTAGGGCATACGGCCGTCGTAGCGGTCGGGGTCGGGTGTGTAGGTCGGATACATGACCTCATCCTGCCAGCCGCCCTCCCCGCACCAGCACGGGGAGGGCGTGTCAGCCGGTCAGGCGCGTTCGAGGATCCGGATGGCCGCGAGGAAACCGAGCACCGACCAGACGGCGAGCACCACGTAGCTGATGATTCCGGCCTGGAAGGTCTCGTGGGCCAGGGAGGCCCTCATCACCTGGGCCATGTGATGGAGCGGCAACGCCAGGTGCACGACCTGCAGCCACTCGGGCAGGCGGTCCATCGGAAAGCTGATCGGCGTGAACATGAGGGCAACGAACGCGATGATCTGCGACAGCCCCATCGCGAGCTCGGCCGGCATCGCATACGAGTAGCCGTAGCCGATGCCGAAACACGCCGTCACCACCAGCACGTAGGCGGGGATGATCGTCCACGAAACCGAGAACCCGGGGTGGAACATGAAATGCGCGGTCACGACGGAGATGACGATCGCCGGCACCGTGATGAGCAGCCAGACCGTGCAGTCGGCGAACAGGAAGTTCTTGCGACTCACGGGCAGCGACTTGATGAAGTCGATGTACCCGGCCACCCGCGCGGTCGCGTTCTGCATGGGAACGACGACGAGCGCGGTCATGACGAGAACGATCGTCGGCGCCCCCGTGGCCAGGTACAGCATCTCGTTTCCCGCAGACGAGGAGGACACCAGGAACGAGAACCCGACGATCACGCCGAGCGCTATGACCGTGAAGAATATGCCGTAGGCCACCAGGTGGCCGCCCAGTTTCTGGGCCTGAAGCCTGAACACGTGGCCCAGTTCCGTTTCAACGCGCATCAGCGCCCACCTCCCTGTCCCCCACCAGCTGAACGTAGGTGTCCTCCAGGGACATCTCGCGCAGCGAGTAGTCGCTCACCAACCGGCGGCCCCGCAGCTCCGCGGCCCACGTCAGGGCATCAACCGCCCGATCCCTCGGGAACGAGACGACCACCTCGCCGTTCCTGACCTCGATGTTCCCGGCCCAGCCCGGCTGCCCGAAGGCCTCGGGTGGGGCCGTGGTGAATGCCTGCAGCTTCATGTCGTCCCCGACGGTTGAGGCCTTGATGTGCGACGCATTTCCCCGGGCCAGCACCCTGCCGTGATCCAGGATCGCCATCTCGTCCACGGCCCCCTCGGCCTCGCCGATGTTGTGGGTCACCAGCAACACCGCCGTGCCGTCCCCGATCAGCTCGCGGATCGCGCCCCACAGGTACCTGCGCCGAACCGGATCGACGTCGTTCGTGGGCTCGTCGAGCACCACCGCACGTCCCGGCCGGATCGCCGCCATGCAGAAACAGGTCAACCGCAGCACACCCCCGGACAACTTGTTGCCGGGCTGATCCGCCCACTCGGCAATGTCCAGCTGTTCGAACAGTTCACCGACCCTGCGTGTGATCTCCTCGTCGCCGGCTCCGCGCATCCTGGCCATCAGGCTTGTGATGGCGCGCGGGGTCAGTTCCCCCAGGGGAACGGACGCCTGCGGCTGCGCCGAGCACAGATAGCGTCCCCGCCTCCGATTCCGGACGATGTCCTCACCTGCCACCACGATCGAGCCCGCATCCGGGCGGAGCAGCCCCAGCAGCTGGTTCACCAGCGTCGTCTTGCCGGCCCCGTTGTGCCCGAACAGCCCGAACACCGCCCCCTCCTCGACGTGCAGGGTGACGTCGTCGTTCGCCACCACCCCACCGTCCCGGGTCCCGTACGTCTTGGAGACGTGATCGATCTCAATCAGAGCCATGGCCCCACCTCCCGGCTCCTACAACTCCACACCTATACCTCATGGATATATACCTAACAGAGATATATCCGTGAGGCAAGTGTACTACCGTGGCACCCGTGAGCTACGTGATCCTCGGGCTGCTGCACATCGCCCGCATGAGCCTGTACGACCTGATGAAGGCCTTCGAGGCCGGGGCGTCCCTCTTCTACGGATCCAGCGCCGGAAGCATCAAACGTTCCCTCGACAAGCTCCTGGCAGAGGGCGCGGTGGAGGTCACCCGTCAGGAGCCCGGGGCCCGCGGACGCCGGGAATACGGGCTCACGTCCCTGGGCAGGCAGAAATTCGCGACATGGATGCAGGCCGAGGTCCAGGGGAACTTCGACGTCACAGGGGTTGCCCGGATCTATTTCCTGGGGCTCGTTCCCCCGGCCGACCGCCCACCGATCATCGCGCGGCTCCGGGAATGCATCACCGCGGAACTCGAACGACTGGAATCCGTGGAACGACAGATCTCCGGACAAGAAGTACCCGACACCTACCGCGACGTCAGCCGTTTCAACCAGGCCGCCCTCCACTACGGCCTGTCATCGACACGCCACACCTACGACTGGCTCACCACCTTCGAGGCCGAAGTGACGAAACACGACACAACGGCATAAGACGCAACCCTCAGGAACGCGTCCCCTCACGACCCGCCATCCGGTACAACGCCCGTACAACCACCACAAACAGCACAACCCCCACCACCGTGGTGACACCACCGAACCCCTTGGGCACAATCGCCAACGGATCCTCCTTGCCGCTGAAGCCGACGATGCCGGCGAAGATCACGCCGTAAAGGCTCTCGCCCACGATGAGGCTCGTGGCCATGAGCGTCCCCAGGCGCGTCGCCTTCTCCGGATTGGTGGAACGCTGCGCCCAGCGGTTGTAGAGCGCACCCAGGACCGCGCCGACGGGGATCATGATGGTGACGGCGGCGGGAAGGTACATCCCCATGCCCACGGCCAGCGGCGGCAGGGAGAGCTTCGGCGTCGTGCGTTTCAGGATCTCGTCAATGGCGATGGCAACGACTCCGATGCCGGCGCCGAGACCCAGCAGTCCCCAGTTGATGGAGCCACCGAACACCCCGGAGACCAGGGAGGAGATCAGGGAGGCCTGGGGAGCCGCCAAGGCGTTCTCACCGGCGCCGGGAGCCCCGGCGAAACCGAAGGCGGTCTGCATGAGGCTCAATACCGGCGGGATGACGATCGCTCCGAAGACCACACCGATGATCAACGCGACCTGCTGTTTCCACGGGGTGGAGTCCACCAGCTGCCCGGTCTTGAGGTCCTGCAGGTTGTCGTTGGAGATCGACGCGATGCTGAAGACCACCGCGCTCGTGAACAGGGTGTAGGCCACCAAGGCGCTGGTCTCATCACCGGATGCCGAACTGGCGACGGCCTTGACGAGCACGGCGGCAGCGAGCGCAGCGAGAATGCCAACACCCGAGATCGGCGAGTTGGAGGATCCGATGAGCCCGGCCATGTAGCCGCACACCGAGGCCACCGCCAGGCCTGTGATCAGGATGAACAGGATCGAGACCAGGATCAACCCCCACGCGTGGTTCGCCACCCCAGTGTCCTTGAGGAAGAGCCACATCAGCACACCGATGGGAAGCATGGATCCCAGAGTGATGCCCACGACCACCTTCATGGACAGGTCACGCTCCGTGAGGGGAACGTCGCTGTCGGCGACCCTCCCGCGTCCCTTGGCGAGAGATTCACCGATGCCCTTGACGATGGGGCCGAGGATCTTCACGAAGGTCCAGATCGCGGCGATCGCGATGGCACCGGCACCGATGAACCGCACGTCCGTGGAGAAGATCTTGCTGACCACGCCCTGCAGCTCATCGACACCCTCCACCTGTCCCCGGGTGCGGATGGGCAGCATGACGCCGTAGGAGATGACCAGCCCCAGGATCATGGCAACACCGACGGCGATGCCGACCAGATGCCCCACACCGATGAGGGCCATGGACAGCGACGTGCTGAACATGGTGGCGCCCGCGCCGACCTTGAAGACGCTGGAGATCTCCACCCCGATGGCCTTGAGAGACGACAGGAGGGACAGTCCCGCGGAGGCCAGCGAGCCCCGCAGAATCATCCTGAATCCCCGCTGGGACTCCTCGGCCCCCTCGGTGGTGTCGCCGACGCGAAGCACCTCGGCCCCCGCCACTCCCTCGGGATACGGCAGATCGGAATGGGTGACCAAGGCCCGTCGCAGCGGAATGGAGTAGGTGACCCCGAGGATGCCGCCAAGAATGATGATGAAGACCGTCGTCCAGTAGGGAAAACCCGACCACCAACCGATGATGATGAGTCCCGGCAGGACGAAAATAATCGACGACAGAGTGCCGGCTGCCGAGGCGATCGTCTGAACGATGTTGTTCTCCTGGACCGTGTGATCGGCGAAACGCCGCAGGATTGCCATGGAGATGACCGCAGCCGGGATGGAGGTGGCGAAGGTGATCCCCGCCTTGAGCCCCAGATAGACGTTCGCCGCCGTGAAGACGGCGGTGATGATACCGCCGATAATTATGCCGCGAATCGTCAGTTCCTTGATGGAGCTGGTTGCGGGTGAATGGGACATGGTGAGAACTCTCGTTGCCAGCTTCTTTCCGCAGGCAGGATAACATCGGGAGAGGCAGCGGTGGAGGTCACCCGTCAGGAGCCCGGGGCCCGCGGACGCCGGGAATACGGACTCACACCCCTGGGCAGGCAGAAATTCGCGACATGGATGCAGGCCGAGGTCCAGGGGAACTTCGACGTCACAGGGGTTGCCCGGATCTATTTCCTGGGGCTCGTTCCCCCGGCCGACCGCCCACCGATCATCGCGCGGCTCCGGGAATGTATCACCGCGGAACTCGAACGACTGGAATCCGTGGAACGGCAGATCTCCGGGCAAGAAGTCCCCGACACGTACCGCGACGTCGGCCGTTTCAGCCAGGCCGCCCTTCACTACGGCCTGTCATCGACACGTCACACCTACGACTGGCTCACCGCCTTCGAGGCCGAGGTGACGAAACACGACGAAACGACGTGAGGCGCGACTCTCAGAGCAGGCCGTCGAGGTCGTTGGACCGGAAGGTTTCGGTCAGGGTCTCGATGACGCGTTCCGCCGGCCAGGAATCCGGCACCCTGATGAGAGTGCCGTTTCCCAAGCGTTCGACGGTCAAACCCTCCGCACAGGCGCGGACACCCCCGACCCGCTCATTGATCCACACCCGGTAGCCGATGGGAAGCAACCAGCCCTCAGGTTCCTGCTCCATGATGACATCAAGTTCCTGCCCCGCGGCGAAGATGGGATCGAAAGCGGGAATCACCGCACGAAGAGACGCCTCCCACAAGAAATCCGCCGACACGCGCGGCGGCTGATCAGGATCCGGGAATGGTAGCCAGCCGAATTGTTGGTAGAAAGAGGGGCCATAAGCAGGCTCCAGAATTTTCGACTGGCCCGCCGTCACGGAGAAACAGGTTTCCAGGAGATCGTTCTCGGTCTCCAGCAGGAAATGATACCCCCCTTCGGGAGCGTGCTCCCCATCGCTCTTCCTCATGATTCTGTTTCCGATGAAACCGGCCAGTCCCGCCTCGGTTCCGTCCCACTCATCCTCTTCCTGTTGTATTGGTTTCCACCGCCCGACCGAGACCCGGGAGGAGAACTCCTCCATGAAACGGGAGGCTCGCCGCGCGATCTCCTCCGGCGTCTCATTGAGACGACTCCAAGGCGCATACACGAAGATATCCCCAGGTTCATGAGTCACGACCGCTCCAATCCGATTCATCAAAGCTGTTTCAAAGTCTAGGCGTCTCGCGTCCCGGCCAGGACACCATCCGCGAGCGGAGGGCTGCCCCCACCCGCAGGCATCATGGTGGGGTGGTGAACGACAGTGAGTGGTTCTGGGCCAGCGAGTACGGGCGCGACCGGTTGTTGCGCGAGGAACTGGAAGCCCAAGCAGGGGCCCTGGCCGCCAGCAGGGCACGCCAGCAGCGTGACACTTCGAAACTGCGTTCCGAGCTGCGCAACATGCAGGGCTCGCTGGAGGCCCGGCTCAACGCGCTCACCAACGCCTTCGTCGCCTTCGTGGAACTCGACGGGATCCGCAAACAGCTGGCGGCCTTCCCACAGCACGCCGAGGCGCGACGTTGCGCCTTCCAGGACCTCCAGGTGCTGCTCGACGGCGGTGTTCCCCCGCGGCGACCGGACGTCGACGGCTACTGGCTGCCCCCCGCGATGTCCGCCCTGCGTCCCGACGGTTCCGTCGACCCGGAGCAGGCCGCGCTCGCCCGGCAACGCGACCCCCACGCGGCACCGGTCTTCCTCGCGACCGCGCGGGCCGCGTTCGGCGCGGGTGAGGCCGTGGCCGCGGAGCTGCCGAAGCTCCTGCCCCCCGACGACCAGGGCACCTGGGCCGAGTGGCAGCTGCTGCTGTGGGGCGCCACGTTGCGCGGGGCCTTCGGCCCGGCGGCCCTGACGACGCTCACCGCAACCTTCCGCCCGCTGATCGCCAGCGCTGATAACTGGCTGGAGTGGGCGAGATCCCAGGCCGGCACCAACGACGCCAAGGCGCTGGACTGGGTGACGTCACAGCTCGAGGAACTCGCCCCGCGGGGCACCCCCGAGCAGGAGACCGGCTGGACCGCCACCGGGACGGGCCGCCCCGACTTCGTGATCCGGGGTTCCGGACGCATCTGGGGCGCATCGAACCGGCCGGAACCGGAGCCCGAGGAAACCCCCGTGGTCTTGGAGGAGACCTCCCCGGAGGAGAATGCCTGGGAATCCACCCGGGCCATGCTCGTCCGGGTGATGCAGGTCCACATCCGCGGCGGCAGCGAGAGCGAACACGCGCTGCTGGCCCGTGCGGAACTCCTGGAGGAACAGTTCAACAATCCCCTCGGGGCCAGCAAGCTTCCCGACGAGGTACCGGAGAAACGCCACGTGGTCGTCGATGTCCTGCGGCAAACCGCCCTCGACGACCACGCCAGCAGACAGGACCGCCGCAGCCTGTGGTTGCTGATCGCCGAGATCTTCGTGCCGGTCGCGCGGGAGTGGCAGACGGAACCGGAGCCGCGGATCCCGGAGGGGAAGGTGTCCGGTTACGACAGCCTCACCGTCGGCCCCCACGGCGTCCACGACCAGACCGCGGTGCGGGCCCTGATGCGCCGCTACGACTCCCGGAAGCCCGCGGGCCTCATCCTTCGCGGCAGGGAAATCATGTGGGCGGGGGCCGCCCTGGCGGCTGCCTCCTTCGTGCTGCTCCTCGCGGCACGCTCGGGCTGGTTCCTGCTGCTTGGCCTCGCGGGGATCGCCGCCGCGGTACTCGGCTACAAGATGAACGAGATCGCCGAGGGGCAGCGCAACACGGTGGAGGCCAACAAGAGCTCCCTGGCCAGGCGCATCCAGGACGCCACCAAGACCACTGCCGGCAAGTACGAGAAGGCCAGGGCCGGGTACGGGGAACGCCAGGAGTCGGCGTCCCGTTTCCTCACGGCGTTCCGCTCATCCTCGTGAGGTCGAGCCCCCGGGCCCAGGCGCGAATCGTCGGCGGATCGACGTGGTCGGCGGGTTTCTTAGCGAGGGCCCGGAACAGCAGCCGTTTGAAGAACCCGACCTTCTTGGGGGCGTAACGACCCGCGAAGGCGGCCTGTGCGCTGGCCTCGACCAGTTCCGCTGCGGCCTTGTTGTGGCCGAGCGCGACGTCCTGCTTGGCGGGATCGACGGCGGTGATGGAGAGGTTGAACAACGCGGCCCGCCCCACCTGGTGCCCGTGGTTGCGCAGCCACGTCAGCGACTCCGGCAGCCACGTCAACGCCTGGGTGGCGCTGCCCAGCACGAACCCGTCGAAGCCTGCCGGGTCGGGGTCGTTGCGCAGATCCGCCACCACGACATCGATGCCCCGGGCACGCAGTTCATCGGCGATGATCCCGGCCACCTCGGCCGTGGAACCCGCGCGGGTCGCATATCCCACCAGTACTCGCTGCATGGGTCAAAGCTAGTGCCCAACGGTGCATCCCGCTTCGAGGTAGGCTCGGCATGGACGAGGAGGTTCTCATGAGCAGTGCGAAACGCATCGGTGTCCTGACGGCGGGCGGCGACTCCCCCGGCCTGAACGCGGCCATCCGCGGGCTGGGAAAGGCGGTCATCGGCAGACACGGCATGGAACTGATCGGTTTCCGCGACGGTGTGCGCGGCCTGGCGGAGAACAGGTGCTGCCAGCTCGGCCCGGAGGCGCTGTCGGGGATCCTCACCATCGGCGGCACCATCCTCGGAACCAGCCGCGACAAGGTGCACCGCATGCGCCTGGGCGGCGAGGTCGTCGACGCCATCCCCACCATCAAGGACGTCGTCGAGCAGGCAGACCTCGACTGCCTGGTGATGCTGGGCGGTGGCGGCACCGCGAAGAACGCGCTGCGCCTGTCGGAGGCGGGCATCCCGGTGGTGCACCTACCCAAGACCATCGACCGCGACGTCGCCCACACCGACAACACCTTCGGTTTCTCCACGGCCCTGGAGATCGCCACCGACGCCATCGACCGGCTCCACTCCACCGCCCACAGCCACCACCGGGTGATCCTGGCGGAGATCATGGGCCACAAGGCGGGCTGGCTGGCGCTGGGCGCGGGTATCGCGGGCGGGGCGGACGTCATCCTGATCCCCGAGATCCCGTACTCCGTCGACGCCATCGCCGAGACCATCCGGGCCCGGCAGGCACGCGGCACCAACTTCAGCGTGATCGCGGTGGCCGAGGGAGCCAACGACGTCGCGGCCGCTCAGGCCATCGCCGCTGCCGAATCGCTGAAGAAGGCCGCCGGAACCCCGCAGGAGAAGGCAGCCGCGAAATCGCACCTGGCCCGGGTCCTCGACGACCACCGTGAACACACCTTCCGGCTGGCCCGCTCCTTGGAGGACGCGACGGGTCTGGAGACCCGCGTCACCATCCTCGGCTACGTGCAGCGCGGCGGGACGCCATGCGCGGAGGATCGACTGTTGGGGTCGCGGATCGGCACCGCCGCCGCCGACCTGATCGCCGACGGGGTCAGCGGCGTGATGGTCGCGAGCAGGGGCGACGGCACCGAACCCGTCGACCTGAAGAAGGTCGCGGGCAATCTGGCGCTGGTCCCACCGGACCATCCGTGGATCCAGACCGCCCGCGACGTGGGGACGGGTCTCGGGGACTGAGCACAAATTGACCCACCGCGAGTATGGAGCCTGAACTCCCCTCCCGGCTATGCTGAACGGGTTCGTCTGAATTTGTCTCAGGGGGGTAGTTGTGCAACCAACTATTCGCCGCAAGGTGGAAAGTGGAGTCACTGCACTGATCATTCTCGCTTTGGGCGGGTTTGCATTCGCACACCAGGGTGTCCCGGCCGAGGAGGTGGACCTCAACGACGGCGGGGTGTGGGTGACCAATGCCGCCCTGGGGATGACCGGGCACCTCAATTACCAGTCGCGCATCATCGACGGCGGTCTGAACGCGCCGACGCGTGATTTCGACATCTCGCAGGAGGGCAATCGGGTCCTGCTACAGGACAAGGCGGACAAGGCCGCCAGGCCCATCGACACCGCGACCCTGACAATGGGAACCCGGGTCACCACCGGGAGCCTGGAGTACAGCCATGGCTCGAACACCGTGCTGATCGCGGACACGGGCGAGGGCAAGGTCTGGGCCACCAGCCTGGAGCGGTTCACCGACTTCTCCTCCAGCGCCGCCCCGCTGCTGGAGGAGGTCGACTCCCCCCATGTCGTCGTGGGACGCGACGGAACCGGTTTCGTGGTCGACGCCTCCGGGACCATCACCAAGGTCACCGGCTCCGACGAACGCTTCCGGACCGAATCCGTCGGCACTCTCCCGGACGGCATCACGAGCAGCACCCAGCTGACGATCGCCGGGGACCAGCTCGTGGCCGTCGACGAGGGACGGATCCGGACGGCCGGTTCCAGCACCGAGGTTCCCGGGATCACCGCGAAGGCCCTGGCCCAGCAGCCGAGCCTCGAACGCGGCCACGTCAGCGTGGCGACCCCTGACGCGCTGCTGACCATCCCGCTGGGAGGCGGCGATCCGCAGCGCAGCGAGGTGCCCTCCGGTTCCCCCGCCGCGCCGGTCGACGTGGCGGGATGCGTCTACGGGGCGTGGTCGGGTTCCGGGGCCCACGTGCGCGACTGCCCCGGGGAATCCGACGACGTCAACAGCACCAACGACACCCTCGCCGCCAGCAGCGCGCCGGTGTTCCGGGTCAGCCGCAACATCGTCGCCATCAACGACGCGGCGGGCAACATCTACCTCCCGAACGACAACATGGCCATCGTCAACGACTGGGACAACGTGAAGTCCCAGATCGAGGACCAGAACCAGACCGACGAGCAACAAACCGACGAGAACCAGCGCGAACGAACCAACGACAACAACGCCGAACAGGAACCCCCCGTCGCGACCGATGACCAGCTGGGCGCCCGGCCCGGGATCAGCACCACGCTGCCGGTGCTGCTCAACGACATCGATCCCGACGGTGACGTGCTGACGGTCAAACTCGGTGACATCCCCACAAACGTGCAGGTTTCGCTCGCCAGGAACGGCCGCTCGGCCCAGGTCCTTCTACCCCCCGACACCACGAACCCCGTGACGTTCACCTATCAGGCCTTCGACGGGGAGGAGCTGTCCAACACCGCCACCGTGACGGTGACCCCCACATCGGACAATGGGGCGCCCCAGCTGGCGCGCAAGAACACCGTCACCATGACCGAGCAGGCGACGGTGGAGTACTCGACCCTGCCCGACTGGACCGACCCCGACGGCGACCCGCTCTACCTGGTCGACGCCACGGGCGACGAGGGCATGGCCGTCACCTTCCGTCAGGACGGTTTCATCTCGGTGCGCGACCTGGGCACCGAGGGGCCCGGCGCCCGGGAACTGACCCTCACCGTCTCCGACGGCACCACAGAGACCCCCGCAACAATTCCCGTCCAGGTCTCCTCCGGATCCACGAACCTGCCGCCGGTGGCCAACGCCGACCATTACGTGGTCAACGTGGGGGAACGGGTGCTGCTGCGTCCCCTCAGCAACGACTCCGACCCCAACGGTGAGACCCTCGTCCTCTCGGAGATGGGCGAACCGGCAGCGGACGAAACCCTCGAGACGGACTACGAGAAGGCCAACGCGCTGTTCTCCTCGACCCGGGTCGGTTCCCACGAACTCACCTACGTCGTCTCCGACGGCCCGAACGCCTCCGGCGGCAAGATCCGCGTCGACGTGCAGGACCCGGCGGCCACCGATCCGAAACCCAGCGCCCAGGACGACCTCGCCCTGCTGCCCTCCGACGCGCCGGTGCTGGTGAACGTCCTTGACAACGACACCGACCCTCTCGGCGGGGTGCTGGCGGTCCAGTCGATCTCCGTCGATGCGGGGCTCGGCATCACCGTCGAGGTGAAGGACCACTCGACGCTGCGCATCTCGGCGCCCAACGAGCTGAGCGGTCCCCGCACCTTCTCCTACACCGTCTCCAACGGTCGCGAGTCGGCGACCGCCCGGGTGGTGGTGCTGCCGCAACAGCCCCGCCTGAACAACCAACCCCCCGTGGTCCTCGACGACACCGCCGTGGTGCGAACCGGCGACATCGTGGCGATTCCCGTGCTGTCGAACGACTACTCACCCACCGGCATGGAACTGAGCGTCCACCCCGAGGTGGAGGTGCGCGGCGACTCCGCCCTGGGAGAGGCCTTCGTCTCCGGTGACCTGGTGCGTTTCCGTGCCGGGAGCACCGCGGGCAACACCACGCTGGTCTACACCGCGCGCGACGCCGCGGGAAACCGGACCAGCGGCAAGATCGACATCGCAGTGCGCGGACAGGACAGCGCGAACCAGAAACCAACCCCCCACCCGGTGACGGGGCGCGTCTTCGCGGGCGCGGAGACCACGGTGGCGGTGCCCTTGAGCGGGGTGGACCCCGACGGCGACTCCGTGGAAATCGTGGAGGGTTCCTCGCAGGGCCCCAAACTGGGCAACGTCAAGATCGAGGGGGGCTACCTGACCTACAAAGCCGCGCGAGGCTCCAGCGGCACGGATTCGTTCACCTACCAGGTGCGGGACCGGTTCGGTGCCGTCGGTGAGGCGAGCATCCAGGTGGGCGTCGTGCCGCCGCCGACCACCAACCAGCTTCCCATCGCGGTGCCCGACCAGGTGACGGTGCGTCCCGGACGAACCGTGGAGATCCCCGTCACGAAGAACGACGTGGATCCCGACGGCGACGAGATCAGAATCATCGCGGGCACCGCGAAGGCCCAGGCCCCCTGGGAGGCCGACCTCGAGATCGTCGGACAGAACGTGAAAGTGGTGGCCCCCGACAGGCCGGGCAACTACAAGTTCAGCTACGACATCACCGACCGCGGCGGAGCTCCCGTGACCGGCTACGGCACCCTGACCGTCGACGAACAGGCCCCGCTCACACCGCCGGTGGCGGTGGACGACCGGCTTCCGGGCTCCGCAGTTCTGGGCAAGACCGAGGTCGAGGTCCCGGTGCTCAAGAACGACAACGACCCCGACGGCAGCCAGGACGACCTGCGGATCGAGGTCGAGTCCCCGGGCATCGTCGAATCGGGGCAGGTCCGGGTACCGGTTTCCGACGACCCCCAGGTACTGCTCTACACCATCACCGACAAGGACGGCGGCACCGCCCGCGCCGCCATCTTCGTTCCCGGCGTCGCGAACGTTCCTCCCACCCTCAACCCCGAAAAGGTTCCCGCCAGGGTGAAGGCCGGCCAGACCCTGCGCGTCGAACTGTCCGACTACGTGCTGGCCCGCCGTGGCCACTCGCCGAAGCTCACGTCGAGGGAGTCGCTGGTGGCCGGGACGGGGGCAGCCGCCGGCCAGGGCATCAACATGGTCAGCGACACGGCGTTCGAGTTCACCCCCGACGCCTCCTTCTACGGTCCGACGACCCTCACCTTCGGGGTGCACGACGGCGAGAGCCTCGATGACCCGAACGGTCTGCGATCCACCCTCCCCCTGTCCGTCGAGGTGGAGGCCTCCGGCATGGTTCCCCCGGAGCTGCGTCCCTCACGGGTTGAGGTGGCCAAGGGGGAGCAGGCCATCACCGTCCGGCTGAGCGACATGGTCAAGGACCCCGACCCCGGAGACGACGAGGCGATGACCTATTCGCTGGTCTCCGCCCCGGACACGCTGAAGCCGACGATCGTCAGGCAGGAGATGCAGATCTCCGCCGCCCCTGAGGCCCCACTCGGCGATGCGGGAGAGGTCGTGGTCCGGGTGCACGACGGGAAAACCGATCCCCTGGAGATGAAGATTCCCGTCACCGTGGTGGACACCACGCGGCCCCTCATGACCACGACAGAGCTCACCGAGTCCGATGGGCGCGTCGGCCAGGCGAAGGTCTTCGACCTCACCACCGCCGTCACGAACCCGTTCGCCGACCAGGGCGGGGCCATCACGATCAGCGGCGCCGACGCGCGGCAGGGAAAGGCCGAGGTCTCGGTCAGCGGCACCGACCTGTCCGTGACACCCACCGAGATCGGCACCGTCGTGGTCAACTACACCGCATCCGACGCCACGGGGGACGCGTCCCGGCAGGTCACGGGCCAGGTCAGGTTGATGGTCAAGGGCACCCCACTGGCACCGACGGGCCTGACCGCCCGGTCGGACGTCTCCCGCACCGTGGAGCTGGCCTGGACCCAGGGCGACCTGCAGGGCGGAACCCTGGACCACTTCCAGGTCTCGTGGAACGGGGGCAGCCAGAACTGCGGAACCGTCACCAACTGCCGTATCACCGGGCTCACCAACAACACCGACTACACCTTCACGGTCGCCCAGGTCACCGATGTCGGAACCTCCGAGCCCTCGAACCCCGCCCAGGCGCATCCCGACGTGCGCCCGAACCAGCCGGCGGTGCCCACCGCCACCGCCGGCGACCGGGAGATCGCGATCAGCTGGCCCGCCACCCAGGTGCCCGACGGGGGTTCACCGGTGGAGAAGTACAACATCCAGGTCTCGCCCGGGATCGGCGGGCAGACGGCGTTCTCCACCAGCGACACCTCCCACACCTTCACGGGACTGACCAACGGCACCGCCTACCGGTTCCGCGTCCAGGCCGTCAACCGCTACGCGGACAACAACGTGGCCCGCGAGGCCGACTACCTGTGGAGCGACTGGTCCACCGCAGAGATCCCCGCCGGTGCACCGTCGGGGCAGGGCGCGCCGACGGTGAGCATGAGCAGGGCGGCCGCCGGGGTGACGCCGCGGGCGTCGCTGTCCTGGGGCAAACCCGCCAACATCAACGGCGACGACAACCTCACCTACGAGGTGACCGAGAGCAGCTCGGGTCAGGTCGTCTACACGGGGCAGGACACCCAGACCACGGTCAGCATGAACGCCGACTCCTCCGACAAGACCTTCACCGTGCGTTCCACCAACAAGTCCAAGAAGTGGAGCGACCGGTCCCCGGCCTCGAACGCGGTGCGTTTCTACCAGCCACCCTCCGCCCCCACCGGCTTCTCGCTGAAACCCACCGGGGTTCCCAACCAGGTGACCTTCTCCTTCAACGCCAGCTCCGGGAACGGGACCCGATCCGACGAGATCAGCTACCGGTGGAACGCCAACGGCGCCAGCGGCACGGTCTCCAACGGCCAGACGGTCACCAACGGGGCCTTCGTCAACGGCCGCGACGTCCAGGTCACCCTCACCCCCGTGGCCAACGTCAAGGGGGAAACCACCGAGGGAGAGTCGGCGTCGGCCTCCGTGAACGCCTACGGCCCCCCGTCGGTTCCCAGCATCTCCGCCTCCGGCGGATACCGGTCGGTGGCCTACAGCTGGAACGCCGACGTCAACAGCGGGGGCCGCAGCTCCACGGTCACCATCGACAACCAGCAGGTGGCCGCCAGCGGCAGCGCCACCCGCGACGGCCTGGGTTTCAAGGACTATTGGTGCGCGACGATCACCGTCACGAACTCGGAGGGCCAACAGGCCAGCAACCAGGCGTGCGGCGCCACCTGGGCGCCCCCCGTAGCCAGCGACCGCAGGGGGGCGGAGACCACCGGGTGCCCCGCGGGCTGGGGCAGGTGCGACGTCTACGAGGTTCGGCTCGAGCGTTTCAAGCCCAACAGCACGGTGCACTGCAACATACCCAGCACCACGGGTGAGGACGGCAACGTCGACATCCGGGTGGATGCCAATGGCTCCTGGGGTTGGGCCCAGTACAAGGACACCTGGCGGATCGGCCAGCAGGAAATCGTCGGTAACGTCAGCGAGTACTGCACACAGAATTGAGTGGCGGGAAGGAACTACCATGACAGTGAGCCCCGAGAACGCGGCCTGGTTCGCGGACACCTTCGCCAAACTCACCGACAACGTGGGGCGGGCGCTGCTGGGCAAGGCATCGGTGATCAGGCTGGCCCTGACCTGTCTGCTGGCCGAGGGGCATCTCCTGCTCGAGGACGCCCCCGGCACGGGCAAGACCGCCCTGGCGCGGGCCATCGCCGCCACGGTCCAGGGCAGCCACAGCCGCATCCAGTTCACCCCCGACCTGCTCCCCTCCGACATCACAGGCGTCACCGTGTACGACCAGGAGAAGCGTCAGTGGGATTTCCACAAGGGGCCCGTCTTCGCCAGCATCGTGCTGGCCGACGAGATCAACCGCGCCTCACCGAAAACCCAGTCGGCGCTGCTGGAGGTGATGGAGGAGGCCATGGTCACGGTCGACGGGGTGCGCCACCCGGCAGGCCGTCCCTTCATGGTGATCGCCACCCAGAACCCGATCGAGCAGGCCGGCACCTACAAGCTCCCGGAGGCCCAGCTGGACCGTTTCCTGATGAAGACCAGCGTCGGGTACCCCGACCGTGCCGCCACGTCGCAGATCCTGCTGGGCGCGTCCCAGCCGGACCGGTCGAAGTCGCTGACCCCGGTGATCTCCCAGCAGGCCCTCATCGAGATGAGCGACCTGGTCAAGGACAACTACATCGACCCCACCATCGTCGACTACATCCAGGACCTGGCCGAGGGCACACGTCAGGACAAGGACACCACCATCGGGGTGTCCACCCGGGGGGCGATCGCCATGGTGCGGGCGGTCCGCATCTGGGCGGCGGCCCATGGCCGCAACTTCGTGACGCCCGATGACGTGAAGGAGCTCGCGGCCCCGGTGTGGACGCACCGGGTCATCATGGCGCCCACCGCCGAGTTCGCCGGCTCCACCGCATCCCAGGTGATCTCCCGGGTACTGGAGAGCGTGGTCGCACCTGTGAACCGGGCGGGTTGAGGGGATCGTGGGATTCACGACGTTGTGGAAACGGATCCCGGTGCTGTGGGGACGCCTCCGCGGCACCGCGTTCGTCGCTGCGGTCACCCCGCTGGGTTGGGCGACGCTGCTCGTCGGTGGCGCCACCACGATGATCGGTTGGTCGTACGGCTGGCTCGAGTTCCGCGGGCTGGGTTTCCTGGCGTTGACGCTGCTCGTCCTGGCGGTGCTGCTGACGTTGCGGCGCCCCAACCATGACGTGACGCTCGAGCTGCACCAGCCGCGGGTCCCCGTCGGGGAGCCCGGCCTGGGCCGGGTGCTGGTGCACGGTCGTCCCGGCGGCACGCCCGCGGCGACCGTCGAGCTGCCGGTGGGCAGGGCCGTGGCACGGTTCCGGGTCGCGTCGCTGGGGGAGAACGACGAACACGAGGAGCTCTTCAGCATCCCGACCCGGCATCGGGGCGTCATCCCCGTCGGTCCCGTGCGCACGGTGCAGGCCGATCCCGTGGGGCTGATCCGCCGCACCCGGGTGTTCAGCGAACCGATGGAGCTGTTCGTCCATCCCAGAATGGTTCCGGTCGAGGTCGCCGCCATCGGTTTCCTGAAGGACGTGGAGGGCATCACCACCGCCAACCTGTCGAGCTCCGACGTCAGTTTCCATGCCCTGCGCGACTACGTCCCCGGCGACGACCGCAGGTCCGTACACTGGCGCGCCACCGCCCACACCGGACGTCTCATGGTCCGCCAGTTCGAGGAAACCATGCGCGCCCATCTGCTGCTGGTGCTGTCGAACCTGCGCAGCGACTACGCGACCGAGGACGATTTCGAGACCGCGGTCAGTGTGGCGGCGTCACTCGCCGTCGCCGCGTTGCGGGAGGAACGGCAGGTCACCCTGTACACCTTCGAGGGTCTGGTGGCCTTCCCCAACACCATGGGTCTGCTCGACGAGCTGTGCCGGGTGAAGCTGATCGACGAGGGCACCGCCCTCAGCCAGGTCGTGCTCCGGGCCGGGCACGACACCCCGGGCGCGTCGGTGGCCGCGTTCATCACCGGAGACACGGACCCGACGGGGCTCAGGGCGGCGCAGCTGACGCTGCCGTCGCAGATCAGGACCTTCGCGCTGCGGGTCCGGGCCGGGATGGAGATGGCACGTCGTCAGCTGGGCGACCTGACCGTGATGGACGTGCCCTGCCTCGACCAGTTGTCGATGGTGATGCGGAGCATCACGTGAGGGCCGCCGGGTTCCGATGCCTCGGGGTCTGGCTCCTGCTGATCCCGTCGGTGGTGGCGCTCCAGCCCGCCTTCGGCGGCTGGACCGGGTTCCTGCCCGGGCTGGCGGGGATCACCCTGGGGGTGCTGGTCGGATACCTGACCGGTCGGTTCAGGATCTCGCTGCTGTTCACCGTCCTCGCGACGCTGGCCACCCATCTGCTGTTCGGTGGGGCGGTGGCCCTGCCCCGGACCACCATCGCGGGTTTCGTGCCGACGCTGGACACCATCCAGCGCCTGGTGCTGTTGAGCGTCCAGAGCTGGCGCGACCTGCTGACGGTGGCCACCCCGGCCGACGACTTCACCGGTCCCGCCGTGGCGCCGTGGCTGCTGGGGCTGGTGGCGGGCGTCGTCACGGCGACCCTGGCGACGCGCACCCGCGCCGTGTTCTGGCCGCTGCTGCCGCCCCCGTTGACGCTGGCCGCAGGCATCGCCCTGGGGGTTCACACCGCACCGACCGCATCGTGGCTCGGCACCGCCCTGGGTGTGGGAATGCTGGCGTGGGTGTGGCTCCACCAATCGGCGGCCCAGCGTGCCGACAACGCCGACATCCTCGTCAATCACCGCGCCGAGACGTCCCAGACGCTTCGCCGGGCGGTGGCGGCGGTGGCGCTGCTCGGGGTCGGGACCTGTGCCGCGATCACGGCCACAGGCATCACCGGGGCCGACGCCAGACGCGATGTGCTGCGCGACCACATCGCACCCCCGTTGAACCTGCGCAACTATCCCTCTCCCCTGATGAGTTACCGCCGCTACGAGGTGGAACAGAAGGACACGACCCTGTTCACGGTCACCGGCATGCCCCAGGGGGCCCGGCTGCGGCTGGCGGTCATGGACACCTACGACGGCAACGTGTTCAACGTCTCCCAGGAGGCCAATCACTACCTGCGCACGGGACGCAGCATCACCCAGGACGTCAGGACCAATGCGGACCTGCAGGTTTCGGTGGGAGACTACAACGGCGTCTGGGTGCCGTTGGCGGGCTCCCCGCGCTGGCTGGAGTTCACGGGGGAGCGGGCCGATCTGATGGCCGACGGCACCTACTTCAACCAGAGCGCACAGCAGGTTCTGGCGACGGCTGAGACGGGTCCCGGCGACACCTACCGGTTGGAGTCCTCCGTGACCGCGGAACCCACCGAGGAGCAGCGGGCCGAGCTGGGTGCCACGACCTCGGGGGAGGTCCCGCTGGCCAAACTGGAACAGGTACCCGAGATCATGTCGTCGCTGGCCGTCGAGTACTCCGGGGGCAAGTCCACCGCCTTCGAGCAGATGGTGGCCATCGAGACCAAGCTCAGGACCGATGGCTACTACTCGGACGGTTCCAAGGACAGCAACCGCTCCCGCCCCGGGCACACGACCGAGCGCCTCTCCACGATGTTCCAGAGCCCGATCCTGGTGGGCGACGACGAGCAGTACGCCACTGCGATGGCCATCATGGCGAACCAGCTGGGAATTCCCGCGCGGGTGGTGCTCGGTTTCTACCCCGAGGAGAACCCGGGAGACGTGTGGGAGGTCAAGGGCACCCAGGCCCACGTCTGGGTGGAGGCCAACTTCGCCGGCGTCGGATGGGTGAGTTTCAACCCCACCCCCGACCGGGACAAGCAACCCAACACCGAGGTTCCCCGGCCCAAACCCAAGCCCAAACCGCAGATCGACCCGCCACCGAACCCGCCGGAGAAGATCCCCGAGGAACCGGTGATCCCGGACCGGGAGGCCGACGACCGGGACGGCGACAACGGCTGGAACATCAACTGGGCGCTGGTGCTGGCGGTGTTCGGCGTGCTGGGAGGGCTCGGGGTGATCTCCTCCCCGTTCCTGGTGGTGCTGGGTCTGAAGGCCCGCCGGACCGGCCGCCGCCGGAACGCCCTCAAGGTTCAGGACCGCCTGGTGGGGGCCTGGGACGAGATCGTGGACAGGGCCAGGGATCTCGGATTCCAGCCCGCGCGGAGCAGGACCCGTCACGAGACGGCCGCCGAGCTGCAGCGAATTCATCCGGGAGTCCCCATCGCGCCCACGGCGGCCAGGATCGACGTGGCCGTGTTCGGCCCCACGCCGCCCGAGGCGCCGGTGGCCGAGCAGGCCTGGCGGGTGACCGACGACATCAGACAGGAGCTGGTCAAAGGCCTTCCCTGGCGCCGCCGGGCCCTGGCGGCACTGTCGCTGCGTTCCCTGCGCCGGGCGAAGGTGGAGCCCGGCACCGGACCGGAGGAGGAGAACCGTGACGAATAGCCGCCCGAGGTTCCAGGTGAGCTGCGGGGGTCGCTCCGACCGCGGCCAGGTGCGGGCCCGCAACGAGGATTCGTTCCTGATGTCCTCACCGTATTTCCTCGTCGCCGATGGCATGGGCGGGCACTCGCACGGCCGGGAGGCCTCACGGGCGGCCGTGGCGGCGTTCAGACCCCCCCGGGACCTGGAATGGGCCACCTCCGATGCGGTGATAGACGGCATCAACGCGGCGGTGGCGGCCATCCGGGAAATCCCGGGCGCGGGGCGTCCCCCGGGAAGCACCATCGCGGGGGTCGGCCTCAGCCTCCAGTCCGGTTATCCCTGCTGGCTGGTGTTCAACGTCGGGGACTCGCGGGTGTACCTGCTGCGCCAGGAAGAGTTCACCCAGGTCACCACCGACCATTCCGTGCGCTACGCCGGGCCGGGCATCCCCAGCCGCAACGTGATCACCCGCGCCCTGGGAGCCGGCCTGACCGATCCCCTGCAACCCGACCAGTGGTTGATTCCCGCTCAGGAGGGTGATCAACTGCTGATCTGCTCCGACGGCCTCTACGTCGACCTGACGCCGCAGCTGATGGCCGCGGTCCTGCTGAGTAACATCGATCCCCAGCAGAAGGCCGATGCCCTGGTCGCGGCGGCGAACGTCGCAGGGGGGCGGGACAATGCGACCGCGGTGGTCGTGATCGCTGACACCGTTCTCCCGGTTTCCGGGACGACGGTGGAATTCGGCGAGACCACGCTCCGTGACGACACCGCTCAGGAGGAGGAGTTGGCTTTATGAGCACACGGTGGGCCCCCGGAGCCTGCAGACTGCTGGCCTGGGACCAGGGCCTGGCGCTCCTGGACAGCAGGGTGAAGGACGAGCAGGCCGAGGCCCTGTGGCGGGCCGTGCGGCGCGAGGCGAAACTCGGTGTCTTCCTGCAGGTCCTGATGGAGACGACGGGTTCAGGGTTGCTGAACCTCCCGCCCTTCGCGGTGACGATCCTGGACGATCGCGGTGCCCACGTCGCGGTCCGCGGGTCCTGGTCCGTCCTGATCCGCGCCGGCGACCAGGAGCTCAGGCTGAACGGCGAGGGCATCACGACCTGGGAGGAGAAACTGGTCGCGGGGGCCACCCTGGTGGAGATACAGGCACCCGGGAGGCACGAGCGGAACCTGCCCATCGTGTGCGGGATCGCCGATGCGGGCTGGGTGACGTGGACCCGCGAGGAGGAGACGCCCGCCCGGGCGAAACCGGCAACGGACCCCGCGGACGTGGTGGCCGACCATCCGGATGCCGAGATTGACGAAGCGAAGATCAGCGAAGCGAGGCGTGACGCCGGCCCGGCCGTGACCCCGGAAGAACCTTCACACAGCGACCCCGAACCCTCACACAGCGACCCCGAGAACCAGTCGGAAGACTCCGGGCGCCGCATAGTGGGCGATGAGACGATCGAACTGACATCCATTCCCAAGTGGCTCCTGGCCGGGGAGGACTCCGACCCGGAGCCCGGTACACCGCGCGACGGGCTCACCGTCACCGATGACGGCGACGTCACGGTCGCGACGTCGCCCGGGGACCGGGCGCCGAAGGTGCTGGCGGCCTTCTGCCGAACGGGCCACCCCAACCCGCCGCAGCGGGTCCAGTGCTACCAGTGCAACGCCCCCGTGGGTGGACAGCCGCAGCTGGTGGAGCGTCCGCAGCTGGGATGGCTACGGGTCACCGGGGGCGAGACGGTGCCGCTGCGCGGCCCGGTGGTGGCTGGCCGCAACCCCAGGACATCCGCCCTGGTGACGCCGGAGGCGCCGCGTCTGATCGCCCTTCCCCACCAGCACATCTCCAGCAGTCACATCGCCTTCATCCCGGAGGGATGGTCGGTGCTGGTTCGCGATCTGGGTTCCAGCAACGGCTCCTACCTGCGCAGACACGGAAACCCGCCCATCCGGTTACCGGAGAGCGACACTCCACTGGTGCCGGGGGATGTGATAGATCTGGGCCACGGGGTTTTCATCAACCTGGATCGGATCCCCTGACATGCCGCCGCGCAGACCTGCACCGAACCTTCCCGGATTCACCCTGGTCGAATGGCTGGGTGGCGGCGGTTTCGCCGACGTGTTCCGCTACCACGACCACAGTCTCGACCGCGAGGTGGCGATCAAGGTCCTCCACCGCGGCGGCACCGACAAGGCGCGGCAGGCGTTCCGCAACGAGGCCAGCCTGATGGCCAGGCTCAGCAGTCACCCCAACATCGTCAGCGTCTTCCAGGTGGGCGTCGCCGACGACGGCCGCCCCTTCCTGGTGATGGAGATGTGCGCACCCCAGCACCTGGGTGACGCGATCGGCCGCAGGCCCTACGGCCCCGCGAAGGCGATGGAACTGGGAATCCAGATCGCAGGTGCGGTCGAAACCGCCCATCGACTGGGGGTCCTCCACCGCGACATCAAACCCTCCAACATCATGTTCACGGCCTTCGCCAGGCCCGCGCTGACAGACTTCGGGATCTCGGTCTCCCTGGGCGGGGACACCTCGATGCAGATGGCGATGAGCCACCTGTGGGCCTCACCGGAGCAGTTCGGGAGCTCCCCGGGAAGGGTGGGACCATGGAGCGACGTCTATTCCCTGGCCGCGACGGTCTGGGCCCTGCTGATCGGCCACAGCCCCATGTTCATCCCCGGCGACTCGAACGACCGGCTGAGTCTGGAGGCGCGGATCAGGACCATGCCGACGCCCCGGACGATGCGCGCGGACGTTCCCGAGGAACTGGAACGGGTCCTCGCGGTGGGAATGGCCAAGGACCCGCGCGAGCGCTTCCAGAGCGCCATCGAGTTCGCACGGGCGCTGCAGAGCATCCAGGGCCTGATCAACCAGCCCGTCACCTCCATCGACGTGTTCACCGAACCCGGGCAGGTCCTGGACGACGAGAGCGAGCTGCTCGACGAGGGCACCCGCATCTCGGGATTCCAGCTGATCGACCCCGACCGGCCGGACTCGACCAGCCACGCCACCGGCCCCACGTCCGGTACGACGGCACCGGATCAGTCGGGTTTCTCCACCGGGGGACACGGTGCGTACACCGTTCCGGGGCCCGTGCTGCAGCACGGCCGTGGCGTCGCCGCCCCGGGACTGAGGGATTTCACCTTCACCGGTGGGCAACCGGTCCCCGAGCCGCAGGAGATCGTCGAGGTCCCAGGAACCCCGCC
>CAJPNZ010000044.1 GCA_905372155.1 Propionibacteriaceae bacterium
CACCCCAACCCCAACCACCTCCCCGAAACCGGTCGATCCTTTCCACTCACCACGACACTCCGGACATCAACGACCACCGCGCTGCTCCCTCTCGCCCGATTTGGAGGCCCACCATGCCCGAACGCCACGACCCCGGCAAAAGGCTCTCGTCGCGATCCGTGGAGTGATGGTTTCGATACGGACTGCTCCTTCGTCGCGGTCCGGCTCAACCATCCGCTTCCCCCGGTCCCGATGGACGTCCGCACAGCACCGGGGCCGCCCTGCTTTTCAGGGCGGCCCCGGTGAGAGATTCAGCGCAGGTAGTGGCGCTGGTCGGTCTTCTTGCCCTCGTACCAGGTGCGAGCCTGTTGCGTCGACTCAAGGCGCGATACCTCCGAGATCGGCACGTCCCACCAGCTGGAGCCAGGCGGGTTGGGACCGTACAGGTCGGTTTCGATGTGGATCATCACCGGTCCCTCGCAGGCCACCGCCTCGGCGTAGGCCCTGCGGAACTCGTCCATGCCGTGGACCCGCAGCACCTTCAGACCCCACGATTCCGCGTTGGCGGCGATGTCGACGGGCAGCAGGTCGCCGTCGGCGTTGTGAGGGGTTTCGCCGGTGCGGTAGCGGGTGCCGAAACGCTGCGACCCGTGGCTCTCCGACAGCGCCCCGATGGAGGCGAAGCCGTAGTTCTGCAGCAGCACGAAGATGACCTTGACCTTCTCCTGGACGATGGTCGCGAGCTCCATCGGCAGCATCTGGTAGGTGCCGTCGCCGACGATGGAAACCACCTCGGCCTCGGGCCTGGCCAGTTTCACACCCATCGCCGCGGGGATCTCGTAGCCCATGCAGGAGAAGGCGTACTCCACGTGGTACTGCTCCGGGGTGGGGGCCTGCCACAGGCACTGGAGGTCGCCGGGCATCGAACCGGCGGCGTTGATGACGACGTCCCTGTCACCCATCAGCTCGTTGAGCGCCCCGAACACCTCGGTCTGCGCGGGCAGCGGGGTCTGATCGCGGTGGTAGCACTCGTGCGTGGCCTTCGCCCAATCAGCTTTCAGTTCCGCGATGCGCCTGGTGTAGTCGTCGCCGACCCGGTACCCGTCGAGGGCCGCGGTCAGCGCCTCCAGGGACTCGCGCGCGTCGCCGACCACCATCTCGGCGCTGTGTTTGGCGGCGTCGAAGGCGGCGACGTTGATGTTGACGAACTTCACCTCCGGGTTCTTGAACTGGGTGTGGGAGGCGGTGGTGAAGTCCGAGTAGCGCGTCCCGATGCCGATCACGACGTCGGCCTCGTCGGCCAGGGCGTTGGCGGAGGCGGCGCCCGTCGACCCAACCCCGCCGACCGCGGCCGGGTGGTCGTGGTTGATCGCGCCCTTGCCCGCCTGGGTGTCGGCCACGGGAATCCCGGTGGCGTCCGCGAAGGCCCGCAGCTGTGTCGACGCCTCCGCGTAGATCACGCCACCGCCCGTGACGACGAGGGGCCTGCGCGCGTCCCGGATGATCGCGGCGGCCCGTTCGATGGCGGCGGTCTCGGCCGGTGGGCGGCGCACGTGCCAGACCCGTCGCGCGAAGAACTCGACGGGGAAGTCGTAGGACTCGGCCTGCACGTCCTGCGGCAGGGCGATGGTCACCGCGCCCGTGTCGACCGGATCGGTCAGCACCCGCAACCCGGCGAGCAGCGACGGGATGAGCTGCTCGGGCCGTTCGATGCGGTCGAAGAACCGCGAGACGGGACGGAAGCAGTCGGTGGCGGCGGTCATCGGCGAGACCGGGTCCTCGACCTGCTGCAGCACCGGGTCGGGGAAGCGGGTGGCGAACTGGTCGGAGGGGAACAGCAGCACCGGCAGCCGGTTCGTCGTGGCCAGGGCCGCGCCCGTGACCATGTTCAGCGACCCGGGGCCGATCGAGGAGGTGCACATCCAGGTGCTCAACCGGTTCGTGGTCTTGGCGTAGGCCGCGGCGGCGTGCACCATGCCCTGCTCGTTGCGGGGCATGATGTAGCGCATCCGCCCGCCCTCGGGGGTGGGGTCGAGATCGTTCTGCAGCAGGGCCTGGCCGACCCCGG
Organism: Propionibacteriaceae bacterium; assembly: GCA_905372155.1. Lineage (GTDB taxonomy): Bacteria > Actinomycetota > Actinomycetes > Propionibacteriales > Propionibacteriaceae > Arachnia. The sequence continues at coordinate 2,048 of CAJPNZ010000044.1, forward strand.
CGACGTTGCCGTGCCCGAAGATGCCGAAGGCGCCCGCGATGAGACGCCGCTCGATGCCGTCGCGTTCGGTGTACTGGTTGACGAGGAAGCGGACGACCGCCTGCCCGACGGTGAGACGCACTGTTGACACTGGGTTTCCTTAGTTGAGAGGGGTCATGGGGAGCCGGGGATCAACGTCCTGGGAGACCCAGGTGTCGCGAATCCAGGTGTATGCGGGATCGTCGGTCATCAGCCAGGTGGAGTCCTCGGCGGGCCCGGCCATGACATTGAGGTAGTAGAGGTCGTATCCGGGCGCGGCCACCGACGGGCCGTGGTAGCCGTGCGGCATCGTCACCACGTCGCGGGAGTGCACCTCGGCGCACACATCGATGTCGTGGCCCGAGGGGTAGATGCGCTGCAACGCCATCCCCGGCGACCCGTTCAGCCCCGGCCGCACCTCGTAGTAGTAGATCTCCTCGAGGATGCGTTCCACCTCGTTGTGTTCGTCGTGCTTGTGGGGCGGGTAGCTGGACCAGTTGCCGCCCGGGGTGAGCACTTCGCAGGCCAGCAGGTGGGAGGTCTCCAGGTCGTTGCCGAGGGCGTAGTTGTTGACCTGGCGGGAACACGGGCCCGCGCCGCGCAGGGTGGTGACCACCTCGGTGACGGGGCAGTACCGCACCGGCAGGTCGCGGGTGGCCTTCGCCGCGGGCAGCGTGAACCGCCCCCCGGATTCGCTGCGGACCGTGAACGTGGTTCCGCGCGGGATGTAGAGGTAGTCGGTGATGGCGCTCCACACCTCCTCGCGGCCGTTCAGCACGTGGGTTTCGCCGTTCACCTCGACGGCGCAGCCCCCGGACAGCGGCAGCACCAGCAGCTCGGAGACCCCAGAGGCCACCGTCTCCGATCCGCCCGCGGGCAGCGCCAGCACGCGGATGGAACTCCACTCCCAACCGGCGCGCTCAATACTGACGTCGGTCTCGAACTGGCCGTGGGCGGTGCTTCCCGCCTTGATCACGTGGGTTTCGTTGTCCATGTTTTCCTCCTCAGTGCCGGATTTGGCTGACGACCGGGACGACCTGCGGGTTGGCCGCCATCAGGCGCTCCACCTCGTCGATGCGCGGCATGGCGGTGGAGCACTCCAGCCGTGACGCGACGATGGCGCCCGCCGCCGACGCGAAGGCGAACGTCCTGGCCAGGTCCCAGCCCTGCAGCAGGCCGTGGCACACGGCCCCGCCGAAGCCGTCGCCCGCGCCGAGCCCGTTGCGGACCCGGACGTTCGTGACGGGCACGTAGACCCGCTCCGTCGCGGTGCGCACCAGGGTTCCCATCATTCCCTGTTTCACGACGGCCACTTCCACCCCGCGTTCCAGCAGCGCGAGTGCGGCGGCGTCCGGGTCGGTCTCGCCGACCGCGATCCGGCACTCCTCCAGGTTCCCGATCGCCACGTCGACGTGTTCGAGGGCCTGCTGGACCTGCGCGGTCGCATCCTGTTCGCTGGGCCAGAAACGCGCCCGGTAGTCGAGGTCGAGGACGCTCATGCCGTTGCCGTGGTGGCGTCGCAGCGCCTCGTGGTTGGCCGACCGCGACGGCTCCACCGACAGGCCGCTGACGGTAAGCCACAGGATGCGGGCCGTGGCGACCTCGTCGGGCAGGTCGTCGACGCCGATCTCCAGGTCGGGGGTGGTGGGCTGGCGGTAGAAGAACAACGGGAAGTTGTCGGGCGGGAAGACCTCGCAGAAGGTGACGGGGGTGTTGAACGCCGGGTTCACCACGACGCGTCGGGCGTCCACGCCCAGCCGGGTCAGCTCGGAACGGATGAACCGGCCGAAGGGGTCGTCGCCGACCCCGGTGACGCAGGCGACGGAATGCCCCATGCGGGCCGCGGCGACGGCCACGTTCGCGGACGAGCCGCCGAGGAACTTGCCGAACCGGGTGACGTCCTCCAGGTGGGTGTTCATCTCCAGGGGGTACAGGTCGACCCCGCACCTGCCGATGGTGCAGACGTCGAGTACCGGCTCATCCACGGTGATGACTCCTTGATTTCGGGGATGGCTCCTCAAGGTCGGGGATTGCTCCAGTCTGCCCACACCAAGGACCCCAGTCAACCTATGTCAGGACATTACTTTCCGTTCATTGCGCTGCAACATGCCTCTGGCTTGTATGATCATTCAAAACCGTCGCCTACCTGTCACGCCGAAACAAAGCATGTTCCGGCCCCGAGGACCGCATCATGGAACCGACCTACGAACCGGAGATCACGCTGGACCGCGATTCCCAGGTCCCCCTGTACCAGCAGATCGCGAAACCGATCGAGACCGCGATCCTGTCCGGGGCGCTACCCGCGGGGGCGATGATCGAGGACGAGGTGTCGATGGCGACCCGCCTGGACGTGGCCCGTCCCACGGCCCGCCGGGCGTTGCAGGAACTGGCCTCGCGGGGGTTGTTGACGCGCCGCCGCGGGGTGGGCACCCGCGTCACCCCGCCCCACGTGCACCGCCCCATGAAGCTGTCCTCCCTGAACGACGACCTAGCCGAGGCCGGGTTCACCCCCTCCACGCGGGTGCTTTCCTACGAGGTGCGGGAGGCATCGTCGGGGGAGGCCGAGAAACTCGGCATCCCCCAGGGCGAGGCGCTGCTGTCGGTGCGTCGCCTCCGCTACGCCGACGACCACCCCCTGGCGCTGATGACGAACCTCCTTCCCCTCGACATCGCGCCGACCTGGCAGGAACTCGGCGACGTCGGCCTCTACCGCTGCCTGGCGGCGCGTGGCATCGAGGTGACCTCCGCCCGGCAGGTGATCGGCGCTCGCGGGGCGAACGCGAAGGAAGCCGAGGACCTGGGCGAGGAGGAGGGGGCGCCGCTTCTCACGATGGAGCGCACCGGCTACGCCGCCGACGGGCGGGTGGTCGAGTTCGGCCAGCACGTCTACCGCCCGAGCCTGTACTCGTTCCACTTCTCGCTGTTCACGTCCTGAGGGCGGGCGCGCCACGGGGGTAACGGTGCCTCTCGAGGCGAGATGTCTCATGTTTTCTCCCCGAACGGGACAGAACCGTTCAAATAATTGACCAAATTCCAGGCACTCACCCACGCACGTCGCTCTTCCCAGGAAAAGACCTTGTCAGACGCGGGTTTCGGACCCTCCCACAACCTCTCCCTGCGCATATGACCCCCACGAGGGTCTACTTCTGGCCAGCCGGTCAATACCCCCCTGCCCAGCGAAAAGTTTGGGCAATTGACGCGAAAAGCTACTTATAGCCAGGAAGGCAGTGCGCCTCTATCCAAAGCCGGGTTAGGGCTATTGCACCCGGAATTTTTCGTGCTTAAGTTGGTATCAACTTCAGCGCGCAGAGAAGTGAGAAGAAAGCAAAACAAGAACACTCCTGAGAGAAAAGGACATTATCATGCAGAACAAGTACGACGACCAGATCCTCGACAACCTCGCCGAGCTCAGCGACACTGAAATCGAAGAACTCCTCGGCGCCGGAAACGGAGTTTGGCTCACCTGGACCCACGAGTGCAACATGAACAGCTGGCAGGTCTTCTTCACCTGCTGCAGCTGACAGCAATCGGGTGGGGGCTGGTTTCGGCCCCCACCCAAGCCCTGATTCACATCAGACCCAAGGCAAGACGAGCCCAAAGCGCCCCGGAAGATACTTTTCGTCATTTCAGTTCCCCGCGCTCCAGATAAAGCGAACATCGAGGCCTGTTCACAGCCACCCTCAAATGCACCCTGACCAAGGGTTCCGAAGGTCTACGTGCCACATGTGAACAAGCCTCGTCATCTATGTAATTTCGTCGACCAAGCCTCGAAGAAGGATCACCCATGGCACAGACACAGCCCGCACCCACCATGCCTTTCCAGGCAATCATCGGACAGGCGATCGATGAGGCTTTTTCTCCTTCGCTGCTCAGATTTGCCCCCGACGACGTCCTGGAGGCCTACGTTTTCCGTACCCTGGAAACGCCTCTGGTCTATCTTCTCAACGAGCGTCGAGTGCGGGAACAACTCACCGGAGATACTCCCGAGGAGCAGTACGAGAGATTCTCGGAGGACGTGATCAGCGTCCTGAGCGAGCTTCGGGAGCGCTTCCCCAATCACTGGCAACACTGGCAGCAGATGAGAAATTGCTTGAGTGACACCATCGAAGCTGTCACGCTCTCCGCCGCCGAGGACGCCCTACCCATCTCCGAACTTCTGGGCGGAAGCGCTCGTCCCGGCTCGCTCACCATTCTTTCGGTCAAGCCGCTGGGCGACATTCATCCCCAAGGCGTGGTGTGCGAGGTCACCACCTCGCTGGGAACCATTTACTACAAGCCTCGCTCAGCAGGAAACGAGCTCTTTCTTGCCGCGCTGGGGTCCTGGATGTCGGAGAGGGCGAGTGACAGTCAGTGGCTGAACCTCTGGTTCCCTCGGGTAGCCGACTGCGGAAACCACGCATGGGTTGCACCCGTTCGTCACGAGGCTCTCACGAGCCGCGCGGCCGCCGCGCATTATTACCGTCGGGCCGGACAGCTGCTGGGACTTTCCTATCTGGTGAACCTCACCGACCTGCATCACGAGAACATCATCGCAACGGCCACCCAACCCGTCCCGGTCGATCTCGAGACCATCATGAGCGTGCTTCCCAAAACCCTTGGAGACCACCCCGATGCGACCAGCGCCACCTTGGAACAGAGTCTCCTGTCACCCGCCGCCACCGGCCTGATCCCTCTCGGCACGAATATTCAAGAGCTTGGAGGGGACGTCAGCGGTTTCGCCTCCGACGAACTGCGGATCCGCCGCCGCGTGCTTGACCGGCAGGGACGATCCGACATGCGCTACGTGCACACGGTCACCACGGTCATTCCCGAGAAAAACCGTCCAACGCTGGATGGCGCTCCGGTTCCCCCCAGCGACCATGTTGACGACATCGTCGAAGGTTTCGCGACGGCTCTGCGGATCGCCATGACGCACCGTGACGAGCTCACGGCATTCGTCAGCGAGCATGCCGGCAGCCTGCGCGTGAGGGTTCTCGCGCGCATGACCAATGACTACGCGACGGTCCTGGCCGGGCTGTCCCGGGTCGGGCACAACACCAATCCCGAGCGTCTTTTTGCGATGCTGCGCCGCAATGCGGTTGGCCTCGCGGAGACCTTGGTGGATTCGGAGGAGGAGCAGCTGCGCGTATGGGCCATTCCGCATTTCTGGGCGGTCGCCGGCGAAACCACCATCCGAGACCCTTGGGGCAAACCGACGGGAGAACTCACCGTGGCACCCGTCACCCGGGCCATCGCGAAGATCGGTGCGGTCACGGAAGCCGACATCGACCATCAGGTCTCCCTCATCCGACTTGCTTTCCGCACGCCCCAAGAGATCGTCCTGCCCTTGGGCCCACAGCTTGCCCCGCAAGGTCTCGGGTCCTTCGACGAATTCGAACGCACCCACCTCGACGCCCTGCAGGCTCAAACCGTTAGCGGTGCCGACGGCAGCGTCAACTGGCCGGTGCTGGCCGTGGACGAAAAAGACCAGCTGACCGTGCAGCCTCTGACCGGCGGGGTGTATCGGGGTGTCGCCGGTGTGGCCGAGCTTCTCGCTTCCTTCAGCCACCCGGAAGCACGGTGGTACAGGCTGGCACGATCCCTTCTGCGCACACTGCAGCTGGAAACCGAATCCATGCTGGACGACACCGAGTCTGCGCTGAGCTATTATCACGGTCCGGCGAGCCGCCTCGCAGCCGCCCACAGGCTCAGCCGGGCATTCGGAATCTCCGCCCAATGGGTGCGGCATTGCTACGACCGCTTCCTCACGACAGTTGAGAGCATCGCTCCGGATGACATCAAACCCGGAGCGCTTCTGGATGTGATGGAGGGCCCGGCAGGACTCATCATCGCGCTGCGCCACCACAGCGATGTCCGCAGTCACGCGCTGTGCCACCAGCTGGGCCTCCTGCTGACGGATGCAGCATCTGAGGGGTGGGGATCGAAGAAGGTGTGCGCGATGTCGCGGAACGCCAGCTTCGCCCACGACGCGGGCGGCATGGGGACAGCCGTGCTGATCGCCGCGGGAATGGGATCCGATCCCGACATGGTGGACAGCTGGAAAGCTGCCTGGGAGTTCGAGAACACCTTCAAGCTCGAAGAGGGCTGGAACGACGCCAGATATCCGGGCAATGGCCACGCCACCCACTGGTGCCACGGCCTGGCGGGCATAGCCTTGGCGCGCACCGTGTGGCTCCAGACCATCGAGGACAGCGCGTTCCTTCGCTCCGTCGTCACCCCGGACGAGATCGTACGGATCCGCGCCGAGCTGGAGGAGGCCACCAACCTTTTCGTGCGGGATCTGGACAAGTCCGGGTCACCCAGCCTCTGCCACGGCGTGGCGGGCGGCGCGCTGGTGCTCGCTCTAGACGGGCGGCAGCTCGGAAGGCACGACTGGTGCGAGGCTGCCGATGATCTCGTCGCCCGTGCGGGCGCCACACTGTCCCGCTGCCCCTGGATGTGGGGGGAGCACGACGCTCGGGACTTCGGCATCATGACCGGCCCCGGCGGCCTGATCCTTGCACGCAACCTCCTCCAGCTCCCGGACGGTGGCGTCGGACCGCTCCTGCCGGATCTGGGACACATCGATGGTACGGCAGGTACGGCATGAGAATCATCCTGCAGCAGAGCGAACAGGACTGCCTGCTGGCCTGCTATTCCATGATCCTTGGCGACATGGGGCTGCGGGTCTCCCCCGGGGATCTGCGCGACTGGCAGCCCCTACCGCCCGACGGGCTCAGCGTCGGCTACCTTCGGAGGTTGAACTCGGAATACGGACTGGCGATGAGCGCCCGCAAGGCCCACCGGGACAGCGTGAGCGACGACGAACTGCGTCGGCTTCGTGGTCCGGTGATAGCCCACTGGCAGGGACATCACTTCGTGGTGATCGAGAAGTTCGGTCGGCACCACGTCAACGTGATCGACCCCGCGATGGGGCGATTGCGGATACAGTATTCGGACTTCTGGGATTTCTTCACCAACGTCCTGGTCTTCCTGACCCCGGCGGAGGGCTTCACCAAGAAGCGTCCGACGCGGCCATCCGGCCAGTCGTTGCGAACGCTGCTTCCCGGACGGTCCTCGGCCCTGCTCGCCATCAGCATCATCCTGGCGCAGCTCGTCACCCTCGGGGTCACCGCGAGTACGCGTCAGTTCTTCGACCTCGGTTCACCGTCCCCCCTGCTCGTCGTGGGAATTCTGGCCGTGGCAGCCGTTCTGACGGGCGCCTCGTTCGCCATCCGCTCCTTCGGCCTGCAACACGGTTCCGACCAGTTCGAGGAAAAATACACCCACCGCCTGTTCACGGGGCTGTTCTCCCAACGTCTGTCCTACTTCGCCGGCCAATCGGTGGGAGCGATCGCCGAGAAACTCGGCCTGAGGTTTGTCCTCAAGGACGCTCTGGTGAAGTCGATCCTGCCCTCGGTGTTCTCGGTGCTGTCGCTGTTGCTGACACTCACCTATCTGATCCTGGTGTCACCGCCCCTGGCGAGCCTGCTCGTGATCGGCTCGACGGCCTACTTCCTGGTGAGCCTGTTCCTGACCCGCCGTCAGATGGAAGCGAGCCAGACCCACGTCCAGGCGCAGGTGAACATGAGCGGCGAGACGCAGGCCACCCTCAACAACATCGACGCGGTGAAGGCAACCGGCACCGAGGAACATCACATCCAACGCTGGACCACGCTGAACCAGAAGGTGAGCGAGGAGTACAAACGGGTCATCCGGTGGAGCAGCCTGACCAGCGGCGTGCAGTCCGGATACACCACCATCATGCTGGTACTCGTGGTCGCCGCCGGCCTGTGGCTGGCCTCGGGCGGGCAGGTCGCCCTCGCCGACATCGTGCTCTTCCAGACCGGGATGGCACTGTTCACCGGCGCGGTCTCCGAGACCCAGGGCGTGGTGCAGCAGATCGCCAACGTCGCGGTGTACCAGGACAAGCAGGCCGACCTGCTCCACACCTCACCCTCCTACGGCACACTCGAACCAGCCGGAGAGCCGGGACGCATCGAGGCCCGGTCGCTCTCGTTCGGCTACCCCGGAAGCGCTGCGGTGTGCAACGGAGTCGACCTCCAGGTCAGCCCCGGGGAGAAGGTGGCAGTGTTCGGCCCGTCAGGAACCGGAAAATCCACCCTGCTGTACGTCCTGCTGGGGCTGAACGACTTCTCCGGGCTCCTCAGGGTGGGAAATACCACCTTCCGCGACACCACGGGAGTGCTCTTCCCCAAGATGACGCTCGTGGAAGGGACAGTTCGTGACAACCTCGTGCTCGGCAACGACCGCGACATCGACGACACCGAACTACTTCAGGTGCTGCGCGACGTCAACCTGGAACAGACGATCGAACGGCTCCCGGCGAAACTGGGATCGCGGGTCCAGGCGGGCGGCCGCAACTTCTCCACCGGCCAGGCACAGCGGCTGCTGATGGCGCGCGCGCTGGTGCGGGGAAGCCAGTTCCTGTTCCTCGACGAGGCACTCAGCAGCCTGGATGAGGAGAACCGGCACCACATCTATCGACACGTGGTCCTGGGAGAGCGTTACCGCAACGTCACCATGGTGATGGTGAGTCACGACCCCTCCCTCATCGACTACTGCGACACGGCCTGGTTCATGATAGATCGAGAAACCTTCGAGAAAATACCCGGCGGCAGGGCACACGCCGGATCGATCACCGGGTCGCCCCCAACGCCGGCCACTCCCCGACGAGCCCTAAAGGAGCCGGAGGACCTGCTCCGCAGCCTCACGAGGACGGACATGAACTCCTGGCAGACCCAACGCTGATCCCCAACCACACGCACGCACCACCAGCGGCCATCCGCGGATTCCTGCTCACGGGGCCTCCGCGGATGGCCGCCGTCCCCTGTTGTCCTCATCGGTTGACCGCATGGGCCAACTCCGCAAAACACCTTGTCGCGCCGCAGTGCATGACCTTCCTGATGGGCCCCGTGGTCACAGGTTGCGGCGAAAAGACGCCCAGAGGCTAGTCAATGGTGCACTGTTGCGCCGCCTGAAGCCTTCCTAAACTGGACAGCAAAATCGGACACGCCATGTTCGATCACGCCGCAACATCGAGGAGAAAGACATGTTCACTCGCAAAAGCTCAGCCATCATCGGAATCCTTCTGGTATTGTTGTCCCTGTTTGGAAACGCCGAAAATGCACATGCGACGGAGACGGCTTCCCCAGCAGCAGCAATTCCAAGTAATATCTGCGACCTCTTTCCCATCTGTCCCATATATCGTTGATCTCACTTCAGAAGAATCAATTTCATGAAGGAAATTCCATGCGTTCAATGATTCTCGAGCACTGGGGAAGGGCAGAATACTCCGTCCACATTCCCAACTGGCTCAGATTCGGAGTGTTTTTTGTGATTCTCGCGGCCATGATGAGCGACATCAACTATATGCGACAAGCCCCGTGGGATTCATTGACCGCATGGTTCATACTCGAGATAGCCCTCACATACATAGCAATCGCGATCTCCTTTTTCTCTGCACAAACCTCAGTTATCCTGCTTGTGCTGGACATGGGAGTAACGTTTGCAACTCAGCGCCTAGGGTTTGCTCTCATCGCTGCATGCAGTATCGCTTTCATCATATCTGCTCTGTGCCGTTACTGGCTGATGATTGCGCACTGCCTCGCAACCCTGATCTGGGCAAGTGTCGTCGCTTGGGTGGTGGACATTGCGGATATGAGCAGCGCGGGCGCATTCTGGTGGCTGACCATCTGGTTGATGGTAGCCGCCGCCCTCGCGGGTCTGGCGATTCGATTCCTCGTCATCCGTACCGCGAAGGTTCATACGGAGCTCCGAAGGATCGAGGCCCATCAGGAGACGATCCGCAGGGAGGAGCGCCACGACCTCGCGCGTGAACTGCACGATGTGGTGGCCCACCACATCACGGTCATCACGATGCAGGTCATGGCCCGCCGCAACTCGCACGATCCGGACCAGCTTCGCGAGACCCTCGGGGTCATCGATGATTCGGCACGAGAGGCGCTGTCCGAGCTGAGGGCCCTTCTCGATGTCCTGCGAGCCGACGAGGACGACGATGGCGAAATTCGTTCACTGTCCGACAAGATCGTCACCGGCCCCAGCGTGGGTGATCAGGTCGCGCAGCGGGTGGACTCGTTGACCGAGGTCGGATTCCGGGTTTACAAGCAGTCAGTGGATCCGCGCATCGAATCTCTGCCCTTCTCCCTCAAGACCACGTGCGCCCGAATCGTGCAGGAATCAGCCACCAACATCCTCAGGCATGCCCGCCACGGAGCACGCTGCTCCATCGTCCTGAGACTCGACCCAACAGAGGTGATCATCATGATCACCAATAACCGCATCAAACCCCACGACCCTTCCAGGTCCAGCGGGTACGGCCTCACCGGCCTGCGCGAAAGAGTCGCCGCGGTCGGGGGTAGCTATGCCGCCGGTCGGCAGGGCGACAAGTGGGTGGTGGAGGCCCATATCCCCGTCCACAATCCAGGACGCACCACGCCACCATCGAAGAAACGGAACATAGCCCCATCCGAATCCTCGGAGACCGAACAATCCACCATGAAAGAAGAGGAATTGTCATGATGTTTGCCCAAACCACTCACCCCTCGGCGGCCGGCTACACGCCACCCGCCCCGCAGATGCCACCGACCGCACAGCCCCAACAGTTCGCGGTCGAGACCCGGGGCGTCACGAAACGGTACGGGCGCCAGACCGTCGTCAACCAGCTCAATCTCGCCGTTCCCAGCGGGGGTGTCTACGGTTTCCTCGGTCCGAACGGCGCCGGGAAGTCCACCACCATGAAGATGCTTCTGGGACTGGTCAAACCCACCGAGGGTGAGGTGCGCGTCTTCGGCCGCGATCTGCGCGCGAACAGGGCGGATATCCTGCCCAGAATCGGTTCCCTCATCGAGGGCCCCGCGTTTTACCCGCACCTCACGGGAGCCCAGAACCTCCGCATCGTCGCCGACTACCTCTCGTGCGACAAGAGCTCCGTCAATGCTGTCCTCGACATCGTGGGGCTCACCGACGCAGCCGGCAAACGCGCGCGCCAGTACTCGCTGGGCATGAAACAGCGCCTCGGCATCGCGATGGCCTTGATCTCCGGCCCCGAGCTGCTCCTACTGGACGAACCGACCAATGGCCTGGACCCCGCCGGTGTGGCCGAGATCCGCAACCTGATCGTGCAGCTCGCCCACGACCGCGGCATCACCGTCATGGTCTCCTCCCACCTGCTCTCCGAGATCGAGCAGATGGCCGACATCGTCGGCATCATCCAATCCGGTCACCTCCGATATCAGGGCCCCCTGTCAGGCCTGCGAGACCAGGGGCAGCTCGTGATGAAGGTATCCCCCGTGAACGCTGCCGTGGCTCACCTGGAGGCTCTGGGTCTGCGTCCCCAGAGCGCCGGCGACGAAATCATTCTTCCGCCACTGCGCGACGATCTGATCGCCGAGGCGGTGGCCCGACTGGTGGGCGCCGGGGTGCGCATCGCGCGAGTGGAGCTGCGACGCAAGAGCCTCGAGGAAGCCTTCCTCGAGCTCACGGAAACCCCTGTCGTCATACCCACCGCACCGCAGACAACCGGAAGGAGGGGACGGGCATGAGCACCCTCGCGCTCGAAATCCGCAAACACCGCAACAGCAGACTGCTTCTCCTCATTCTCGGGATTGCGCTCTTCGAAACCGTGTGGTTGACGGCAATCATCGGGATCCAGGCCTCTCGTTCCCCTCAAGGGCTCCACGCACTCAAGACATTCTCCCTGCACAACTACATGCAGATGCAGTGGTTGCTGCTCGGGCCAACCATCGCCTTCCTCGCCTCCCGGGTCGCAGGCGTCGACCAAGTGGGGCGCATGGGGCAGGTGTTCCGAGCCCTGGGTGAATCGCCACGGCGACAGTTCATGACCAAGCTGGCACTGCTCACGGGGCTGGGAACCCTCATCAGCATGATCATGCTGATATCCGCCGCCTTCGTCGGGACGCAGGCGGGGCTACTGGATTCACCGTCCTATGCAGCAGTCTTCTGGCTGATCATCGCCCTCACCATCGTGAGCGTATTCGCGATCAGCGCCGTACAGCTGGCCCTGAGCAACCTGTTCGATGGTTCCTCGGCCGGGGTGATCATAGGCGTCATCGGAACGTTGATCACGTCTCTGGCAGGGATAGCCCTCAAGATGCCCATAATCGGCTGGCTCCTGCCCTGGGGCCTGCTGATGGCCGGTTCGCCCCTTGAAACTCTCACACCCGGGAACTCCGCTGGCGCCGACTTCGCCCTGGCCTCCAATCCTTGGTTGCTGGTTGCTCTGGCCACCGCCGTCGCGCTGGCCTGGGCCTTCGTGTCGGCCAGGCTCGTCATTCGCAAGGAGGAAAACGCATGACCACGAATGCCACAGCAACCGCTATCGCTGCGCCGCGTCGCCACGTCAGTCTCGCCGCGGCCTGGCGGATCGAACGTACCAAGATCCGCACTTCGTGGTTCCTGGTTGGAGCCGTAATACTCGCCGCCTTCGCCCAAATCTTGGGGGCGTGGAACTACACCACCAACCTGTCCGCATTCCAGGAGCAGGGGATCACGTGGGTTGCGATTTGGGCGCAGGGCGGGATCATGGTCACCACCATCTTCATGCCCCTGCTCTACGTCGTGTTCCTGGCCCACGCCGAATCACTCGAATACCAGACGCGCGGCTGGCAGCGAATGGTCTCGATCGACCGGATCGTTCCCGCCATGCTCGGCAAGACGCTCGTCGCTCTCGAATTGGCGCTCATCGGCATGGGTGTCTACTACGTGGCCGCCGTGATCACCGGCCTGCTCCTCGGCTTCCGCCTAACCGACCCCACCGGACCGGGCCTCCTCCTCCCGTGGGGGTTGTGCGGCGCACTGGGGGCCTGGGCTATCGGAACGGTCACCATGATGCTGGCCACCTGGTTCCGCACCTTCGCCGCCCTCTCGGCGACCGGATTGGGGGCCATCATTTTCGGCATGGTGCTCACCTCGGCGGTTCCGCCACTCGCCTCGGGCTACCCTTTCACCCTCATCACCTTCGGCATGGGAGCCAGGGCAGCGTCACAGGAAGGGGCGTTCACCTCTCCCATCACCATGATCGGCACGGCGATCGTCTGTTTGATCTGGGTGGCGTTGAGCGTCGTGGTGACCATTTCCAGGATTCGTCGCCGAGAGTGGTAAAACAACATAAGATGCCTCCATGGCAGACATCACCGTCCTCATCGTCGATGACCAACCGCTCATGTTACATGCGCTGAAAACGTTCATCGAAAATGAGGACGGTGTGTCCGTCGTGGGGACCGCGGAGGACGGGGAAGCCGCCGTCGAGGCCGCGAAAGCCCTCGAACCGGATCTTGTTCTCATGGACATCAAGATGCCTCGGCTCAACGGGATCGAGGCCACCCGGAAGATCGTCTCGGAGATTCCGGGAACCCGGGTGCTCGCGCTGACCACATTCTCCACACTGGACTACGTCGTTCCGGCGCTTCGGGCCGGAGCGGCCGGTTACCTGGTGAAGGACGCCCGCCCCGACGAGATCCTCGCAGCCATCAGGAACGCAATGGACGACAGCCTCCCCCTGTCCCCATCCGTGGTGCGCCTCATGGCGCGCCAAGTGATCGGAGGCGCCCTCGACACTCAGGCCGTCGCCGGGGCGAGCGCGACGGAGGTGGGGCTCGCTCCGCGCGAGATCTCGGTGCTCCAGTTCCTGGGAAACGGACTGAGCAACCGCGAGATAGCCAAGAAAATGTATATCTCGGAGGGCTCGGTCAAGGCCTATCTGGCCAACGCCTGTACCAAACTCGGGGTTCGAGACCGCCTCCAGGCGGTGATCCGGGGATTCGAACTGGGCATCGTCAGCCCACGCCTGTCAGCCGGCGAGTGACCGACGACAACCGACGATCACACAGGACCCGCAACACCCCAGCCACCACAGTGGTTTGTCATTACAAGCGCTTGACTTGGTGTTGCCATTGGGGTTGACTTGGTTCGACGACGGCGATGACGCTGCCGCGACCCCCGAGAAGGAGCCTGAAGTTAATGACTGACATCGAGTACACGCCAGGGCCTCTCCTGGACGCCGCCCGCAACACCCCGACGGCGCTCTGGAACGATTCCTCCGACCTGGACGAGCTGCGCCAGTCCATCTCGTACGGTGGCGTCGGTGCCACCTGCAACCCGGTCATCGCCTACACCACCATCAAAAAGCACCTCGACGTGTGGGCGCCACGTATCCAGGCCATCGCCGACGCGAACCCCACCTGGGGCGAGTCCGAGATCGGCTGGAAGGCCGTCAAGGACATGTCACAGGAGGCCGCGAAGCTCCTGGAGCCCATCTTCGACGAGCACAAGGGACGCAACGGCCGCTTGTCGGTGCAGACCGACCCGCGTTTCCACCGCGACGCCAAGAAACTCGCCGACCAGGCCGAGGAGTTCCACAACCTGGCCCGCAACATCGTGGTGAAAATCCCCGCCACCAAGACCGGCCTCGAGGCCATCGAGGACGCCACCTCCCGCGGCGTCTCGATCAACGTCACCGTGTCCTTCTCCGTGCCGCAGGCCGTGCAGGCCGCCGAGGCCATCGAACGCGGCCTGAAGGCCCGTGAGGCCGCCGGGCACGACACCTCCGAGATGGGACCGGTCGTCACGATCATGGTGGGCCGTCTCGACGACTGGCTGAAGCACGTCGTCGCCCGCGACGGCATCTTCATCGATCCGTCGGCCCTCGACTGGGCGGGCATCGCCGCCATGAAGCGCGCCTACCAGATCTTCCAGGAGCGCGGCTACCGCGCCCGCGTGCTCGCAGCCGCTTTCCGCAACGTCAATCAGTGGGCCGAATTTGTCGGCGGCGACGTCGTGGTCTCCCCGCCCTTCAAGTGGCAGAAGATCATCGCCGACTCCGACTACACCGCCCGCGAGCGCATCGCCGACCCCGTCGACCCGCACTACATCGCCGAGCTGGAGCGCATCCCGGACTTCGTCCGCGCCTACGAGCCCGACGGCATGACCATCGAGGAGTTCGAGGAGTTCGGCCCCACCCGCAAGACGCTGCGCCAGTTCCTGGCCGCCGACGCGGACCTCGACGCCCTGGTGCGCGACATCATCGTCCCCGCGCCCTGACCCAGTCCCCGGAACAAGCCGGTTTGCTGGCCTTGTACCCGGTTTGCTGGACCTGTTGCTGTTTGCCTGCGCTGTAGCGCAGGCAAACGTGAATACGCCCAGCAAACCGGCATTGGGGCCAGCAAACCGGCCTCCACGCCCAGCGGGCATCTCACTCCAAGGAAGGAAACCACATGCTGCGCATAGCAGTGATAGGCGCGGGGCGCATCGGCAAGGTCCATGCCGCCACCGTCGCCGCCCATCCCCAGGCCCGGCTCGTGCTGGTCTGCGACCCGTTCATCGAGGCCGCGAAGGCCCTCGCCGAACCCCTCGGGGCGCGCGCCTCCGCCGACGCCGCCGAGGCCTTCTCCGCCGACGACGTGGACGCGGTCGTCATCGGCTCCCCCACCCCCCTGCACGCCGAGCACGTCCTGGCGGCCGCCCGCGCGGGCAAGGCCTCGCTGTGCGAGAAGCCCGTCGCGTCCTCCGTCGAGGCGGCCCGCGCCCTCGCCGACGAGCTCGCGACCTTCGAGCACCCGCCGGTGATGGTAGGTTTCCAACGCCGCTACGACCCCTCCATCGCGAAGGCCCAGCGGCTCGCCGACGAGGGCCGGATCGGGCGCGTCGAGCAGCTCACCATCGTCTCCCGCGACCCCGCCCCGCCGTCGGCGGAGTACCTGGCGCAGTCGGGGGGCGTGTTCAAGGACATGACCATCCACGACTTCGACGAGGCCCGGTTCTTCCTGGGTGAGATCGTCTCCGTCAACGCCATCGGGCAGAAACTCGACCCGGCGCTGGCCGACGTCGACGACTTCGACGGCGCCGTCACCATGCTCAAGGCCGCCAGCGGCGCGGTCGCGATCATCAAGAACACCCGCCACTGCGCCAGCGGCTACGACCAGAAGGTGGAGGTCTTCGGATCCGAGGGCGAGGTCGTCGCGGAAAACCTGCGTGCGACATCGGTCCAGGTCAACGACGCCACGGGATCGGCTCAGCAGGAGGTCTACCTCGACTTCTTCCTGGAGCGTTACGCCGACGCCTACCGCGACGAGCTCACGGCCTTCATCGACGCCGTCAACAACGGCTCCCCCGTGACCCCGACCGTCGAGGACGGCGTGGCCGCGCTGGTACTGGCCGAGGCCGCCGAACGTTCCGCCCGCAGCGGACAGACCGTGGAGGTGACGAAATGAAAATCGCAGGGGCCCCGATCTCGTGGGGCGTGTGTGAGGTGCCGGGCTGGGGGTTCCAGATGAACCCCGACCGGGTGCTCTCCGAGATGGTGGAGCTGGGATTGACGGCCACGGAGTTCGGCCCGCAGGGCTGGCTGCCCGTCGAACCAGAGGCGCGCGCAGCCGCGGTGAAGGCGCACGGCCTGACCCCCGTCGGCGCGTTCTTCCTGGCCGTGATGCACGACCCCGACCACGACCCGATCCCCGCCGTCAAGGCGGAGCTGGAGGCGTTCCGCGTCGCGGGCGGGTCGGTGCTGGTGCTGGCCTGCGACTCGGGCCGCGAGGGCTACGACGACCGTCCCGTCCTCGACGAACAGGGCTGGGCGACGCTGTACCGCAACCTGGACCGGATCGCCGAGGTGTGTGCCGCCTCCGGTGTGACGGCGTGCGTGCACCCGCACTGGGGCACCATGATCCAGAACGCCGACGAGGTGGAGCGGATCCTCGACGAGACCGGCGTCGGGCTGTGCCTCGACACGGGACACCTGATGGCGGGCGGCGCGGACCCGGTGGACATCGTGCGCCGCCACCCGGGGCGGGTCGCGATCGTGCACGCGAAGGACGTCCACAAGGAGCTCACCGACAAGCTCCTGACCGGGGAACTCACCTGGAGCGAAGGCATCAGGGCAGAGATGTTCGCCCCCATCGGTGACGGCGACGTCGACTTCGCCACCATCGTCTCCCTGCTGAACGAGGTGGGCTTCGACGGCTACTGGGTGCTGGAGCAGGACATCATGCTCGACGAGGACCCCGCCCTCGGCGAGGGCCCCATTCACAACGCCCGCAGGTCCTTCGAGGCGTTGAAGTCCTTGGCGGGCTGAACGTCTCCACCCCCTGAAGCTGGTTGAGCCGGGCCGCGAGGAAACGAGCGGTCCGTGTCGAAACCACCCGACCACGAGTCCTCAGACACGCGCACGATGGCTTCGACACGACCCGTTCGCCGAGCGAGCAGGCCGGCTCAACCAGCTTCACCATTTCCAAACCGGTTGAGCCGAGTCCTCAGCGGGCCGGGCAGGAGGTGCCGTCGGCGGGGATCTCGCCGGCGGTGAAGTATTTCACCACCGCCTCGTCGACGCATGTGCTCTTCCTCGAGAAGGCGACCGCGTGCCCCTCCCCCTCCCACGTGAGCAACGTGGCGGATTCGAGCTGCGCAGCCATGGCGGCGGAGTGGTCGTGTGGGGTCACGGGGTCCACCCTCGAGCCGATCACCAGGATGGGGCCGGCCCCCTTGGCGGTCAGTTTGAGGTTGGGCGCGGAGTCCGCGGTCCAGTACTCGCACATCGGGAGCATCCCGAGGTTGGCAGCGAACACCGGGGCCTCGGCGGCGTGATCGGACAGGTCCTTGGCCGCGGCATCGATACCCCGGTCGGGGCGGTCCGTGCAGGAGATGGACGGGAAGGCGTAGGTGAACGTCGTCCACCCATTGCCCTGGCGCCCGGTGATGGCGTCGAAGGACGCGAGGAGCGCCTTCCCGTCACCGTCGGCGGCCTGCTGGATGGCCGCCGCCAGCCTCGGGTAGGTGGCCGCGGTGCCGTACAGCGCGGCCCCGATCCCGAGCGCCGCAGCCGACTGCGTGAGCTTCCGCTCCCCCGCGGCCACGGGGGTCGCGTCGAGGCCCTTGAGGAAGGTGTCGATGCGGTTGAGCACGGCATCACGGTCCTCCCCGAGAGAACAGGACGCCTCCCCCGCGCACCAGTCGGCGAAATGCTGCAACGCCTTCTCGAAACCCCCGACGCCCAGCAGGGGCGGGGAGGGGATGGAGATATCGACGGCGGAGTCGAGGACCAGGTTTCCGGAGCGTTCCGGGAAGAGTTCGGCATAGGTCGCGCCGACGAAGGTGCCGTAGGACCAGCCGAGATAGTTCAGTTTCTCCGCACCGAGGAGATGCCGAAGCAGGTCGAGGTCGCGGACGTTCTCGATGGTGCTCACGTGATCGAGCAGCTCACCGGAGGCGTCGCGACACTGCTTGGCGAAACCCATCCATCCCTCCCGTCGCGCCGTCGTCTCGGCCTCGTCGTCGGGGGTGTTGTCGGCGAGGAAAGCGGCGTCCGTCTGCTCCGTGGTGCCACACTCAACGTGGGTGGACTCCCCCACCCCACGCGGATCCCAGCCGACGAGGTCGTATCCGGGGACCACATCGACGGGCAGCGCCCGGATGGTGGGGCGCGCCGATCCGCCCGGCCCACCAGGGTTGAAGAACAGCGGGCCCCGGCCCGGGGTGGCCGATGGTTTGCGCGTCAATGCGATGTCCAGCGACGCCCTACCCGGGTTTTCCCAGTCCAGCGGAACCTTCATCGTCGCGCACTCGATGCCCTCGCCACAGGCCTGCCACGTGATCTCCTGCCCGGCATACGCCGAGAGGTCATCGCCCAAGGCGGCTGGCAGCCGTACCGCGGGATCACCGCTGCCCTTGTAATCGAGCTGGCGATCCCGGTTCCGGCCCTCCACCGCGGGCCAGGCCTCGTGGGCCGCGACGGGAGTCGCCGGTACCCCGGGCCACGCCTGCACCTCGGAAGACGGGGATACGGAGGGAGAAGAAGAGGGAGAGGGGACGGCCACCGAGGAGGTCGGCGACGGGGACAGCGGGGCCGGGGATGTGGACGTCGGCGACGCCGTCGACGGGACGGAACCGCTGCTCGAAGGATGGGCGTCACCGCCGTTGCGGTTGATGCCGCAGGCGACCAGCGACGCCGCCGTCGCGATGGCCGCCACTCCCGCCAAGGGTCGTAACCGGTCGATTATTCTCATGAGCTTCTCCTTGGAGATCACAGGTGTGCGGTGGAAGTCGGCGACGCCCCTGTGTCACACACCCCGTCACCAACCATTCAGAACACTACGAGAGCGCTCCGCCCCGGGCATCGAGTTTTTCCCTGAAACCTCCCGGAATACGCGACCTCGCACCAGCGTCTCGTCGCGACCAGCACGCGGACCCAAAAATCTGATATCATTTTGACATCATCAGGAAGGAGTCGACATGACAACCAACGTTCCGCTTCCCTCCACCCCGGATGTCGACGTGCAGGAGCGCCGCGCCTGGACCATGCCCGCCCCCGTCGGTCTGCTGGGAATCGTCGTGGCCGTCGGATTGATCGTCCTCGGGGTTCAGCAGGCCCAGGCCAAGAACCTGCCCCTGGGGCCGATCCTCATCGGGGTCGGTGCGCTTTTGCTGGCCGTCCTCGCCTCCGGCCTGTGCATGCTCAGCCCCGGAGAGGCGAAGGTGCTGGAGTTCTTCGGCTCCTACGTGGGCACCGTCCGCAAGCCCGGCCTGTGGTTCGTGGTCCCGTTCGTCGTCCAGAAGAAGATCTCGGTGAAGGTCCACAACTTCGAGACCCACGAGTTGAAGGTCAACGACGCCGACGGCAACCCGATCAACATCGCCGCCATCGTCGTGTGGCAGGTGGCCGACACCGCCCAGGCCAAGTACGCCGTCGAGGACCACATCGACTTCGTGCGCGTCCAGTCCGAGGCGGCGCTGCGGCACATCGCGATGAGCCACCCCTACGACAACCAGGACACCACGATCACGCTGCGCGGCGACACCGAGGTGATCGCCAAGGAGATGGCCGACGAGGTGGCGGCGCGAATCGCGCTGGCCGGGCTGCGCGTCGTCGAGACCCGGATCTCGTCGCTGGCCTACGCCTCCGAGATCGCGCAGGCGATGCTGCAGCGCCAGCAGGCCGCCGCCATCATCGCGGCCCGCGAGAAGATCGTCGAGGGCGCGGTCTCCATGGTCCAGGACGCCCTCAACCAGCTCGAGGCCGCCGACGTCGTGGTCCTCGACGACGAGCGCCGGGCCGCGATGGTCTCCAACCTCCTGGTGGTACTGTGCGGCGACTCGCGGGCGACACCCATAGTCAACGCGGGATCGCTGTATCAGTGACCCCGAGATCCGCGGATCGGCCGGAGCGCAAACAGGTGCTGCTCCGGCTCGATCCATCCGTGCACACGGCCCTGGCGCGCTGGGCCGCCGACGACCTGCGGTCGGTGAACGCGCAGATCGAGTACCTGCTCCGAGACGCCCTGAAGCGGGCCGGCCGCCTGCCGGGCGACGCCGCCCCCATGCGCCGCCCGGGC
>CAJPNZ010000045.1 GCA_905372155.1 Propionibacteriaceae bacterium
CTCGAGGCAAAACGATAGTTTGGGGAAATCAAAACGCCCCTATGAATAAGCCTCAATATATGCATAAAAATCCCACTTTTTCCATCCGTACTGCATTTGCAAGAAAGCTTCCCAAATCAAACCCTATGGCAGCTCAAGATTTTTCAGAAACTGAAAAACTTTAGGCTAGCGGCATGAGGCTTATTTACAGGCGGCGCATCAATCTCTGAACCCCCTAGCCAAGGCGCGCTTGAGGATGGCTGCAAAAGTGACACCGCGCCCAGATCTACGACACTTTAGAGCTTAAAGTATAGTCAGAGGCGGAAGAGCGATACCTTGAGGAGGGACGAGTGGGACAGTGGGTCACGCGCTCCTGGCAGAGCACCCACGAGGGTGGCCTGCGCCGTCGAGATCGTCGCTCCGGTGAGTACGTTGCCTACGTCCCCGATCCCCTCGTGGGCGTTGGTCTCGCACTGACCCCTGATACAGAAGGTTTGGCGGCTCAGGCGGAGGCTCGCGCGCGAGCCGTGAATGCGTCACCGGATTTGGTGCGCATCGGAAGGTTTCTCCTGCGCAGCGAGGCGATCGCATCTTCCCGGATCGAGGGGATAGCACCATCGGCCCACAAGATTGCCCTGGCGGAACTGGGCAGCAGGAGGAGATCAAGGGGCTGAGCGAGCAAGCCCGCTCCGTCGCGCACAACATGACTCTCGTGCGCAGGGCTGTGGAGGAACTCTCGGACTCCCACCCCATGACACGCGAACACCTGGTGGCTCTTCACCGCAGCCTGGTACCGGATTCACCGGAACATCACGGCATCCGCGTGATCCAGAACTGGATGGGGGGTCCTCGTACCATCCGCTGGATGCCGACTTCGTGCCTCCGCCAGCCGATCTTGCCCCATCACTGATCGACGACCTCCTGGAATACCTCAACGGCGCAACCCACGCCCCACTCATCCAGGCTGCGCTCGTGCACGCTCAACTCGAGACGATTCACCCTTTCACCGACGGAAATGGCCGCGTTGGCCGGGCCCTCATTCACGCGACGCTGGCACGCCGAGGCCTGCTCACCGGGCTGGTTCTACCAACGAGTCTCGTCCTGGCAACGCTCGGCGACAGGTATGTTGAAGCACTGTCCCTGTTTCGTGAACCCATGGATGGGAATCCGAGCGGCAGCGCTGCGCAGAACATTCCCGGGACCGGGCGCGATGCATGGATCGCTTTCTTCCTCAAAGCCGTCATGATTGCCTGCGATCAGGCGGAACAGATCTCCGCTGAGCTGGCCGATCTCCGGGAGGAATGGAACGAGGACCTTCAGCACTGGGCCAGTCACAGAAATGCGAGTCGCTCTCAGCAGAAAGATTCGGCAGCGCTACGGATCCTGGAGGACCTGCCGGGCACCCTCGTCCTCACAATCACAACGGCTTCAAGAATCCATGGCATCTCGCGCACGGCCGCGTCCCGGGGCCTGGAGACTCTGCGGGCCGCCGGTATCCTGACGACAGAATCGGTGGGCGGGGGTCGACGGGCCTACACGGCGCGCAGCGTCCTGGACGTGATCATCTGGGCGGAACGCCACTTGGCGAGCGCACACTTCGATACCCGCGTCTCCCCGCCAACGCGCCCCGTCCCCGAACCAGTTCCCGCGCCCGGGATACCGGAAAAATCCCGGTTGTGCAGCACTCAACTCCAAAAAGTCTCTTTCAGGGCCAAAAACAGCGTTGAGTGCTGCACAACCGGGGGCCTCCCTCAACCAAGCACGGTTTCCGCGACACTGCCCACAGCCACCACCCCTTTGGTCCTACTCATCCATGTCGGTGTAGTCGCTTTGTTCACCATCGGAAGCACCGCCAGCCGACATCGCGCACGTACCCGCCGAGCTCCGAGAACTGATGTTTGATCCTGTGTCCAGCCATGACCTCTCAAATCCCTGTGCCGGGCAGATTGGCCGCATCGCTTGGTTGCGTCGATTCCGTTAGTCATTGACGGCGTGCTCGAGACACACGTCATCGCATCTCCCGGAGAAGCGGTGAAAGCGGATGACCAGGACCCGCTCAGATCAGCGGGTCACAGCTGCTTGAAGTACCGGGCGACGGGCCAGCGCTCGTAGCCCATCGCCTCGTAGGTGGCGCGCGCCGGGGCATGGCCCACGTCTCCGCCGGTCTCGACCATGACCATCCGCATCCCGACCCGCCTGGCGCGTTCGTGCGCATGCTCCATCAGCGTCCGCCCAATGCCTTCGCGCTGATGCGCGGGATCGACACACAGGATGTATACCTCGCCCATGGAGTCCTCGGGGTGAATTCGGGTGCAGACCCACCCGGAGATCTCGTCGTCGACGAGCGCGACGTCGCAGTTTCCCGTTTCTTCGTCGAGGACCAGGGCGAGGTCTGCTCTCTGACGAACATCCCACCCATCCGGGTAGAAGTTGTCATACACGAAACGAGGCACGAAACCGCGGTCGAGGTCATCGCGCATCGCCTCGAAAACCGCGTCCCACGCGCGAATCGACAGGTCGAGAAGCCGTTCACGCATCGCGGCCTCGTAGGGCACGATTCTCACGTCGGAAGCAGTCACTGGTCAGAGCCTACTGTTGCTCGGGTCCAACCATCGGACAACGATCATGCGACAGATCCCAGAGGCTGAATCTTGTCCAGCTCATCGCCCAGTGCATCCTTCCCGATTTCGAGATCGTAGTGCGATTGCAAGTTGACCCAGAATTGCGGATTCATCCCGAAGAAGCGTCCCAGCCGCAATGCCGTATCAGCCGTGATCCGACGCGCGCCGTGCACAATCTCGTTGATTCGGCGGGGCGGCACCCCAATGGAGATCGCGAGCCGATGCTGAGTAATGCCCATCGGATTCAGGAACTCCTCCATGAGGATTTCTCCTGGATGAACAGGAGCCATTTTGTTGTCCATTCCGAGCCTCCTAATGGTAGTCCATGATCTCAATTCCGCTCGGGTCCGCCGAGGTCCACACGAAACATATCCGCCACTGGTCATTGATCCTGATGCTGTGCTGACCGATTCGGGCTCCCTTGAGCGCCTCCAGCCGGTTACCCGGCGGCACTCGAAGCTCGTCGAGTTCGTGGACGGCATCCAACAACCACAACTTGATGAGCGCCTTCCTGTGGAGACGAGGATCAAGGCGCTTGACGCGCTGCCTTTGGAACAGTCGCTCAGCGTCGCGATCGGCGAAAGAGACGATCATGCACTCAAAGTATACCGAGGAGCGTTATTAACGCCAAACGTTAAACTTGGCTCTCACTGCAACCCACCCTCCACCCACTCAACACCGGCAGGTTCAAACCCCTGCCCCACTCGCTCCTGTGAAGAGCCCGATTCGTCCTTTCCGTGATGGCAACGGGCGCCCTGTAGACAGTCTTTCTGGGCCGCGACGGCGTCCTTCGAGCCAGTTTCCTCCAGCGGTGGGAAGTGGGTGGGACGCAACACGGACGGCTACTATGCGCTTCTTGCCGGGGTCAGGCAAGGCGGCTGGAAGTAGACTGCCCGGCATGACGTTCCAACCCGCGCAGTCCCTGATGGAGGCGCTGCAGAGTCTGGAGTTCGACGAGGCCCTGAACCACGGCGACCCTCGATTCGTCGACACCCAGCAGGCACGCGGCTCCGAGCAGACCAGGCGACGCCTGGCGCGGAAACTGGGGTGGGACCCAGAAACCGACGCGTTTTTCCCAGCAACCACCAAGCACGTGTTGTTCTTCGGCCACATCGGCAGCGGCAAGACCACGGAGCTCAGGCAGTACCTGGACCGGTTCACCGCGTCCGGCCACTACCTGCCGGTCGAGGTCAACGTCCTCACTCTGCTCGACAGCAACAACCTCGCCTACAGCGAGGTGCTGATGGCGATGGCGGAGCGTCTGCTCCAGGAACTCAAAGCCAAAGGCATCAAGGTGCCGGACGCGTCCCTCAATCCCATCCAGGAGTGGTTCGCCAGCAGCACCCGGGTGAGGGAGATGTTCACGGAAGCCGGGGTGGGAGCGGAGGCGAGCGTCGAACTCGGCGGCGGGCTCCCCGGGCTGCTCAGGCTGATCTCTCGGGTGACCTCGTCCTTCAAGACAGGCGCGTCGACCAAGGACGCGATGCGCATCGAGATCCGCAACCGTTTCACCCAGCTCGCCGGCGCTTTCAACGCGCTCATCAGGAGCGCAGAGAAGTCCCTGGACGGTCGCCGGATCGTCTTTCTCATCGACGGCACGGACAAGCTGCGGGGCAAGGACACGGAAGACTTCTTCATCTACGACGCCGAGCAGTTGTTGACCATAGCCACGTTGGCAATCTATACCGCCCCGCTCCAGTTGAAGTACGACGGCAGGATCGGCGGCAAACTGGACGCCGATCTCGTGCTGCCCATGATCAAGCTCTACGAACGCACCACCACGCGCTGCGAGGCCGGCTGGACCGCCATGCGAGAGATCCTTCTGCGGCGGGCCGATGAGACGCTCTTCGAATCCGATGAGGCGATCCGGCTTCTCGTCGAGCATTCCGGCGGCCATCCCCGCGAGTTGCTGCACCTGCTCCGTCTCTGCTGCGAGCTGGCCCCCGGCGAGGTGATCGACCACGCGACCGCCCGGGCCGCCATCGGTCGTCTCGCAGCCGATTACCGTCGCTGGCTGACCCCGGAGGACTACGCCCTGCTCTGTGAGATCGATCGAACTCCCGAGCACGGCGGGAACGACGAACGAGCCCAGCGGCTGCTGCACCGCTTGGCGCTCATGGAGTACAACGACGGAAGTTGGCGCCGCAGCCATCCCGTGATCCGCACCCTGGAGGGGTACGTCAGGGCCGCGGCTCAATGACCGAGGGGCCAGCTTTCGGCGCCGAACTGGGCCGGCTCGCGCGGGCGGTCGGCCACGGGCCGGATTTTCAGATCCTCATCGTGGAGGCCGTCGCGGACGAGGCCAGGAGGATGGCGCGGGAGGCCATTGATCATGCGGCTGAGGAACGAGGCCTCCGCGTGGCCGAGGTGTGTTGGGATCCCGCCGCCGATGCGGAGGGCCTGGAGCGGCTGATCGTTACAACGGCAGCCGATGCCGATCTGATCCACTTGTCCGGCGCCTCGGATTGGCTCACCCCCGAGCGGTGGCAGGGACTCAACATCCGCCGGGACCGCCTGGCAGAGAGCGCCCGTGCCCGCCTGGTGTGGTGGCTCCATCCGCGAAACGTTGCGGAAATGGCAACCCAGGCGCCGGACCTGTGGGCCTGGCGGGGCGGCGTCTATTCCTTCCTCAACGTCGCCTCGCCCGGCGTCTCGCCGCTCACGAGCTTCGACTTTCCCCATGAGACCCGGGTCAACCGAGCCGACCCAGAGCCACGCCGCAAACGGATCCGCGAGATTCGGACGTGGCTCGAAGGCACCCCCCAGCCAGAACTGGTCTACGAGGTGGCGCGGGAGTGGGGAGACCTGGCGCTCAGCCTCGGCGAGTTCGACGAGGCCCGCCACGCATACCGGGACATCTCCCTGCCCGCCGCCCGACTGCACCACACGGCGCGGGAGGTGCTCGCCATGAAGAATGCGCTGGCGACGGTCGCCACAGAGGCTGGCGACTTCGGCGGCGCCATTGAGATTCTCGAGGACGCGGCGGAAGAGTCGGAGCGAATCCTCGGCGCCGACCACCCCGATACCCTCCGCGCCCGCAACAACCTCGCCCTCGCCTACCGGGCAGCGGGCCGACTCAACGATGCCATCCCGCTACACGAGGAAACCCTCACGGCCCTGGCCCGAATCCTCGGACCCAACCACCCCAACGCCCTCACCAGCCGCAACAACCTCGCTTTCACTTACCGGGCAGCGGGCCGAGTCAACGAAGCCATCCCACTCTTCGAAGAAACCCTCGAAGCCCGAACCCAAATCCTCGGACCCAACCACCCCGACACCCTCATCAGCCGCAACAACCTTGCCGACGCTTACCGGGCTGCGGGCCGAGTCAACGACGCCATCCCACTCTTCGAAGAAACCCTCAAAGCCCAAACCCAAATCCTCGGACCCAACCACCCCCACACCCTCGCAATCCGCAACAACCTCGCCACCGCCTACCAGAAAGCGGACCGACTCAACGAAGCCATCCCGCTCTTCGAAGAAACCCTCGAAACCCGAACCCGAATCCTCGGGCCCAACCACCCCGGCACCCTCGGCTCCCGCAACAATCTCGCCAATGCCTACCAGGCCGCGGGCCGACTCAACGACGCCATCCCTCTACACGAGGAAACCCTCACAGCCCTAACCCAAATCCTCGGACCCAACCACCCCGACACCCTCAACTCCCGCGACAACCTTGCCCTCGCCTACCAAGATGCAGGCCGGTTCAACGACGCCTTCCCACTCTTCGAAGAAACCCTCAAAGCCCAAACCCAAATCCTCGGACCCGACCACCCCCACACCCTCGCAATCCGCATCGACCTCGCCACCGCCTACCAGAAAGCGGGCCGACTCAACGATGCCATCCCACTTTTCAAGGAAATTCTCGAAACTCGGGCCCGAATCCTCGGCACCGACCACCCCGACTCTGACTAGCCACAACAACTTAGCCATGGCATGCGCGGCAGCAGACAAACCGTTCCGACCCGAAGAGCAGCCTGGAACCTCGGCTTAGTTGCTAGACCTCTTGAGGGAGGCGCGAGGACGATACTGCGTCGCTGGAAACTAGTCTGGGAGCTACGCCAACGCATTTGTGAGGCTCATCCGTCTGTTGAAGCCCGTAGCCCAAGTTTGATGACCTCGATCCAGGGCGGAGGCTTTGAAGGCATCCATAGCGGCAGGTCACCACAGCCACTGGGAGCGCTGCCACGGCACTGCGAATGATGCAGCTCGCCTTGATGAGGGCCCGTTGACTGGCGCAAAGGCTAAGATGGCCGGTCACATCTGGCCAACAGCACCCTCGGCCACATCACGCGAAACACACGAATGTCTACTCGTCGCTTTCGCCACGTGACGCCAAGGCCTCCTCACACATTGAACCGGAACTCCACGTTTATCTGGCGGTTACACGACTACACTAGTCACACTTCCTGATCCTCCGCTGGATCAACCTCTGTCCAGTGCTTTGGATTCCGCTTGCATTCAAGGGCAGGAACGCGCTCTGTCACCTCACGCCATTGTCTTCCGCTCGCCTCGATGTGATCGATCCACCTGAGCGGCTTGTTGTAGTAACGCATCTTGCCTCCACACCGAGGACACTTCCCCGCACAGATCTTCTCAAGCGTTATCCGACGTCCTGAACCATTCACTGCCCACCCAAAGATCAGCGGCTTTCGCAACTGGCCACTAGTCACATGACGTAAGCTGAGCACGAGACCAAGGAACAGGATCAGGATCAGAAAAACTATCGACCATATAACGAAGGCACCGCCGTCAGAAGCCCGCCCAGGACCTGAATGAAGCAGATCTATAGCTGGCTGAAACACTTTCCAGAGGGGGAACAAGCTCATCAACCCGACAAGCAGTCCTACCCAGGACAATAACGCTTGAGTGATGGGACTACGCCATTTCGGAACGGCCTCATATGTCGCCATCGGAACGATATCTGCTGAGGGATTGACGACCACGTCACGCCCAGCCTGGTAAATGTTCCCGTGGAGGTCCCCGCCTCCAGTACTCACGACATTCCCCGCGCCGCCATTCAAAGAGGCTCCACAATCCCCGCAGAACCTCTGCTGCAACTCCACAGATCTTCCGCATACGGGGCAGATCACTTCTTCCCCCCAGACGTAAGCCCCGTCCGGAACTCCACGACGTCGCCGTCCTGCATGACGTAGTCCTTGCCCTCCAGGCGCATCTTGCCGGCCGCCTTTGCCGCTGCTTCGGAGCCTGCCGCCACGAGGTCGTCGAAGCTGACGACCTGGGCCTTGATGAAGCCCTTCTGGAAGTCGGTGTGGATCACCCCCGCCGCCTCGGGGGCCGTCGCTCCTTGGGGGATGGTCCAGGCCCTGGCCTCCTTCGGGCCCGCCGTCAGGTAGGACTGGAGGCCGAGGGTTTCGTAGCCGACCCTGGCCAGCACGTCGAGGCCCGGTTCCGTGATTCCCATCTCCTCCAGGAATGCGCGACCCTCCTCCTCGTCCATCTCCACCAGTTCGGCCTCGAACTTCGCGTCGAGGAAGATCGCCTCGGCAGGGGCGACGACCTGACGCATGCGGTCCTTGAGGTCCTCGTCGGCCAATTCGTCCTGATCGCAGTTGAACACGTACAGGAACGGCTTCGCGGTGAGCAGGAACAGGTCTCGCAGCAGCTCCATGTCCAGCCCCGAACCGTGGATTCGTTTCCCGGATTCGAGGACCTCGACGGCCGCCTGCATGGCCTCCAGCTTCGGGCGCGACTCCTTCTTGATCCGCGCCTCCTTCTCCACGCGCGGAAGCGCCTTCTCCAGGCTCTGGAGGTCCGCGAGGATCAGTTCCGTGGTGATCGTGTCGATGTCGCCGGCCGGATCCACCTTCCCGTCGACGTGCGTCACGTCGACATCCTCGAAGACGCGGGTCACCTGGCAGATGGCGTCGGCCTCACGGATGTTGGCGAGGAACGCGTTGCCCATGCCCTCGCCCTTCGACGCCCCCCGGACGATGCCCGCGATGTCCACGAAACTCACGGTTGCGGGCACGATGCGCTGGGAGTCGAACATCTTCGCCAGCACCGGCAACCGGGAATCCGGCACCCCCACCACACCGACGTTCGGTTCGATCGTCGCGAACGGATAGTTGGCCGCCAGCACGTCGTTGCGGGTCAGCGCGTTGAACAGGGTCGACTTGCCGGCGTTCGGGAGGCCGACGATTCCAATGGTGAGAGCCACGAGCGACGAGTCTACGGCACGCCACCCCTGGAGGGGGCGGCGTCGTGCCGGCAAAAATATTTACGAACCTCTTGCGTTTCCCAAATACTGTGGGTTAGGGTTTCTTCAGTGAACGACACAGTTGGTCACAGGTGTTCAGGACCACCGTTACGCGCTCTGCCACAAGCGCTCGGCAGGCCCGCCGCACCGGCCTTTTTCTCTCCTTGGGCCGGGTTGCAGGCGGGCCTGCACACTGTTTCCAGGGGTTCTGCGGGTGTGAGCGCTGACCCGATGCCATTTCGGGGGACAGCCGTGGGCGTGGGTACCAAGACGGCCGCCGGGTGGTTTCGACACGACCGGCTCGCTGACGCTCGCTGGTCGGCTCAACCAGCTTCAACCGGAATGGTTTCGACACGCCCCGCTCGTCGACGCTCGCTGGTCGGCTCAACCAACTTCAACCGGAATGGTTTCGACACGCCCCGCTCGTCGACGCTCGTGAGGCTCGGCTCAACCAGCTTCAACCGGGATGATTTCGACACGCCCCGCTCGTCGACGCTCCTGAGGCTCGGCTCAACCGGATTCGGGGGAACCGGTCATCCCTCAAGGTAGGCGCGCAGCGCGGCGGCCAGATGGTGCGGGTCATCCACTCCGCACATCTCCCGGGCCGAGTGCATCGACAACAACCCGATGCCGACGTCCACCGTCACCATTCCCAGCCGCGTGGCGGTGATGGGGCCGATGGTGGAGCCGCACGGCATCGCGTTGTTGGACACGAACACCTGCGACGGCACCCCCGCGGCCTCGCAGGCCTGCAGCCACAGCGCCTCACCCACCGCGTCGGTGGCGTAACGCTGGTTGGCGTTGACCTTGAGCATGGGGCCGCCGTTGGGAACGAGATCGACGTGCGGGTCGTGGTGCTGGGGGTAGTTGGGGTGAACCAGGTGCCCGGCGTCCGCCGAGACGCAGGAGCCACGGGCGAGCAGCGCCTTCGTCGCGTCTAGATCACACCCTGCGACGGAGACGATCCGCTCCAGCACGTCCTCGAGGAACGGCCCGGCCGCCCCGGAGCTGGTGGCGGAACCGATCTCCTCGTGGTCGAAGGCGGCCAGCAGCACCAGGTCGTCGCCGTCGCCCAGGTCCTCGATGGCCGTCAATCCGGCGTGGGTGCTGGAGAGGTTGTCCAGGCGAGACGAGGCGAAGAACTCGTTGCGCAGCCCGAAACGAGCCGGAGGCTGTGAGAGGTAGGTGAACAGGTCGTGTCCCAGGATGTCGCCGGGCCTCACCCCGGCCTGTTCCGCGAGGGCCGCCAGCAGGTCGGGTTCGGCGTCGAGGGTGAAGACGGGCTGGGTGTGGGTCTGCCGATCGAGCCTGAGACCGTCATTGACCGACCGGTCCAGGTGAATGGCCAGCTGCGGGAGCCTGGCCACGGAGTCGAGATGCACCAGGTGCTGGGCGCTGTCGCGGGTGATGATGCGACCCGCGATGCCGAGTTCCCGGTCCAGCCACGAGTTCAGCAGCGCACCGCCGTAGATCTCGACGGCGATCTGACCCCACCCGCGGAAGGAGAAGCTGGCCTCGGGTTTGACCTTCAACGCCGGGGAATCGGTGTGGGCACCCACGACACGCAACCCGGTGGCCTCGCCGATGCGTTCTGGTTGTCGCCAGGCGATCACGGCGCCGTGTCGCACGACGAAGAACCGGCCGGCGCCCCGCGGGAACCGGCTCTTCTCGTCGACCGGGACGAAACCGGCATCGGCAAGGCGCGACGCCATGCTCCAGGCAGCGTGATAGCTCGTAGGGGAGGCCGTCACGAAGGCGGCCAGGTTATCCAGATGGGAAGAAGGATTCGAGAACACGATTCCCATTCAACACCCCATCCCCGACAAAACCGTCCCCACATGGGGGTGGGGACGCACGCGGTCACCCCCGTTGAGGATGAACGCTCGCCGCCGCGTCCCCGAATGTGCGATGGGGTGCAGCAAAAAATGTCGGTGCCGTCTGCAACCCTTCCCTCATGGACACTTCCTCACTGCTCCTGGCCCTGGCGGCGCTGCTGGTCGGCGTGGCCCTCGGTTTCCTGCTGGCCCGCCAGAGCGCCGCCACCCGCACGGCACGCGCCGAGGCCGAACGCGATGCCGCCATCAAACGGGCCGCGGACGTCACCGCGGACCGCGAACAACTCGCCCACCAGTTCCGGGCCTTGTCGGCGGATGCCTTGGAGAAGCAGACGAAACAGGCCGATCGCGCCGCGGAACTGCGCCTGACCCCGATATCCGAGGCGCTGCGGCAACTCCAGCAGCGGCTGGCGGAGGTGGAAAACCAGCGCACCGCCCTGGCAGCGGAACTCAGGCAGCAGGTGGAGGGGGTCCGGGTTTCCGGCGAGGCGGTGCGGAAGGAAGCGGCGTCGCTGGCGACGGCGCTGCGGGCCCCTCACGTGCGGGGAGCCTGGGGTGAGTCCAGTCTGCGGCGGATCGCGGAGGTCGCGGGACTGGTGGAGCACTGCCATTTCGAGACCCAGACCAGCTACACCTCATCGGAGGGCAACCGGCTGCGCCCCGACATGCGCATCGACCTCGACGGGGGCCGGGCGGTGTTCGTGGATTCGAAGGTGCCCCTGTCGGCCGTGCTGGAGGCCTGCCAGGCAGAGGACGAGGAGGAACGCGCCGCGCACCTGCGGCGCTTCGTCAGACACGTCCGCACCCACATCGACCAGCTCTCCGCCAAGGAGTACTGGGCCCTCGACGCCGGCAGCCCCGAGTTCGTGGTGCTGTTCCTCGGCAGCGACGAGTTCTACCGCCTCGCCCTGGAACAGCAACCCACCCTGCACGAGTACGCCGCCGCCCGCCGGATCACCCTGGCGGGACCGGGCCTGCTGATCCCGCTGCTGCAGATCATCTCTCACGGGTGGCGGCAGTCGCGGCTGGCGGAGTCGGCGACGAGAATCAGCGCGCTCGGACGCGAGCTGTACTCCCGGCTGGCGACCCTGGGATCGCACTTCGAGAAGCTGGGGGCGTCCATCAACGGCACGGTCAAGAACTACAACGCCGCCATGGGCACGCTGGAATCGCGGGTGCTGGTCTCGGCGCGACGATTCCGGACGTTGGACGTCTCGATGGACGAACTGCCGCACCTGAGCTCCGTCGACGAGGGGGTCCGGACCCCCGTCGCCCCGGAACTGGCAGCTCCTCCGGATGCGGGGTGAAAGGTCTCGCCACCGAAAACTCCTCTTCCCGCGAGCCGGGTGAGCCGATCCGTTCACCGGCCTTCACGGGTCGGCTCACCCGGCTTCGGGGCGAACACCCACATCGCCCCGCACCATGTATCCACAACCCGAGGATCTACGAGTAGATGCGCGGCACCCTGGGGGCGATCAGGCAGGGCACCTCATAGGTGATGGTGCCCATCAGGTCGGCGAGTTCCTCCATGGTTATCTGCTCGTCGCCCTGGCGGCCGAGCAGCACCACCTCGTCGCCCACCGCGGCCTGCGGGTCGTCGGGGCCGAGATCGATCATCGTCTGGTCCATGCACACCCGACCCGCGATCGGGCAGGAACGCCCGCCCACCAGCATGCGTCCGCGGTTGCTGAACAGCCGCGAGTAGCCGTCGCCGTAACCGACGGGGACGGTGGCGATCCACGTGTCGCAGGGGGCGGTCCAGGTGCGGCCGTAACCGACGGTCTCCCCCTCGGGGACGCGTTTGAGGAACGAGACCCGCGACGTCCAGGTGGCGGCGGGGCTCAGACCCTCCCAAGCGGTGGCGGAGTCGGCCCGGTAACCGTAGGCGATGATCCCGGGGCGGATCAGGTTGGTGCCCGTCAGGTCGTGGCCGAGCACCGCCCCGGAGTTCCCGGCGTGGACGTACGGGATCTCCCCGACGGCGCCGCGGATCTCGTCGACGACGGCGATGAACCGGGCGAGCTGGGCCCTGGTGAACTCCTCCCCTTCGGGGCAGTCGCTGATCGGCAGGTGGGTGAACACGCCATCGAGGGCCAGGTTGGGGCTGTTCTTGATCCGTGTGGCCAGGGCGACGGCCTCGCCGGGGTGGACACCGACACGCCGCATGCCGGTGTCGACCTTCAGGTGCACGGGGTGGCGGACACCGGCGCGTTCGGCGGCTTCCTGGGCCGCCTCCGCCCCCGCGACATCACCCACGGATATGGTCAGGCGAGCGGCGATGGCGCGATCCAGTTCCTCGGGGAAGCAAGGCGAGAACTTCAGGGCGGGAAGCTCGACGCCCCCCTCTCGGAGCTGCTCGGCCTCGGACACCTCTGCCACACCGAGCCACTGGGCGGAACCCACGGATTCGACGTGCCGGGCGACGGGAACTATCCCGTGCCCGTAGGCGTTGGCCTTGACAGGGAGGAGGACTGCACGGCCGGGGTTGCGTTCGCTCGCCAGGGCAAGATTCGCGTCGATGGCGGCCAGGTCTACGTTGAACTGGGAAGGGCACATGCCCTCATTCTGGCGCACATAGCGAGACCGCGGGATGGCGGTGCCCGTTTCGAGTGGCAGAATGGCCCCCATGTCGAACAACCAGTGGACCGGCGCCCAGGATTGGAACGCCCAGCCCCAGCAGTCGAACGCCCAGGAATGGAACGCGCAGTCGGCCCAGGATTGGAACGCATCTGCGCAACAGCCCGCCCAGGATTGGGGGGCGCAGTCTCAGGATCAGACCACTATCCAGCCCGCAGCCCAGGACTGGAACGCACCCGCGCAGGACCAGACCTCCGTGACCGCGGCGCAGGATTGGAACGCCCAGCCCCAACAGTCCGTCCCATCCGCCCCGGAATGGGGCACCCCGGGGCAGGAGAACACCGCCCAGCAGAACATGCAGGACTGGAACCAGCAGGCGGCCTGGGGTGCGGCCCAGCAGGCGCAGCCCCAACAGCAGCAGTGGGGTGGACAGCAGCAGGCAGCCCCCTACGGCGGCCAGCAACAGTGGGGTGGACAGCAGCAGGCCCCGTCGGGTCTCGGCGCGATCTTTGATTTCGGTTTCAAGGGCAGCGCGCTCAAGAACGGCATCGGCACCGTCTACTTGGTGACCGTGATCTGCTTTGCGGTCTTCGCTCTCTTCGAGCTCATCTTTGGCATCGGTATCAACGGCCAACCCGGCGGAAACGCCTTGGCCATCCTTCGTGCCCTGTTCGTTCCGCTGGCGCTGGCCTTCGTGGGAATCATCTTGTCCCGCGCCTTCCTGGAGGGAATGGCCGCCCTGGTCAAGAAGAACGACGACAAGCAGGAGTGACACCCTCCCCCGAACCATCAGGCCGGGCCCGCATGGGCCCGGCCTTCTCGTTCCTGAGATCTCAGAACAGCAACGCCAGGGCGGGTTCCGCGAGGATCTCGGCGACGTCGTGGAGGAACCGGGAACCCTGCTCCCCGTCGATGACCCTGTGGTCGAAGGAAACGGCCAGGGTGGTGACCCAACGCGGCACGACCCGCTCCTCCGAGCCGGCACCCACCACCCAGGGGCGGCGCTGAATGGCGCCCATGCACAGGATCGCCGATTCGTCGCCGTTGATGATGGGGGTTCCCGCATCGACCCCGAAGACACCGACATTGGTGATGGTGAAGGTGCCTCCCGCGTAGTCGGGGGGCTGGAGTTTGCCGTCGCGGGAGACGGCGACGAGCTGGTTGAGGGCCCGGCACAACTCCAGGAGGCTGAGGTCCTGCGCAGCCTTGATGTTGGGCACCATCAGCCCCCGCGGGGTGGCGGCCGCGACACCGAGGTTCACGTCCCGGTGGTAGACGATCTCGCGGTTCTCCTCGTCCCAGGACGTGTTGAGGTCGGGGTTGCGACCCAACGCCAGACACACCGCCTTCGCGTGGATCAGCAGCGGCGAGACACGCAGCCCCGCGAACTCCCGGCGCGCCCTGAGCGCCTCGACGAACTCCATCGTGCCAGTGACGTCGGTGGTCAGCCACTCGGTGACGTGGACGTGGGTGTTGACGGAACGCACCATCGCCTCGGCGGTGACCTTGCGCACCCCCTTGATGGGGACGCGCCGTTCCCCACGACCCTCCGGGCCGCGCGGCGATCCGAATCCGTGGCTTCGCGGCCCCGGGTCCTGGAAACTGGCGGCGTCGTTGATGACCCTGCCCTGCGCGGGTTCCTCCCGGGTTGCTTCCCCCACCGCCCGGGACCGTTCGAAGATCCACGCGGCCTCGACGTCGGCGCGGGTGATGGTGCCCTCCGGCCCGGTTCCCGCGACCTTCCCGAGATCGACCCCGAGGTCGCGCGCATACTTGCGCACCGGCGGTTTGGCCCGCGCGGACTGCGGATCGGAGGCCAGCACCAGCACCGACTCGGTGGGTGCATCACCCGTCTCCGGCAACGGATCGCCGACGGGAGCGGCGACGACCCGGCCCGCGGGATCCACGTCGTCGGGACGCCGCGACGGCTCACGGGAGGCGTAGCTCTCCCCCAACGCCTGACGGGCGGCCTCCGCATCCCGGCCGGCGGTGTTCCTGCGGCGGCGCCGCGACTTGGCGGGTTCGTCGCGCGGCCCGTAGCCGACGAGGGTCGGGGGTTCCTCCCCGCCGCCCTCGACGCCGTCCTCGATCTCGACGATGGCGGTGCCGACCTCCACCGTGACCCCCTCCGCCACCAGCAGCGACGTCACGGTCCCGGCATAGGGTGAGGGCAGTTCCACCAGCGACTTGGCGGTCTCGATCTCGACGAGCACGTCGTTGACGTCGATTTCCTGCCCGACGGTGACCCGCCAGGCGACGATCTCGGCTTCGGTGAGACCCTCACCGGGATCCGGGAGAAGGAACTGGCGTTTCATCATCACTCCTTGTCTCCCAGGCTCACCAGGCCAGGGAACGGTCGAGGGCGTCGAGGATGCGGTCGGCCGACGGCAGGAACTCGTCCTCCAGGCGCGACGGCGGGTAGGGGATGTCGTAGCCGGTGACGCGCAGCACCGGGGATTCCATGTCGTAGAACAGGTCCTCGTGGAGGCGGGCGGCGATCTCCGCGCCCAGCCCGAGAGTGCGGGGCGCCTCGTGGACGACGATGGCGCGGCGGGTGCGGCGCACGGAGGCGGCCAGGCTCACCCAGTCGATGGGCGCGAGGGATCTGAGGTCGACGACCTCCACCGACGTGCCCTCCTCGGCGGCGACGGCGGCGGCGTCCAGGCAGGTGCGCACCATCGGCCCCCACGCGATGAGGGTGGCGTCGGTTCCCTGCCGGAGGATCCCGGCCTGGTGCATGGGGGCGGGTCGCTGCTCGACGTTCACCTCCCCCTTGACGTGGTAGCGGCGTTTGGGTTCGAGGAAGATCACGGGATCCGGGGATGCGACGGCCTGCTGGATCATCCAGTGGGCGTCGTGCGGGCTGGAGGGGGTTACCACCTTCAGCCCGGGGGTGTGGCAGAAGTACGCCTCGGGGGATTCGGAGTGGTGCTCGACGGCCCCGATGCCACCGCCGTAGGGGATGCGCACCACCATCGGCATCGGTTGGCGCCCGGCGGTGCGGGCGTGCAGTTTCGCGACCTGCGTGACGAGCTGATCGAAGGCGGGGAAGACGAAACCGTCGAACTGGATCTCGGCGACCACGCGGTAGCCGCGCATCGTCAGTCCGACGGCGGTGCCGATGATTCCCGATTCCGCCAGTGGCGAGTCGATGACCCGGTTGGTTCCGAACTCCGCCTGGAGGCCCTCCGTGATGCGGAACACGCCGCCGAGTTTCCCGACGTCCTCGCCTGCGATCAGGACCTTCGGGTCGGCCTGGAGGGCGCGGCGTAGGCCCAGGTTGATGGCCTTGGCGATCGTCATGTTGCTCATGCCTGCTCCCCTGCCGCCCATTCGGCGTACTCGCGGCGCTGCGCCTCGAGGGCGACGGTGTTCTCGGCGTAGACGTTGTCGAACAGTTCATCCATGGTCAGGTCCGTCAGTTTCGGGATGGCGGCGCGGATCTCGGCGCCGAAGTCGCGGGCGTCGGCGTCGAGGGCAGCCAGCCAGGCGTCGTCGATGATCTCTTGCCGTTTCAGGTGGGTGGTCAACCGGGTGATGGGGTCGCGGCCCGCCCACTCGGCGGTTTCCTCGTCGAG
Organism: Propionibacteriaceae bacterium; assembly: GCA_905372155.1. Classification (GTDB taxonomy): domain Bacteria; phylum Actinomycetota; class Actinomycetes; order Propionibacteriales; family Propionibacteriaceae; genus Arachnia. The sequence continues at coordinate 16,811 of CAJPNZ010000045.1, forward strand.
GCGGTACTTGGTGGGGTCGTCGGAGGTGGTGTGGGCGCCCATCCGGTAGGTGAAGGCCTCGATGAAGGTGGGGCCCTCGCCCCGGTGGGCGCGTTCCAGGGCCCAGCGGGTGACGGCGTGGACGGCCAGCACGTCGTTGCCGTCCACCTGCACCCCGGGGAACCCGAATCCGCGGGCGCGCTGGAACAGCGGGATCCGCGACTGCAACGCGATGGGTTCGGAGATCGCCCACTGGTTGTTCTGGCAGAAGAAGACGACGGGGGCGTTGTAGCTGGCCGCGAACACGTAGGCCTCGTTGACGTCGCCCTGCGAACTGGCCCCGTCGCCGTGGTAGGCGATCACGGCCGCGTTGTCGCCGTCGTCGTTGCCGACGAGGCCGTCCAGCTGCAATCCCATGGCGTAGCCGGTGGCGTGGAGAGCCTGGGAGCCGATGATGATCTGGTAGTTGCGGAACCGGTCGAGCTGGTCCCAGGCCCCGGCGTCGCAGCCCCGGAACAGCGCCAGGATCTGCTGGAAGGGCAGCCCGAGGGCGAGGAAGACGGCGTGTTCCCGGTAGGTGGGGAAGACGACGTCGCGGGCACCGAGGGCGTGGGCGGAGCCGACCTGCGCGGCCTCCTGTCCGAGGGCGGGCGGCCACAGGCCGAGTTCTCCGTGTCGTTGCAGGGCCGTGGCCTCGGTGTCGAACCGCCTTGCCAGCACCATGTCCCGCAGGTACTGGGTCAGGTCGTCGTCGGTTCCCCCGAAGGAAAACCCGGGGTTCTCGACGCGCCGCCCGTCAGGGGCCAGCAACTGCACCATGTCGTGTTTCATGACCTCTCCTAAAACCTACGCAACCGTAGCCTACGGGGGCGTAGGTTTCTTCCGAAGGTCGAGAACCTACAATTTCTTCGACGAGATTTGTTGATTCCACCCACCCCTACCCCCGAAAGCCGACCCGCGCTCTCACACGCGGCACGAGGCGCACGGGCGTCGTCTTTTTGGTTGACACGGATCTGATGCATGCCACGCTCTCGCAGGCGTTGCTCCAAGTCGGGCCGGGGTTGACCCGACTTTCAGCATGGGATGTCTCGACCCCCCGCGCGGCCCCGGGGGTTGCGGATGCGCGGGTTCCTTCGGTTGGATTCTATACCCGGGGTTCGGCACGGCGGGCGCGAGTGTCGCCGTTGAAATACAGGAAGGGAACTGCTGATGTCTCAGTGGAAGATCGTACCCGCAGCGGTGAGGGCGTTGTTACTGGAGGTTTCTGAGCAACAGGAGGGCTTGGCCGCCACGTTTTCCGAGGAAGACCTCGAAGCCATCGAGACTGCTTTGTCATGGTGCCCGCAGGTCGCCGGATACATTCCGGCGGCACTGAAGCGGGTGATGGAAACCCAGAAGAAGAACCTGCGCACGGTGGCGTCGCACGTGAATGCCGGCGTCGTGGGTGTGGGAAATGCAACAATTTCTTACAATAAAGCACAGCAGGAGATGGCCGGCAACTTCGAGAGAGAAATGTTTAATTCTGCTGCATCGGGAGATTTCTCGTATTTCGAGAAATACGGCTACAAGGGAAACGAGTAGGACATGCCAGGCGAGAATGCTCCAGTGGACGAAACTGGCCTGATAAACCCAGACGCATTTCCCTGCAAGCCGGAAACCCTGGATCCCGAAACGATCAATTCTGCCGGCGATTCCTTGAGTTCCATGGGCATCGATGTCGTTTCACGAACAACTGCGATCAGGGAATCGTGGTCCAGGTTACCGGGCATCTACAAATCCCCGGAACAGGAGCAGGTGTACAGCTTGATGCTGAAAACCACCCTTCCCTCTTTCGACATCAGGGCTGCACTGGTGATATCGGGATCGGCCATCCAGAATTACGCCAACACGATGACCACGATCAAAAAAGACCTTCAAGACTTGGAGAAGGCTGCGAGGGAGTTTCGAGAGGAGGCTCAGGCCGGGTACGATGAACAGGTGCCGGATTCGAGCGTCACGATTCCCCGGCCCGCCGGCGTGGGGTGGAGTGGTAACGCGCCGTCGTTGAAAACGGAGAAGACCGACTGGCGACGCCATCAACATGCCGTCGACAAGAACAACGAGTTCGTGGCGAAATACAACGCGATCTACGTGAAGATCACCCAGGCCGTCAGCGAGTGCGCGGACAGGATCAACAAAACAGACTCGACGATGTGCATTCCAGCTCCCCCGACCCCTACCCTCGAAGAACTGGAGCAGATGGGCCCCATGCCATGGGGAGCCCCCGGGGAACGCCAGACGAAAAACTGCGCTGATTCCTTCAACACGGGGGCCAGCCGATTCTTCCAGGGAGCCTGGGACAGCGCCACACGCCTCGCCGGTTTCGACGAGCACGGCTGGAATATCGGGAACACGTGGAACACGATCTGGGGCGGTGCGGTGGGCATCACTGACCTGGGTACCTCGCTGGTCGTATCCGTTATCGCGACTCCCTTCATCGTGTGGGGAGGATACAAGCCCAGCGAATGGGAACGCGAACGCTTAGAAGTCTTTACCCGCGCCGGGACGGACCTGGTGGGCTTCGATCTCGACGCCCACTGGGCCGGAAAGGACGGCTGGCACAAATGGAAGAACGATCCCGTCGCCACCGGAACCGAGCTGGGTCTCGGGCTCTTCGGGAAGGCCGCCGCATTGAAGACCCTGGGCAAGCTCGGCCTGCTTCCCAAAATTCCACACCCGGCCACGTACCTGCGCAACCAGATCCCAAAATTCACAGCCGGCCTCAGGAACCTCACCGCATCCCTCAAGGATTGGATGCACAAGGGCAACCAAAAGATCCTCGAAGGAATCGACAAACTCGGCGAGACGGCCGACAAATTGGCCGACGAGCTCCGCAAGAGACACGGCCGCCAACCCGCATACGTCGGTGGGCCCAGCAATGGGCGCAGGAAAATCACCAACAACTTCGATGTCGTCCACCACACCGCGGATCCCACCCCCGGTACCGGCAAGCGCTCTGAGAACCCAGCCAAACCACGCCGAGCCGCGGAAGCCCCATCGGATCTTCCCCGCAATGGTCACGCCCCGGGCGACCCAGGCCTTTCGGATGGGGACTCACCCGCGGTTCCCGGTGAGAGCAGTTCCGCACCTTCGAGGGATTCCCTCCCGGAACGAAAACTCGCACAGCCGACCGATGGCACCAGTCTGACGGCGGGCAGCAAGGGCACCGTCTATGACCCGGACGCTCCGGTTCGTAAAACGATCTCGGCCAAGGATGCGGCCAAGAAGATCGGGCGCTACACCCCGGACGACGTGCAGCGCGCGCTGGATCGTGCGCCACGCAATGCGGACGGTCAACCGGTCGACCACCGCAATGGCCGGCCGCTGAAGCTGACGGACTCATCGGGACATCGGGGCTGGGTCATGCGCTACGACGAGAAAACCGGTTCCTGGCTACCCGAGAACCGCAGCCTCGACGAAACCGGCATGCCAGCCAAAGGAACAGCGAACTCCTACGGCTACGACTCAAACGGGGACCTCCTCCCCTACGCCAACGAACGCCCCAAATACTCCAAGAGACAAATCGAGAAAGTATGGAGACTCTCCCGCGCCGAACAACTCGCCGAGATCCGGAAAGGTGAACTCAACCTCCCGAAACCAGGCTGGAACCAGCTGTGGGTCAAAACAGTCGACGACATCCCAAACGGACCCGACATCCACATCGACGCCAAAGGCAACAAATGGCGCAAAATCACTTGGGACCCCAAGAGCACAACCCGCGACTGGGACATGGGACACATCCGAGAAGCCAAATACAGCGAACTACGTGACGAGTATCTCTCAGGAAACATCACTAAAGAGGAATTCTTGGCAGAGTATCGCAATGCGAACAATTATCGCGTGGAGGACCCCATGCGCAACCGTTCACACATCGATGAGTAGCGAGAAAGTAGAGTTGATGACAAAGAAAAAAACTCCCGGTATTGCAGCCAAGCGTGGCACGCTGGAAGATTTCCTGACATCAGTAGCCGAAAACCCAGGTATCGACTGGAAGAGATTCCTACCCTGGGCCCTCAGTAACCAAGACGTAGCCGCTCGAGTGGAGATCGCGAACTGGATGCTCGACCACGGAGCAGACCCCGCCCGGGTGAATTCTCACGAGGGCACGAACGCACTGCATGTCATGTTCGGAAAACGTGAGCATGACTACATCAGGGAGGCGAAGCTGCTGCAACGCTTCCTCGACGGCGGAGCCGACATCAACCTCAAAGCACCCAAATGGAACCTCCCAATCTATGCAATCATTGAAAACTACGGCATCAGCGACAAAGAACTCGGACCCTTCTACGACGTCATCTTCTCCTACCCCGGAATCGACTGGGACATCATCGTCGGCAAAGCCTTCGGAAAACCCGTAACACTGAAAGAATACGTCGACCTCGATGCGCAACAACACCCCGACCTCCACCGGCGCATGCACGACTACCTCCAACACGGCCCCTCACCCCGACCAGAATTCAACTGACCCATCAACCAGATCCAGCACCACAAGAACCCCTCAGGACACCGGGGCTGGGTCATGCGCTACGACGAGAAAACCGGTTCCTGGCTACCCGAGAACCGCAGCCTCGACGAAACCGGCATGCCAGCCAAAGGAACAGCGAACTCCTACGGCTACGACTCAAACGGGGACCTCCTCCCCTACGCCAACGAACGCCCCAAATACTCCAAGAGACAAATCGAGAAAGTATGGAGACTCTCCCGCGCCGAACAACTCGCCGAGATCCGGAAAGGTGAACTCAACCTCCCGAAACCGGGCCGGAATCAGCTGTGGGTCAAAACAATCAACGACATCCCCAACGGACCCGACATCCACATCGACGCAGACGGAAACAGATGGCGCAAAATCACCTGGAACCCCAAGAGCACAACCCGCGACTGGGACATGGAGGCTTATTCATAGGGTGTAGGCGAAGATGAGTCCCGTGACGGCTCGTATTGTG
>CAJPNZ010000046.1 GCA_905372155.1 Propionibacteriaceae bacterium
ACCATCAGCAGGCAGTGTGCATGATGCAAAGGCCATCAAGGAATCCGGATTCCTCACAACCCTCAATGCTCACAATCATATCGGGGACAAGGGCTACATCGGATTGGGAATGATCACCCCCGTGAAGAAACCCGCTCATGGTGAACTCACCAACACCGATAAAAGAAACAACACGACCATCAACCGCGTCCGCTACCTCATCGAACGTGTCATCGCGAACCTCAAAACATGGCGTGTCCTGCACACCGATTACCGCCGCCCCTACAACACCTTCGAAACCACAATACAAGCCGTCACGGGACTCATCTTCGCCTACACCCTATGAATAAGCCTCCAGGATTTCTTCTTCAAAGGTGAGGGTGGTCGTGCTGGCGCGGTCGAGGTGGACTTCGAGAGGTCGATTCCAGGCGATGGCCTCGTGGGGACGCTCGGTATTTCTACTCGATGTGGTAGTCCTTGGCCGACCCTGGTAGGTTCTACGAGCTGGCCAGTCCGGTGGTGAAACGTAAACTTCTCACAGTCGTCTATGCCCAGATCCGGCTTGATGATGACCAGCACACCCCTCATCCCGTTGCTGAGTCGCGGGAGATCGTGACCCGACTCCACCAGGCGGCCCGCCATGCCGGGGGTGGAATCCAGAGCTCCTGCCCCGCGGCTCGGACGGTGTCCCACCACGCCGAGGGTGGGTCACTGAGGTCACGTAGCGACGCGAAACCGGCCGAAGAGGCCGAAACGATGGTTGACGGGGTTGCGTCCGTCGAGGCAGCTGTTGGTTCGGGTGATGTGTCTCTCACCCCTGTTACATCGGCGAAAACGCCCCCGGAGTGGAACTCCGAGGGCGTGTGTTCGAACAAGATGAGTGTGGTCGGGACGACAGGACTCGAACCTGCGATCTCCTGCTCCCAAAGCAGGCGCGCTAGCCACTACGCTACGTCCCGAAGGTGTCCCGCGGGGGACTCGGGAAGTTTACTGCACGTCCGTGCCAGGTGCCCAATGAGGGGTCATCAGTTTCTTTCGGTGCCAAGGACGCTGCCCAGCAGGGAGTTCACGACACTTATGACGATGCTCCCCCACAGCGCCGGCCAGAATCCGTCGACGAAGAAGCCGATGCCGAGTTTTTGGGCTGCCCAAGCGGTCAGTGACAGCATGGCAGCGTTGATCACCAGTAGGAAAAGACCGAAGGTGAGTACCACGAGACAGAAGGACAATGCCTGGGTGAACGGCTTGACGACGGCGTTCACCACCCCCATGATCGCAGCCACCCCGAGCAGGATCAGGACATACTGCTGATCGGTTGCGGCGACCACGCGGATTCCCGGGATGAGCCAGACAGCAGATGCGGTTGCGACTGCCCCCACAACGAGTCTCAGAAGGGTTCTCATGTCTCCACGGTACCTGCTGATCCGGAATGACCGGGCTCCTGGAGGCGTGAGAGAGCGGCAGCTACGGCATCTCCCGATACGGAGACAGGCAATCGGCGGTCATTGAAGGAAGGAACTCGGTGATCGAGTACTCAGCGGCATCGTTGATGGTGAACGGGTCCGTTCTGATGGTCTCCTCCATTTCTTTTCGAGTGCCTGTTGCAAGGATGACGCCCCCGTTCCGGGGTTCCTTGCGCCCGCTTGCTAGGAAACGACCGGTGGAGTAGTTCTTGGCGAGATACTCCTTGTGTGCCTGAAGGTTGGCCTCGACGGGAGCGAGTCCGCGATGGTAGGTCAGTTCCAAGATGAAAAGATGTGCCATGGAACCAGAAGGTAGCACTGAGCCGTTCGGCTCGGTGAGGTGGAGAACCCCGCGGGGCCTTGGAGCGGATGACGGGAATCGAACCCGCGTAGCCAGTTTGGAAGACTGGGGCTCTACCATTGAGCTACATCCGCGAAGCGTCGGAGAGTCTAGCAGCTTCCCGGGCGGATCCCCAGCCGAGATGATCGAGACGCCGGCTTCGAACGATGAGGGACACCCCGGTCTGCGGGCTGCGAGGAAGTCGGTACGGCCGACCGGGAGACCCGGTGAAGGATGAAACTGCGAGGAGCAACCGTGGAGGAGTGGCCCTGCGATCCGGTGGGTGCGCACGTTGCGGTTGGTTGGCTCGGATGCCCTTGGTTAAACTTGCGGCGACCATTTCAAGTTCAGGAGTCGATTCGTGCCCAGCACCGTAGAGAAGCTGAGCCCCACGAGGGTCAAGCTAACCGTAGAGATCCCCTTCGTTGACCTCAAGCCCCATCTGGACAAGGCGTACAAGGAGATCGCAGAGCAGGTCAACATTCCAGGCTTCCGCAAGGGTAAAGTGCCGGCCGTTGTCATCGACCAGCGTTTCGGCCGGGGAGTGGTCCTCCAGGAGGCCATCAACGGGGCCATCCAGCCCGCGTACGAGACTGCCTTGGTGGAGGCCAAAGCGGTGCCTCTCGCCCAACCGGAGATCGAGATCACCAAACTGGAGGACGGCGAGCTCGTCGAGTTCACCGCGGAGGTCGACATCCGGCCTGACTTCGACCTCCCAGACTTCACCGCCATCGAGACCACCGTGGATGCCCTGCCGTCGCTGGACGACGAGGTGGAGGAGCGCATCCTGCTGCTTCGCAAACGGTTCGCCACCACCACGGAGCTCGACCGTGAAGCCCAGGAGGGCGACGTCCTCACCATCGATCTGACCGCATCCCAGAACGGGGAGGAGCTGCCGGAGGCCTCCGCCAGCGGGGTCACTCTCACCGTGGGTGAGGAGTCCGGGATGCTTGAGGGGCTCGACGAGGCCGTCCGCGGCCTCAAGACGGGGGAGTCGAAGACCTTCACATCCACTCTGATCGGTGGCCCCTTCCGCGGTCAGGAAGCAGACATCACGGTCACCGTCACGCAGGTGGCGGAGGAGGAGCTTCCCGCGCTGGATGATGAGTTCGCCCAGACGCTTTCCGAGTTCGACACCGTCGAGGAGATGCGCGAAGACCTGTCCAAGGCGGTCCTGGCGCAGGCCAAGGCCGAACAGATCGCCGAGGCGCGGGACAAGATCCTGGAAGCCGCCCTCGAGCAGGTCGACTTCGAGGTTCCGGTCGCTGTGCTGGCCCGTGAGCTCGAGGCCCGTCGCAACCAGATTTCCGATCAGCTGGCGCGGGCCGGGTTGACCGTCGAAACCTACCTGGAACAGGCCGATGATGAGGATGCGGAGGATGCCGACGCCTTCTGGAAGCAGGTGGACGAGCGCTCCACCCAGGCGCTGCGTGCCCAGCTGCTCCTCGACAAGTACGTTGACGACAACGAGATTCCCGTCTCCCAGCAGGAATTCACCGAGCTGATTCTCCGCAAGGCCACCGAGCAGCGCACCACGCCACAGGAAGTGGTCAATCACATGATGGACCACAACCACATGCTCGAGTGGCAGCAGGAGATCCGGCGCGGAAAGGCGCTCGCCGCCATCTGCGAGGCAGCGAAAGTGACCGATTCCGAGGGGGAAGTCGTCGAGATGGCCCCATCGATTCCGGAAGTCGAAGAGGAAACCGGTGACGAGGAGGGTCCTGAGGCCGAGGAAGCCGAAACCGAGAAACCCGAGGCCGGGGAGATCTCGGAGACCGAAGAAACGGAGTGATGCGGTGGGGGCCACCGAAAAGCCCGAGGCGGGCAGATTTCCCCTGTTCGTCATGGCCGTCGTGGTTCTGGGCGCCATCGCTCTGACCCTCGGTGTGTTCAGGGAGTTCAGTTCGGTACTGGCCCCCACATTCCTCGCCATCAATCTTGTGATCACCGCCTACCCGGCGTACCAATGGCTCAAAAGGCACCACGTGCCCCGAGCGTTGGCCGCTCTGATCACCGGAGTGATGCTGCTGTTGGTCCTGGTGGTCGCCACCGGGAGCATTGTGTGGGCTGGTACCTCTATGGTGACCTCGCTCACCTCCTACGGCCCCCAGTTCACGGAGCTCTACACCCAGCTGATCACATGGCTGGGCACGTTGGGTTTCGACGAGGCCGCGTTGCTCAAACAGCTCAAGTCGGTTTCACCGTCGAACGTGATCGGGTTGGTGGGCAACGTCGTCAGCCAGGCCTCGAGCGCCACGGGAACTGTGACCGTGATACTCATCTGCTTGGCCTTCCTGGTGGCGGATCTGCCAACGATGGCCAAGCGAGTGGCCATCACCAACAGGCTGCATCCCAGCTTCACGGGATCGCTGGAGGACTTCGCCGTGGGCATCCGCAGGTACTGGTTGGTGACCAGCTTGTTCGGCCTCATAGTCGCCGTTCTCGACGGCATCGTCCTCGTGATCGTCGGGGTGTCCCTGCCGCTGGTGTGGGTGGTGCTGAGCTTCATCACCAACTACATCCCCAACGTCGGTTTCTTCATCGGACTGATCCCGCCTGCGCTGCTGGCCCTCCTCGAGAAGGGGCCCACAGCTGCATTGATTGTGGTCATCGCCTATTGCGTCCTCAACTTCGTGATCCAGTCCGTGATCCAGCCGAAGTTCACCGGCGATGCCGTCGGCATCACCCCGGTTGTATCCTTCATCTCGCTGCTGCTGTGGACCGCGGTCTTCGGCGCGCTCGGGGCCCTCCTCGCCCTGCCGTTGACGCTCATGGTGAAATCCTTGCTGCTCGACAACGACCCGAGGGCCCGCTGGGTGGGGGCATTGATCTCCTCGAACCCGGACTCCGTCGACACCAGCGATTGTGAAGGGTCCGTGGTCGCCGACGACTCCGGGATGGGCGTCGCTACTGAGTGATCCGGGCGGGCCTTCCTTGGAAAATTGCTCGGAGTCGGTACGTTGTATGACGTGACCGACAAGCGAAACGACATCTCAATGGCGGCCCAGCAGGCCCCGGGTCTGGGAATGACGGACAACGTCTACTCCTCCCTGCTGGCCAACCGCATCATCTTTCTGGGGTCCGAGGTGCGTGACGAGAACGCGAACGCAATCTGCGCCCAGATGCTGCTGCTGAACGCCGAAGACCCGAACTCCGACATCTACCTCTACATCAACAGTCCCGGCGGGTCCGTCGACTCCGGCATGGCCATCTTCGACACCATGCAGTGGATCAGCAACGATGTCGCCACGGTGGCGATGGGCCTTGCGGCCTCCATGGGGCAGTTCCTGTTGTCGGCGGGTACCCCCGGCAAGCGCTACGCGCTGCCACACAGCCGCATCATGATGCATCAGCCCTCCGGTGGACTGGGCGGTACCGCGTCCGACATCCGAATCCAGGCGGAACAGTCGCTGCACATCAAGAAGACCATGGCCCAGCTCATCGCGCAGCACACCGGTCAGAGTGTGGAGCAGATCGAGGCCGACTCGGACCGGGATCGCTGGTTCACAGCCGAGCAGGCTCTCGAATACGGCTTCATCGACCACGTCTACGAGCGTGCGTCCCAGATCAACTCGGAGGCTCCGAACAAGTGACCAGCAACTACTACATCCCCCAGTGGGAGGAACGCACCAGCTACGGCATGCGTCGTGTCGACCCTTACACGAAGCTGTTCGAGGACCGGATCATCTTCCTCGGTACTCCGATCAGCGACGACATCGCCAACGCGGTGATGGCCCAGCTGTTGTGTCTCCAGTCGATGGACGCGGAGCGGCAGATCTCCATTTACATCAACTCGCCTGGTGGCTCGTTCACGGCTCTCACCGCCATCTACGACACCATGCGCTACATCAAGCCGGACATCCAGACCGTCTGCCTCGGCCAGGCCGCCTCCGCCGCCGCGCTGCTGCTCGCGGCAGGGACCAAGGGCAAGCGTCTGGCGCTTCCCAACAGCCGCATCCTCATTCACCAGCCCGCAACGGAGGGAGGCTACGGGCAGAGCTCCGACCTGGAGATCCAGGCCAAGGAGATCATGCGCATCCGCGAGCTGATGGAGAACATGCTCGCGGCTGACACCGGGCAGGCGGTCACGAAGGTCAGCCGCGACATCGAGCGCGACAAGTACCTGACCGCCCAAGAGGCCGTTGAATATGGAATCGTTGATGACATCCTGACCTCCCTCAAGGACGTCGGGGCCTGAACCTCGGGGCTCGTCAGGGTGTTGTGCCGCGAAATGCCACCCTGGCGAGTAAGGTTGTGGCCAGTCGTTAATTGACGGACAGAGTGGAGTTTTCGGTGCCACGGATCGGTGAGACCAGCGAGGTCTTCAAGTGTAACTTCTGCACCAAGTCGCAGAAACAGGTCAAGCGCCTCATCGCGGGTGACGGTGTCTACATCTGCGACGAGTGCATCGGGTTGTGCAACGAGATCATCGAGGAAGAATTTCCCAGGGTTGAGACCTTCGGGCTTCAGGAAGAACTTCCCAAGCCCAAGGAGATTCGCGATTTTCTCGATCAGTACGTGATCGGGCAGGACGCGGCCAAGAAAGCTCTCGCGGTCGCCGTCTACAATCACTACAAGCGCATCACATCGGAGCAGACTAGGATTGGTCGCTCACGCCAGAACGACGAGACCGTCGAGGTGGGGAAATCGAACATCCTGCTGATCGGGCCCACCGGTTGTGGGAAGACCTACCTCGCCCAGACCTTGGCGAAAATGCTCAACGTGCCTTTCGCCATGGCCGATGCGACGGCTCTCACCGAGGCCGGCTACGTGGGTGAGGACGTCGAGAACATCCTTCTGAAGCTCATTCAAGCCGCTGATTTCGACATCAAGAAGGCCGAGACCGGTATCATTTATATCGATGAGATCGACAAGGTCGCACGCAAGTCCGAAAACCCATCGATAACCCGCGATGTTTCCGGTGAGGGAGTGCAGCAGGCGCTGCTGAAAATCCTCGAGGGAACCGTCGCCTCGGTTCCGCCTCAGGGCGGGCGCAAGCATCCGCACCAGGACTTCCTCCAGATCGACACCACCAAGGTGTTGTTCATCGTCGGCGGGGCCTTCGCCGGTCTCGACGAAATCATCAATTCCCGTATCGGGAAGCGGCCCCTCGGGTTCAGCGTCGACACCTCGGCCCGGAAAGAAGTGACCGATCCCTTCTCCGAGGTCCGTCCCGAGGACCTGCACAAGTTCGGTCTGATCCCGGAGTTCATCGGGCGTCTCCCCATGATCTCGACGGTCTCGCCGCTGGACCGCGAGGCTTTGAACCGGATCCTCGTCGAGCCCCGCAACGCCCTGACCAAACAGTTCGCCCGCCTCTTCGAGCTCGACGGGGTGCAGCTGGATTTCACGGGAGAGGCCATCGACGCCATCGCGGAGCTCGCCCTGGAACGTGGAACCGGGGCCCGTGGCCTGCGGGCGATTCTCGAGGAGCTGCTGCTCGACGTGATGTTCGAGGTGCCTTCCGCGGAGGACGTGGCACAGGTCGTCGTGACCCGCGAGGCCGTTCTCGGAAAAGCGCAACCTGAGTTGGTGGCCTCCTCCCGTGTGGCTAGGCGCCGGGACTTGTCGGCCTGACATCTCCCGGCGCTTCTTCGGGTAGGTTTGGCGCCATGATTTCCGGCTATCTGCGCTACCCACACGTCAATGAGGACCAAGTGGTTTTCGTTGCCGACGACGATCTGTGGTTGACGACGATCTCGGGAGGTCGGGCACATCGCCTGACCTCCGAGCATGTTCCGATGCGAAGCCCCCGGTTCTCACCCTCGGGCAGACGGGTGGGATTCGTGTCCGGCCACCCGGGCAACCAGGATCTTCACGTTCTCGATCTGGAGGGCGGCAGGCGTCGCCTCACCTGGTTGAGTGCTGTCCGCATGCAGGTGTGCGGCTGGCTGGACGAGGACCACGTGCTGGTGGCCTCCATGCACAACGAGGCCCTGCGGGCACTTTCCCGGCTGTACTCGGTTTCCTTGGACGGTGAACTGGAACGACTGCCGTGGGGTCCTGCTTCGGCCGCGGACCGGAATCCGACTGGCCGGGTGGTGCTGGCATCCCCGAATTTCCGCGGCCCGGAGCAGTGGAAACGTTACCGGGGCGGCATGGTCAATCGGGTCTGGGTGTCCGACGCGCAGCAGGAGAACTGGACACGTCTGCTTCCCGGGGAGACCGCGAGTCTGGCCGGTCCCTGCTGGGTGGGGGAGCGCATCGTCTTCACCTCGGATCTCGGCGCGCGGCTTCCGGGGAACCCGGGGGAACAGGCACAGGTGTGGAGCGTGGAACCGGACGGCAGCGACCTGCGGGCCCACACCGCGCACACGTTCACCGACGGGTACTGCCGGGACGCCACGACGGACGGCAGGCGGGTGGTCTTCCATGCCCGCGGGAGGCTTCACGTCCTCGACTCCCTGGACGCCGAACCGCGGGAGATCCCGGTCGATCTCGCGCTGGGCGAACCGCTTCCCGTCACCGTCGAGGCGCTGGACCGGTTGGAGTCCGTGGCACCGGACCATGGCGGTGATGGTTCCCTCGTCGAGTGGCGAGGGCAGGCGTGGTTCCTGACTCACCGCTCCGGGCCGGCCCGCGCCCTGAGTGCTCTACCCGGCGTGCGGATCCGGGAGGCCATTCCGCTCGGAAACACGGGAAAGGGCATCTGGGCCACCGACGCGGAGGGCGAGGACTGCCTGGAGATCGCGTCCCTCGACGGCCAGGACGATCTCCGCCGGATCGGGCACGGCCAGTTGGGGCGGGTGCTCGCCCTGGCGGCGAACCCGGAGGGTTCCGAGGTAGCCGTGGCCTCTCACGACGGCGCGGTGTTCGTGGTGAACATCGCCGGAAACACGGTCAGGAACGTCGGGAGGTCGCGGCAGGGGGAGGCCACGGGCCTGGCCTTCAGTCCCGGTGGGCGTTACCTGGTGTGGCGGGAGACGATCGGGAACGAGGGCGCGCTGGGACGGCTGGTCGGCCACGACCTCACAGAGGACCGGCCCTTCGAACTGACCCGCGGGCAGTTCAACGACTTCTCGCCCACGTTCAGCTTCGACGGCCGCTACCTGTACTTTCTGTCGAGCCGGACCATCGATCCCGCCTACGACGAGATCAATTTCGATCTCGGTTTCACCAACACCGTGCGGCCCTACGTGATTCCCCTGAGCGCGGAGGATCCCGTCCCGTTCGGGCCGTCCGCCGACGGCTGGGCCATCAGCGAGACCAAGAAACCGGAGGCGGAGACGAAGGACGAGAAACCGGATGCGGATGTCGTCCTGGATGTCGAGGGCGCGGAGGACCGGATGGTTCCGCTGCCTGTGCCGGCCGGCCGCTACGACGGGCTCTGTGCCACCGCCGAGGGGGTTCTGTGGCGTCGCCTCACCCCGCACACCGGTGTGCTCGGTACCGGGCAACTGCCGGGCCAGGAGACGAAGGACAGCATCGAGGCCTACGACGTCACCAAACGCAAACTGACCGTGGTGGTCGACGCCTGCGATGATGCCGCGGTCAGTGGAGACGGTAAACAACTGGTGGTTCGCAACGGCGACGACCTGTGGGTGCAGCCGGCCGATGCGCGGGCCGAGGACGAGGACCGCATCGCCGTGAACCTGAACCGGCTGCGCCGCCAGCTGCTTCCGCGCGACGAGTGGCGTCAGATGTTCGACGAGAACGCCCGGCTGATGCGTGACCACTACTGGCGCGAGGACATGAACGGCATCGACTGGGATGCGGTGTGCGCGAGCTACCGGCCGCTGCTGGAACGGATCACCACCCACGACGACCTCGTCGACGTTCTCGTGGAGACGAACGCGGAACTCAACACCTCCCACGCCTACGTCACACCCACCGGCGGGCACGGCGAGGCGAAGGTGGCCTGGTTGGGCGCGGACCTGGGGCGAAACGAGAAGGGCGAGGTCGTCATCAACCGCATCCTCGACGGCGAATCCTCCGACCCCAAGGCCCGTTCCCCGCTGCGCGCGGCGGGTGTGGCAGCCCGGGCGGGGGACGTGATCGTGGCCGTCGACGGAAAACCCACCGCAGGAGTCCCTGACATCAATGCGCTGCTGCTGGGAGCTGTGGGCGCCGCCGTCGAACTGACCCTGGCCCGGGGAGATTCGAAACGAAGAGTGGTAGTGGTTCCTGTGGCCAATGAGGCCGGGTTGCGCTACCACGAGTGGGTGGCCTCCCGGGTCGAGCGAGTCAGGGAACGCTCACGGGGACGGGTCGGCTACGTGCACGTCCCGAACATGATGGCCGAGGGCTGGGCCGAGTTCCACCGGCTCATCGAGCAGGCCTCCCGCTGCGAGGCGGTGGTGGTGGACGTGCGGTACAACAGCGGCGGACACACGTCGTCGCTGGTGCTGGAACGGTTGACGCGGACCGTCGTCGGCTGGGGCTACGCCCGGCACGTGGATTCACCGGAACCGTATCCGGGACAAGGCATGCGCGGACCGGTGGTGTTCATCACCAACCCCTACGCGGGATCCGACGGCGACATCATCACCGCCGCCGCCCAGAACCTCGGTCTCGGCCCCGTGGTGGGGGAGCGCAGCTGGGGCGGTGTGATCGGGATCGACGGGCGATTCGAGCTGGTCGACGGCACCGGCGTGACCCAGCCCCGCTACGCCTTCGCCTTCCACAAGCACGGTTTCGGGGTGGAGAACCACGGAACCGATCCCGACATCGAGGTTCCCCTGGGGCCGTCCGACTGGGAGAACGGCGAAGATCTGCAACTCGACGTCGCGGTCGACGAAGCCCTGGCCCGCCTGGAGGAGAAACCCGCGATGACACCCCCGGAGCTGCCCCCGGCGGCCTTCCTCGGCTGAACCGGCACCCCGAAGGGATCATCGCTGCTTCACCGGCGATGATCCCTTCGGGGTGGTTTCAGGCGGCGGGGGTCTCCTCCAGCTCCGCCTCGACGGTCAGGGGACCCTCGGCGATCTTCCACACCACCTCGCCCGTGATGTGACCGACGGCACGAAGATCCGCCTCGATGGCCTTCAAACGTTCCAGGGCGGCGTGATCACCCAGGAAGACGGCCTTCCGGACCGGGGTTTTCATGGACACCTTCGCGTTCGACTTGGCCCCGCGAACCGCGATAAGCACCGATGCGATGTCGGCCAGCAGCTGCCGGTCGCCGTCAATCGCCGGCTCCCCGGCGGTGGGCCAGGGGGAGCGGTGGATGGACGAACCGTGGGTCCAGGACCAGGTTTCCTCCGTCACGAACGGAAGGAACGGGGCGAACAACCGCAGCTGTACGTCGAGGGCAATGGCCAGGGCCGACTGCGCAGAGGCCTGCGCCTCGGGACCTTGGGAGCCGTAGGCGCGTTCCTTGACCAGCTCCAGGTAGTCGTCGCAGAAGGACCAGAAGAAGGTTTCCGCGGCCTCGAGAGCCTGGGTGTAGTCGAAGGCGTCGAACGTCTCCGTGCAGGCGGTGACAACATCCGACAGCGACGCCAGCAGCGCCCTGTCGACCGGGTTGGTCACGGCGGCGGGATCCCCGGGCTCGGGGGCCAGGCCGAGAACGAACTTGCCCGCGTTCAGGATCTTCATGGCCAGCCGGCGCCCCACCTTCATCTGCGACTGGTCGAACGGCGAATCCATGCCGGGACGGGCCATGGCGGCGCGCCAGCGGACCGCGTCGGAGCCGAAACGCTCCAGGATGTCGGAGGGAACCACCACGTTGCCCTTGGACTTGGACATCTTCTTGCGGTCCGGGTCGGTGACGAAACCCGAGATGGTGGTGCGCCGCCACGGCAGCGAGTGGTTCTCAAAATTGGCGCGCACGATCCGGGAGAACAACCAGGTGCGGATGATGTCGTGACCCTGGGGGGCGATGTCCATCGGGAAAGTGAGGTTGAACAGTTCCTCGTCACGCTCCCACCCGGACGCGATCTGCGGGGTCAGCGAAGAGGTCGCCCAGGTGTCCATCACATCGGGATCGGCGATGAACCCGCCCGGAATCCCGCGCTGTGACTCCTCGTGGCCGGGCGGGCACGCGGTGACGGGATCGACGGGCAGGCTGGCCTCGTCGGCGACGATCATCCGGTCGTAGAGCGGTTCACCGTCGGCGTCGAGCGGATACCAGACCGGGAAGGGCACCCCGAAGAACCGCTGCCGGGAGATCAACCAGTCGCCGTTCAGGCCACCCACCCAGTTGTCGTAGCGGTGGCGCATGTGCTCCGGGGTCCAGGCCAGCTCCGCGCCGCGCTTCAACAGGTCGGCCTTCAACTGTTCGTCGCGGCCGCCGTTGGACAGGTACCACTGGCGGGTGGCGACGATCTCCAGCGGCTTGTCACCCTTCTCGTAGAAGTTCACGGGCCGGGAGATGGGTTTCGGTTCCCCGTCGAGATCCCCGGATGCGCGCAGCAGCTCCACGACGGCGGCCCGGGCGGAGAAGACCGTCTTGCCGGCCAAGTCGGCCCAGGGCTCGGCGTTGGTGAGCCACTCGGGGATCTCCCGCTGGAGACGGCCGTCGCGGCCGATGATGGTGCGGGTCGGCAGATCGAGTTCCCGCCACCACTGCACGTCGGTGAGGTCACCGAAGGTGCAGCACATCGCGATGCCGGCGCCCTTGTCGGGCTCGGCGGCGGTGTGCGCCAGGACCGGGATCTCCACCCCGAAGACCGGAGACGTGACGGTGGTCCCGAACAGATGCTGGTAGCGCTCGTCATCGGGATGGGCGATCAGGGCGCAGACGCTGGGCAGCAGCTCGGGGCGCGTGGTTTCGATGAACACCGGCCCGTCGGCGCCGTGGAAGGCGACGCGGTGATAGGCGCCCGGGTGCTCCCGGGACTCCAGTTCCGCCTGCGCCACCGCCGTCTGGAACGTGACGTCCCACATGGTTGGGGCGAAACTCAGGTAGGCCTCGCCGCGGGCGAGATTGCGCACGAAGGCCCGCTGGGCCACGACCTGCGTGGCCGGGGAGATCGTGGTGTAGAGGGTGTCCCAGTCGATGGACAATCCGAGATACCGCCACAGATCCTCGAAGACCTTCTCGTCGATGGCGGTCAGTTTCTCGCACAGCTCGATGAAGTTGCGTCGCGAGATGGGCATCTGGCGTTTCGGATCCGGCTTGGCCGGGGGAGTGAAATCCTCGTCGTAGGGAAGCGACGGGTCGCAGCGCACACCGTAGTAGTTCTGGACGCGGCGTTCGGTGGGCAGACCGTTGTCGTCCCAGCCCATCGGGTAGAACACCTCCTTGCCGCGCATCCGCTGGTAGCGGGCGATGGTGTCGGTGTGGGTGTAGCTGAAGACGTGGCCCACGTGCAGCGATCCGGAGACCGTCGGTGGTGGGGTGTCGATGGAGAACACCTGCTCACGGGATGCCGGGCGCCGGAACGCGTAGGTGCCGTCCTCACGCCATACCCGTCCCCATTTGCTCTCGAGACCCTCGAGAGCGGGTTTAGTGGGCAGTCCGGAATTGTAGGCAGGGTTAGTCATGGTAGGGAATCGTAGTTGTGCGCGGCGGATGAGGTAAAAGTCACACCCCGCGATGTGATCGTGCCACCGGGAGACCTCCCGGTGGCACGATCACATCAGGTCGCTGATCAGGAACCCGAAGCGGCGGACTGGATGGCGGTCAGCACGGTTTGCGGATCGTTCGAGGAGAGGCTCTCGAGATTGATCTTCTTGCCGTTGACGACGTACGCGGGCGTGCCGCCGATCCCGGCCTCGCCCATGGTTTCGAAGGATTTCTTCGCGAAGTCGGCGTAGGCCTTGGTGTCGTAGAGCTTCTGGAAGGTTGCCAAGTCGTCCCCCGCGATTCCGGCCTTGGCCGCGAAATCGACCCGGAGCTGCTGATCGGTGTAGCCGTCACCCTCGTGCTCGGGCTGGTTGTCGTAGACCACCTTGTGGTATTCGCGGTACTTGCCGACCGCGTCGGCGGCGGCCGCCGCCAGCGCGGCGCGTTCGGAGGACTTCTTGTTCATGGTCTTGTTGGCGTCGTTGAGGAAGTACGCGGTACGGATCTCGAGGGTGATCTTGCCCTCGTCGATGAGCTGCTGGAAAGCGTTGCCGTACCGGGCCTCGTACGCCTTGCAGGCGGGGCACTGGTAGTCCTCGTAGACCACCACGTTCGGCACGTCGCCCGCGGGTTGGGTGTTCTTGCTCTTGATGGCGATGCCGTGTCCCTCGGTGGCGTTCGGAGGGGTGAGCTGCTCGGCAGCAGGGGCCTTGCTGCCAATTGCGTTGGCGATGACGACGGCAATGACGACCACCACCACGAGGGCCAGCACGCCCAGACCGACCCCCAGCATTCGGGCGTTGCGTTTGCGGCGTGCTTCCAGTTCCTGCTGC
This sequence comes from Propionibacteriaceae bacterium, assembly GCA_905372155.1. Lineage (GTDB taxonomy): Bacteria > Actinomycetota > Actinomycetes > Propionibacteriales > Propionibacteriaceae > Arachnia. The sequence continues at coordinate 14,068 of CAJPNZ010000046.1, forward strand.
TGCCTGAGCGCGACGCGTTTGCTCAGATTCGAGTTGTTGGCCATGAGGTAAAAATTCACTCCTCGGTTTCCGCCATTTTGGCTATGTCGTCGTGGCTCTCCTCGCTGAAACGAATGGGTGAGCCGAAAAGTGCCTGATCCAGGCTGAAAAGGGAACGTGGCCGTACGACCAGCCAGCCGCACAGCGCGGTCATCGCCAGATTTTCGGCCAGTTTCTGAGGATACTGGGTGCTCTCCGGGGTCACCTCGCCACCATGCCCGAAGCAGCCGCAGTCGATGCTGATTCCCTGGCTCCAGACCCAGATGATGCCGCCTATGAAGGCGATCAGCAGCAACGCCGTGACCAGCGCCGCCCAGCGGGTGAGCAGCCCCACGATGAGCAGGACCCCGACTGCGATCTCGACCACCGGAAGGATGTACGAGAGTATCTGGGAGAGATCCCAGCTGACCAGCTGATAGGCGCGAATATCGAGGGCGAAACCCTCGACGTCCCCGATTTTCACGATGCCCGCGTAGAGGAAGACGACTCCGGGTATCAGACGGGCCATCAATCCCACCCAGTCCGGCCAGTGTCGCACGGAGGGGTCGGGGTATCTGTTCATCACGCAGAACATAGTAACCGCGTCACTAGTATGTGCTCATCATGGAACACGCTGCCCTCGTAGCCGAACTCACATCCCGCTGGCCCGAACACCGCGTCGGCCCGGCCCTGAGCCGCATCTCCGCCCTGATGGATCTACTGGGGAATCCCGAACGGGCCACCCCCGTGATCCAGGTGGCGGGAACCAACGGCAAGGGGTCGACCTGCATCATGATCGACGCGTTGCTGCGCGCCGCGGGATTGCGCACGGGAAGGTTTTCCAGCCCCCACCTCAGTGACGCCCGGGAGAGGATCTCCATCGACGGGGAACCGATCTCCGAGGAGAGGTTCGCCGAAGTCTGGGGCGAGATAGAACCCTTCGTCCGGATGGTGGACGAACGGAAACTGGATGGGATCGACATGACCTTCTTCGAGGTCATCACCGGTATGGCCTACGCGGCCTTCGCCGACGCCCCCGTGGACGTCGCCGTGGTCGAGGTCGGGCTCGGCGGCAGCTGGGACGCCACGTCCGTCGCCGCCCCGCAGGTCTCGGTCGTGGCCCCCATCGGCCTCGACCACACCCACATCCTCGGGGACTCGCTGGAAAAGGTGGCATCCGAGAAGGCAGGCATCATCAAACCGGGCGCGACGGCGGTGTTGGCCGGGCAGGAACCCGCGGCGGCCCGGGTGCTGTTGGCCCGTGCAGTCGAGGTCGGAGCGGTGGTCAAGGCGGAGGGCCCGGACTTCGGGCTGCTGGAACGCCGTCCCGCGGTGGGCGGGCAGGTGATCCGGATCCAGTCCGAGGGCGGGCCGGTGGGGGACCTTTTCCTCCCCCTGCACGGAGCCCACATGGCCCGCAACGCCGCGCTCGCCGTGGCGTCCGTCGAGGCTTTTCTGGGCGGGCAGCCCCTCGAACCCGGGATCATCGAGGAGGGGCTCGCCTCGGTGGTGGCCCCGGCCAGGCTCGAACTGGTGCGCACCTCACCGGCGATCGTCGTCGACACCGCCCACAACCCGCAGGCCGCGAGGGTCACCATCGAGACGTGCCGGGAGGCGTTCGCCTTCCAGCCGCTGATCGGTGTGGTCGGGATGATGGCCGACAAGGACACCGCCGGGGTGCTGGAGATCTTCGCCTCCGCCATGGACCAAGTGGTGGTGACCCGCGCCCGGGGCACCTCACGTTCCCTGCCCGTCGACGAACTGGCACGCACGGCGGAGGAGATCTGGCCCGCCGGGAAGGTGCAGAAGGCCCCGGGCGTGGCGGACGCGCTGGAGCTGGCGACGCTGCTGGCCGATGCCGCAGGGCCGGCCGCCGGGGTGCTGGTGGCGGGATCGCTGATCGTCGCGGGCGAGGCCCGGGACCTGCTCGCCCGGGAGCAGGAAACCGATTCGTGACCCGTGCGCGGCACAGGACCCGGGGAAGGGGTTCCGCCGCTACTGGCGCAGCGCCTCGAAACGGGTACGGGCCTCGCGCTCCCAGGCCTCGGCGATCAGCTTGTGCCCCAGATCGGTGGGGTGGACGCCGTCCTCGGCCATTTCCTCGTTCTCGTACTCCGATGAGTACTCGCGGATCATCAAACCCAGATCGACGACGGCGCAGCCGTACTCCGCGGCCAGGCGGTGCACCAGGTCCTGCCGCGGGCGCAGGTCCGAGAACCAACCCTCCTGATCAGGGGTGACGGGAGCCACGAACGGCACCATCAGCACGGCGGGTGTCTCGTCGAGGCTCTCGATCAGGTGCCGGTAGGAGGTTTCGAAATCCCCAAGCGGCGAGGCCGCCTCCCCGGTGACCGCCTGCCAGGTGTCGTTGATGCCGATGAAAATGCTCACCAGGTCGGGGTTCTCGGCCAGCACGTCGCCCTCGAAGCGCGCCTCCAGATCCGCCATGCGGTCGCCGCTGACACCCGCGTTGACCACGCGCGCGAAGGTGAGGGGTCCCTCCGCCAGTTTGGCCACGTAACCGGTGCCCAGGGAGCCGCTCGCCCGATCCTTCCCTGTGTCCGTGATGGAGTCTCCGGCGAACACGACGGTGGGGGGTTTCGCGTTCATTTCAGCTCCTTCGGAAACGGTGTCGCGGCAGGATTCCACTATGCCATCGTGGCCCCGGAACCACCACAAAAACTCCCGTGGACAGGCCGTGGCGTGTCTCCTCGCGGCGGTCCGGAGGGGTCAGCGCTTCCACTCCTTGGCGAAGACGGTCGAGGGGTCGTCGTGGAAAACCCGGAAATCTGCCAGCAGCGGATGCTCCGGGTGGTCGCCGTGCGCCGGGTAGGGAACGTAGGCGTGTTCGCGGTCGCCGTGGCCATAGTTCGCCCAGGTCAGCATCCACGCGATACGGCTGGCATTCTGGTCGGCCTTCAACGCTTCCAGGACCGAGGTGAACCAGTGCGGATCCGGTTCGGTGCCCTCGTACGGCCCGAACTCAGTCCAGGCGGGAACCTTCCCGCGCTCGTCGGCCAGACCGACCACCGCCGCCAGGTCGGCGGTGACGGATCTGAGCCATTCCTGGCCACCTTCGGTCTCGTCATAGGAGTCGTACCCGAGGATGTCCACGTGATCGTCCCCCGGGTATCCGGCCAGGTAGGTTCCCGGGTCGGCGTTCAGCGGGGAGTTGGGGGAGTAGGCGTAGAGCAGGTTGTGCAGGCCCCGCTCGTGGCGCAGATAGTCGACGGTGAACCGGAACAGCTCCACGTACTGTTGATCGGTGGCGTGCCCCGCACCCCACCAGAACCAGTCTCCGTTCCGTTCGTGCCAGGGACGCAGGATCACCGGGATCAGGGTGCCGTCCGGGCGTCTGGCCCCGGCGACGGCGTCGGCAACCCGGTCCAGCCGGGCGGTCAGGTCGGAATGCCTGGCACCGCCCGGCAGGACCGCGGCGACCGCATCCCCCGAGGTGTCGTAGAAATCTCCGCCGGTGACGGGATTCGGCAGGTGCATGGTCAGCGTGTTGACCCCACCCAGCGCATCGGCCTGTTTGAAAATGCGGGTGAGAACCTCGGCGTTCGCCTCCGGGGTGGCGTCGGGATCGCCGGGGGCCTCGTCTCCGTCGAGGACGAGACTGTCCCAGCCGAAAACCGCGGGGTGGTCGCCGACGGCCGCGAGGGTGTCGGAGGCGTTGCCGTCACCGGTGTCGAAGGTGAAGCCCATGGACAGGTCGTGCTGGTGTCCGAAAAGGATCCCCTTGCCTTCCTGCGCGTGAAGCCTCCGCAGGAGGTCCCGGGTCTCGGGGGTTGCGTCAGGATCCACCGGGGAAACGGAAGGGGCGCTGGGGCTCGGTTCGGGAACGCCGGTGGAGCAACTCGCCGCTGCAAGGCAGACGAACAGGAGTGACGTCAGCATGCGGAGCGGGGTTTTCATCGCCGCCCAATTCTAGGTGGGGTGGGGTTGGGATCCCATGGTGTGCGCAAGTTGTGGAACAATGATCACCAGGTCAAGCACCGCCGGTGCCGCCGAGAGGCAGCCCGGGGCTGAACACCGCGACGATGAACTCGACCGCGGAGGCCCCGATGCTTCCGGTTGACCTTGAGTCTTGAGAGGCGTGGCGAGCCACGCCGGAGCTGGCGCCAATGCGCCCGAAGGAGTCGTACATGACCGAAACCAAGCAGGAATCCGCTGCATCCGAGCTGCCCGCGCGTCCCCGAGCCCATCAGCTCGCCAAGCACCTCGGTATCACCAGCAGGGAACTGCTGACCGAGCTCGCGCAGCTCGGACACGAACTGCGCAGCGCTTCCTCCGTGGTGCTGCCTGACGCAGTGGCTGCCGTGCTGGAGGCCCATGCACCGCAACCTGAGGAGGAAACCTCCGGGGAGGAGACCTCCGGAGCGGAAGCCCTCACCGAATCCGAAAAACAGCCCGAGATGGTCGTGGAACCGCAGCCGGAGCCAGCCGCCCCGAGAAGTCGGCGCCGTCGCGCCGCTTCCCGCCCCGCAGGTCCGCCCACCGAGGTGAGTGTTCCGGTGGCCGTACCCGTCACCACCGCTGCTGCGACCCTGGAACCATCCGAGGCCACCGAATCTGAGTCGAAGCAGGAGCCGGCTCCGAGGCAGCGCCGTCGCCGCGCCACACGAGCTGCCGGCGGGCCTGTTGACACGCCGATCGTGACCTCTGATGTCGAAACCCGGCTCGAACCGGAACCGGCTCAGGATGGGCAGGAGGAACCGGATCCCGCGCCGGCTCCGAGGCAGCGCCGGCGACGCGCGGCCAGGTCCGCAGGAACTGCCACGACCGAGAAATCCGAATCGGTTGAACAGACGAAAGAAGACGGCGGGCAGGAAACAGAAGGGACGGTGGAGGATGGTATCGCGGTAGCGCTTCGCATCGCAGAGGAGGCCGCGAAGGCCCGTCGTGCGACGATGAAGGACCCGTTCGCCATCACCGCCGAGGGACGTACCGAGTCCTTGGCGAAACTGGCCAACGCCATTGCCGAGGATTCTGCAGATGTTGTAGAGGCCGGGACGGGCTCCGAGGAGGAACCGGATGCTGCGGATGCGGCGGAGGAACCCGGGGAGGCGAGTGTCGAGGCCGAGGAGGAGCGCCCCGGCAGGCGTCGTCGCCGCCGCGGTGGTAGGCGTCGTCGCCGTGGTTCCAACACCGAGGAGGCGTCTGAAGAGGAGACCGGCGACGAATCATCCCCCGACGAGCCCGGCGAGGAATCCAACGAGGAGGACGAAGCCTCCGGACAGGAGGAGAGCTCCGAAGGGGGTGGTGAGGAGGCGACCGGTACCCGTCGCCGTCGCCGTCGTCGCCGTCGTGCCAGTGGTTCTGAACCGAAGGGCAGCGCCGGGGACGAGGTGACCGGGATCGAGGGCTCCACCCGCATGGAGGCCAAACGGCAGCGCCGCAAGGAGAACCGCGCCGCGGGTCGTCGACGCGCTCCGATCCTCTCCGAGGCCGAATTCCTTGCGCGTCGTGAATCCGTGGACCGGAAACTCGTGATCCGTCAGCGGGAGGACTACACCCAGCTCGCCGTGGTCGAGGACGGGATCCTCGTTGAACACTACGTGGATCGCGCATCCGCCACGTCCCTGATCGGCAACGTCTACCTGGGGCGCGTGCAGAACGTGCTGCCCAGCATGGAGGCGGCGTTCATCGATATCGGGCGGGGACGCAACGCCGTCCTCTACGCGGGCGAGGTGGACTGGGACTCCTACGGCGTCACCGCCGAGGACCGCAAGGTGGAGAAGGTGTTCAAGTCCGGCCAGACGGTGCTCGTGCAGGTCACCAAGGATCCCGTCGGGGCGAAGGGCGCGCGCCTGACCGGGCACATCTCCCTGCCGGGCCGCTACATCGTGTACTCGCCGGGCGGACACCTGTCCGGGATCTCCCGCAAACTCCCGGATGTGGAACGCACCCGGTTGAGGCAGATCCTCGGCGAACTGATCGGCGACAACGAATCCGTGATCGTGCGCACCGCAGCCGAGGGGGTGGCCGCCGAGGAGCTGGTGCGCGACGTCAACCGGCTCAAGGCCCAGTGGGAGGTCATCGAGAAGAAAGTGAAGGCGGGCAAGGCCCCCGAGGCCCTCTACTCCGAGCCCGACCTGACATTGCGCATCGTCCGTGACCTGTTCACCGAGGATTTCGCGAAGCTGACCGTCCAGGGCGATGACGTCCACGAGGCGATCTCGGCCTACGTCGGGCACGTCGCCCCCCACCTGGCGGACCGCATCGAACGGTTCGAAGCGGGCGAGGACGGCCGCGACCTGTTCGCGCAGTACCGCATCGACGAGCAGATCGCCAAGGCCCTCGACCGCAAGGTTTTCCTGCCCTCCGGAGGGTCGCTGGTGATCGACCGCACCGAGGCCATGACCGTCATCGACGTCAACACAGGTCGGTTCACGGGCTCCGGCGGCAATCTCGAGGCCACCGTCACCAGCAACAACCTGGAGGCGGCCGAGGAGATCGTCCGGCAGCTGAGGCTGCGCGACCTCGGCGGCATCATCGTCATCGACTTCATCGACATGGTGCTGCCCAGCAACCGCGAACTGCTGCTGCGGCGTCTCGTCGAGTGTCTTGGCCGCGACCGCACCAGGCACCAGGTGGCGGAGGTCACCAGCCTGGGCCTGGTGCAGCTGACCCGCAAACGCATCGGAACCGGACTGGCCGAGGCGTTCACGGAGGAGTGCGATCACTGCCACGGCTCCGGTTATCTGCGTTTCGACAACCCCGTCGACTCGCAGGCCCCGGCCGATGGCGGCGAACGCAGGTCTGGACGTCGCCGCAGGAAGAACGGTTAACAGTTCTCTCGAAGCCGGTTGAGCCGGGCTGCGACGTTCCTCTCCTGAAGTTGGTTGAGCCGGGCTGCGACGAAGGAGCGGCCCGTGTCGAAACCATCTTGTGCATGTCCGGGGGCCTGTGGTCGGATCTGCTTTTTGGCTGTCGGGTGGTTTCGACTCAGCCGTTCGCTGGCGCTCACGTGCTGGCTCAACCAGCTTTGTTCTTCCTGAAGTTGGTTGAGCCGGGTTGCGACGAAGGAGCGGCCCGTGTCGAAACCATCTTGTGCATGTCCGGGGGCCTGTGGTCGGATCTGCTTTTTGGCTGTCGGGTGGTTTCGACTCAGCCGTTCGCTGGCGCTCACGTGCTGGCTCAACCAGCTT
>CAJPNZ010000047.1 GCA_905372155.1 Propionibacteriaceae bacterium
CACTACCTGGGCAAGGAGACGGTGCAGAACATGTTGGCGATGCGTTTCGCCAACGAACTGTTCGAACCCTTCTGGAACCGCAACTACGTCTCCCACGTGGAGATCACCATGGCCGAGGACATCGGCATCGGCGGCCGTGCCGGGTACTACGACGGGATCGGGGCGGCACGCGACGTCATCCAGAACCACCTGCTGCAGCTGCTCGCCCTCGTCGCGATGGAGGAACCAACCAGTTTCGAGGCCACGCAGCTGCGAACGGAGAAGACGAAGGTGCTGGCGGCCGCCCGGGTTCCCTCCGACTACGCGGCCCACACGGCCCGCGGCCAGTACGCCACGGGCTGGCAGGGGGGCCAGCTGGTGCGCGGCTACCTGGAGGAGGATGGCGTCTCCCCCGATTCCCGCACCGAGACCTACGCCGCCATCCGCGTCGATGTCGACAACCGTCGCTGGGCCGGGGTCCCGTTCTATCTGCGGACCGCCAAACGCATGCCGAGACGGGTCACAGAGGTCGCCCTGGTGCTGAAGCAGGCACCACACCTGCCCTTCCCCGCCACCGAGACCGCGGCCCTGGGACAGAACGCCCTGGTGATGCGCGTCCAGCCCGACGAGGGTGTCACCCTCCGGTTCGGAGCCAAGGTGCCGGGCACGCAGATGGAAATCCGTGACGTCTCCATGGACTTCGTCTACGGCGGCTCCTTCACGGAAACCTCCCCGGAGGCCTACGAGCGCCTGATCCTGGACGTGCTTCTGGGCGATCCGCCCCTGTTCCCGCAGCACGAGGAGGTGGAGCTCGGCTGGAAGATCCTGGACCCGGTGCTCGACTACTGGGACTCGCTGCCCACCCAGCCGGATCCCTACGCGGCGGGCACCTGGGGTCCCGCCAGCGCAGCCGAGATGCTGGCCCGTGACGGCAACGCCTGGCGCAGGCCGTAGAGGAGGAAGCCGTGATCATCGAACTCAACAACACCACGACGCAGGACATCACCTCCGCGCTGATCAGGGCCCACCGGGAGGTCGGGCCGACCAGCGGCATGGTCCTGACGCTGCTGGCGATCACCGACGACGACCACCAGGACGAGGTGCTCTCCGCCGCCCGGGCCTCCGCCACGGCGCACCCGTCGCGGGTCATCGTCGTCTCCAAGGCCGGCGGGGAAACCCGCCTCCACGCGAAGATCCAGGTCGGCGAGGGGCTCCCGGGGGATCTGATCGCCCTCAAGCTGCACGGCGAGCTGGCGCTGCACGGCGACTCCGTCGTGCTTCCCCTGCTGCTTCCCGACTCCCCCACGATCGTCTGGTGGCCCCACAAGGCCCCCGACGCCCTCGCCCAGGACCCGATCGGCAGGTTGGCCACCCGCCGGATCACCGACTCGATGGGGGCGCCGGATCCGCAGCTGGCCCTGGCGATCCGCGCCCGCAACCTGGCCCCCGGCGACACGGACCTGTGCTGGACCCGGATCACGCGCTGGCGCGCACTGCTGGCCGCCGCCCTGGACCAGTTCCCCCGCCACGTCACCTCCGCCCTGGTGCGCTCAACCCCCGACAACGCCTGCTCCACTCTGCTGGTGGCCTGGCTGGAGCAGCAGCTGGACGTCCCGGTGCTGCACGAGGACAGCGACCAGCCCGGCATCTCGGAGGCGAGGCTGACCACCGACCAGGGCGACATCGTCATCAACCGGGGGCGCTCCGAAGCCATCGCCCGTTACGCCGTGCCTGGCCAGCCGGAGCGAAAAATTGCGCTGAAACGGCGTCCCCTCACGGAACTGCTCTTGGAGGAATTGCAGCGCATGGACCCCGACGACGTCTTCGAATCGGTGGTGAGTCGCATCGCCTCACAGGTGGGTGAGTGATGTTCAGTCGGGTCGTACGCCTGGCATCGGCGCAGCAGGTGGCCGATGTGGTCGCGCGCCGGTTCATGACACGGATCACGAAGTTGTTGGAAGGTCATGGCGATGTACATGTCTGTCTGACCGGTGGGGGAACCGCCGATCTGGTCTATGAACGTTTCGCCAACCTGGCCGCCGAGGCGAAGATCGACCTGGGGCGCCTTCACCTGTGGTGGGGGGATGAACGTTTCGTGGCCGCCACGGATCCGGACAGGAACTCCCTCCAGGCCATCAGCCGGCTGGGCCGTACCCTGCCCATCCAGTCGGCGCGAATTCACATGATGGCGGCGCGCGACGGTCGTGCGGACCCGCACGACAGTGCATCCGAATACGCTGCCGAGTTGGGGGAAACCCGCTTCGACCTGACCTTCCTGGGGATGGGCCCTGACGGGCACGTCGCCTCGATCTTCCCGGGACATCCGAGTTTCGACTCCACCTCCCGCAGCGTGATCGGGGTAACGGACTCCCCGAAACTACCCTCGGAGCGCATCTCGTTGACGATCCCGACCCTCAACCGATCCGATGAGGTCTGGTTCATCGTGACAGGAGCCGGCAAGGCGGATGCGCTGATCCGGGCTCTCGACGGTGACGAGTCCCTGCCCGCATCCCACGTCCACGGGCAGCAGGCCACGTACTGGTTCGTCGACGACGCGGCCGCCTCAAAGTTGCCGCCCCGCTACGTCTGCCCTCTCTGAGCGGCAGATTCCACGGCTTCCCTGACGGCCTGGAACATTCCGAGCGCGGCGGCCCTGCGGAATCCGAGGGTCTCGTTGACGGCCAGCATGTGATGGTTCTCCGCTGCGTTGAAGGTGTGGACCGCGGGGGCCTGGGGCAGGGCGGCGTGCACCGCTTCCAGGTTGGCGGCCTTGACCAGCGTTCCCAACCGGTGGCCGCGATACTCGGGAAGCACGATGGTGTCCCTCTGGTGGATCATGCCGTCGGGCCGCTCACGCGATGCGAACAGCTCATTCAACGCCACGACCCTTCCTGTTGGTTCGTGCACCACGATCCCGAGGAAAAGCCGGTTCGTCGAGCTGAATCGCGCATACTCCGCGTGCACGCGGTCCGCATCCCAGGAGGTCTCGGGAATGATCAGCCCACCGGGTGGCGCATCGGTGCTCATGCTTTGTTTCAGCACCGCAACACCGGCCGCCCACGGCGGGGGCACCTCCCCCTCCAGGCAGTGCACCTCGTAGTCCGACCCGGCCGCGGCCCCGGCCGTGGCGAGAACATCGCTCAGCGCGACGGCCGGGGCGGCGAAGTCGTAACGGGAGTACCACATCACCTGTCCCAGGACGAAGCCGTGACGTAGGGCGAATCGCGCTCGTGGGCTGGAGGCCAACAGCGCCCCCTCACCGACGGGACTGGGCAACGCTTCGTCGCCCGGGCCCGGCACCGGGGTCGGAACCTCGAGGTTGACGTAGCGGGTTCCGGGTTCCAGGGCTGACTGCACCACCTCCGCGAGCGCCTGGCCGATTCCCCGCCGCCTGCACCCGGGCGTGACGTAGACGTGCGCCCTCGCACCTTCGGGCTCGTCCACGAGATCCACCACCAGCTTGGCAAAACCGACGGGCCGGTCCTTGATCCAGGCCAGCCAGCGTCGCACCCGGTTCTCGGTGAGGGCGGCATGCGCAGCTTTCAGGTCGACCTCCGGGCTGTTCCGGGGTCCTTGGGGGCCGAGCGCCTCGACGCTGTCGTCGGCGTTCATGCGACAGTAGGCAGTCCATTCCTCGCCCGCGTGCCCGGGAAGAGCGAATTCGCGGATCTCGAAACCAGTCACTGTCTCACCTTAACGTCCGGTTTGGGCAACGCTTCCGATAACTTTGATCCATGAAGAGGATCGCGCGGCCAGCACGGGGAGCCACCGGTTGCAACGCATCTCCGAGGCTTGGCGAACCGCGGTCCGCCTTCGGACGGCGCACCGGGAGTTACCATGACTGATTTCCTGACCTGGCTCGGCCAGAACCCGTGGGCGGCCTGGGGTGTGCTGGCGCTGCTGCTCGCAGCGGCCGAGCTGCTCACCCTCGACCTGACACTGCTGATGCTCGCGGCCGGTGCTCTCGCCGGCGGAGTGGTTGCGCTGCTGTTCCCCCAGCTGTTGTGGCTCCAGGTGATCGTCGGTCTGACCACAGCGGTGGCCACCCTCTTCCTGCTGCGTCCCACGCTCCTGGAGAAAGCTCGCCGCGCTCCGGGATACCGTTCCTCCCTCGATGACCTGATCGGCTCGTTCGGGGATGTGACCACCCGGATCACCGCGAACTCGGGCGAGGCCAAGGTGGATGGCCAGATCTGGCAGGCCCGCAGCTACGACGACACCATCACGATCGAGGCCGGGGAGAGAATCGAGGTCTACAAACTCGACGGAATCACCTTGATCGTCTACCCCATCGCCCGCTGACCAGAAACCGCAAGGAGCGACATTGCCCGCACTCACCATCGTTCTCATTGTTCTTGCCGTCGTCGTGGTCATGCTGCTGGCCGCGACCCTGAAGATCATCCGCCAACAGCAGGTGGCCATAGTCGAACGGCTCGGCAAGTTCCGCAAGGTACTCGATCCTGGACCGCACCTGGTGGTTCCTTTCCTCGACCAGATCCGATATGCCCTCGACATGCGCGAGGAGGTGGTGCCGTTCCCGCCCCAGGGAGTCATCACCGAGGACAACCTCATCGTCTCGATCGACTCGGTGATCTACTTCCAGATCGTCGATCCGGTCCGGGCAGCCTACGAGGCGCAGAACTACCGTGCCGCCATCGAACAGCTGACCATGACCACCCTGCGCAACATCATCGGCGGCATGGACCTGGAGGCCACCCTCACGTCCCGTGAGGAGATCAACAAGCGCCTGCGTGCGGTACTGGACGAGGCGACCGGCAAATGGGGAATCAAGGTCAACCGGGTCGAGCTGCGCACCATCGAGCCGCCACCGACCATCCGCGACGCCATGGAGAAAGGCGCCCGAGCGGAACGCGACAAGCGGGCCTCGATCCTGCTGGCCGAGGGACAGCGTCAGTCCCAGATCCTCTCTGCTGGCGGCGACCGGGAGGCCGCGATTCTCCGCGCCCAGGGCGACCGCGAAGCTGCCGTCCTCCGCGCCCAGGCCGACAGGCAGGCCCAGATGCTGCGCGCCGAGGGCGAGGCCCAGGCCATCACCACGGTGTTCAGCGCCATCCACGCCGCGGAGCCGGACCAGGCCCTGCTCGCCTACCAGTACATGCAAATGCTGCCCCGCCTGGCCAATGGCGATTCGAACAAGATGTGGATCGTCCCCAGCGAGCTCAGCGACGCCCTGAAGGGCCTGGGGCAGGTGGCGAACCCCACCGATGTGCGAGACTACGTCTCACGGGCTTCCCAGCACTTCTCCGCCCCGAAGCCGGTCGACGTGCACGCTGAGATAGCGGAACAGGCCCGCAAGGACCACGAACAGAGCAGCGCCACGGTGGAGCAGGCCATAGCCGATGCCCAGGCCATGGAGGGTGGCGGAGGTACCCGGCGGCCGGGGCAGCCCTCTCCGCAACCGCAACACCAGAATCCCGATTCTCCGGGGGCCTGGGGGCCGCACCCCGGCGGCCCGTACGGCGCTCAGTGATACAGCAGCCCCGGAAACAGAAAGAGCGAATCCCCGTCCGGCTCCGGCCGGGCGGGGATTCGCTCACAACTGGTTGTTCGTCTCGTCAGTAGAGGATTTCGCCGGCCGCCCGGCGGGCCCTCAGCGAGGACACCGCTTCCTCCAGGATCTGGGCCGCCTCCGCATCGGTACGGCGTTCCTTCACATAGGCGAGATGGGTCTTGTACGGGGTGATCTTCGGTGGTGGCGGCGGGTTCTCCGCGTCAGTGTTGGCGGGCAGCCCGCAGCGGGGACAATCCCAGGACTCAGGAATCACCGCGTCGGCGGCGAATGCGGGGCGGGTCTCGTGCCCGCTTGCACAGTAGTAGGAGACGTGAAGCCTCGGGGCAGCGTCGCCCCTTTCGGCCTCACCCATTGGTCCGGCGCCGACTCGGCTACCCCGGATGGCGTTGCCACCTGCCACAACTACTCCTCAAGGTTCGGAAACATTCTCTTCTCAGGCGCCGATGCGGTAGAGCACCAGCAGCCCGACGATCGCCAACACCCAGATCAGCGTCAACACAAGGGTGATGCGGTCCAATCGCCGCTCGGCGGTGGACACACCGCCCATGGAAGTGGACATGCCGCCACCGAACAGGTCGGACATACCGCCACCGCGGCCCTTGTGGAGGAGTACTGACAGAGCCAGCAACGCACTCAGAATGATCAGGATGACCGACAGGGTGGCTATGGGCCAGCTGACGAGGGGGACAATCACGCGCAGTAGTTTAACCGAGGGAATCAAATCCACCACATCGCGGGGGCCTCATGACGTTTCATCCGATGGCTCGAAAATGGGGTTGTCACCAGCAAAACCGGTGACAACCCCTTTGCGCGGAACTGCTTCTCAGGAGAACAGAACGATCGAGGCGAACTCCTCGGCCTTCAGGCTGGCTCCGCCGACGAGGGCGCCGTCGACATCCGGCTGGGCCATGATCTCGGCCACGTTGGAAGCCTTCACGGACCCCCCGTACTGGATCCGGACCGCATCCGCGGCGGTTCGGTCGTACAGCCTCGCGACCTCGTCGCGGATCGCGCCACAGACCTCCTGGGCATCCTCGGGTGTGGCCACCTCGCCCGTGCCGATGGCCCACACCGGCTCGTAGGCGATGACGAGCGACGCCACCTTCTCGGCGGGGATCCCCTTCAGGCAGCCACGAACCTGCTCGAGGGTGTACGCGACCTGGCGGCCTTCCTTGCGAACGTCCAGGCCCTCACCGCAGCAGATGATGGGGGTCATGTCCCCCGCCAGGACCTTCAGGGCCTTGGCGTTGATCAGGGCATCGGTCTCACCGTGGTACTCGCGCCGCTCCGAGTGTCCGACCACCACGTAGCGAACGCCCAGCTTCGCCAACATTCCGGCACTGATCTCACCCGTGTAGGCACCCGAATCGTGCTCGGAGACGTTCTGCGCCCCGAGCTGGATCGGGAACCGGTCCCCCTCGATGAGGGTCTGTACGGTACGCAGATCCGTGAACGGTGGAATGACCACACAGTCGACGGAGCTACCGTCGTACTCCTTGTCGGCCAAGGTCCACGCCAGTTTCTGGACGAGCCCCGTCGCCTCGACGTGGTTCAGGTTCATCTTCCAGTTGCCGGCCATGATCGGTTTGCGTGCCATGTCAGTTGCCTTCCTTCAGAACAGCGATACCGGGTAGGACCTTGCCCTCCATCAGCTCCAGCGATGCGCCACCGCCGGTGGAGATGTGCCCGAAGGCGTCCTCCGGGAATCCGAGGGCCCGCACTGCGGAGGCCGAGTCGCCGCCGCCGACGACGCTGACGCCGTCGACCTCGGTGAGGGCCTGCGCGACCGCCCGGGTGCCGGATTCCAGTCCGGGAATCTCGAACACCCCCATGGGTCCGTTCCAGAACACCGACCTGGCCTGGCGGATCGCGTCGCCGAACAGCTTCTCGGTGGCGGGTCCGATGTCGAGGCCCATCTTGTCGGCGGGGATGGCATCAGTGGGGACCACGTCCACCTGACCGACGGTGCGCGCCCCGAAGTCGACCTCGGATGCGACGCGCACGTCGACCGGCAGCAGGATGCGCTTACCCGCCGCCTCGGCGGCCTTCAGGTATCCGGTGCAGGCCTCGATGGATGCGTCGTCGACCAGCGACTTCCCGACCCCCAGCCCTTGGGCCTTGAGGAAGGTGAAGGCCATACCGCCACCGATGACGAGGGTGTCGGCCACCTTGAGGAGGTTGTCGATGACGGCCAGCTTGTCGGCCACCTTCGCCCCGCCAAGCACCACGACGAACGGGCGTTTCGGGTTCTCGGTGAGACCCTCCAGGACGTCGATCTCCGCTTTCACGAGCGAACCGGCCGCCGACGGCAGCAGCTTCGCGATGTCGTAGACGGAGGCCTCCTTGCGGTGCACCACGCCGAAGCCGTTGGAGACGAAGAAATCCCCGAGTTCCGCGTACTTCTCCGCCAGCTCCTTGCGGGCGGCCTCGTCCTTGGACTTCTCCCCGGCCTCGAAACGGACGTTCTCCAGGAGGGCGACCTCACTGTCCCCGAGGGATTCGACGGTGGCCTTCGCCGACGGACCCACGACGTCGGTGGCGAGCTTCACCGGGGTGCCGAGCAGTTCGCCGAGACGGGCCGCGACAGGGGCGAGGGAGAACTTGGGATCGGGTTCGCCCTTGGGGCGGCCGAGATGGGCCAGGATGACGATCCGGGCCCCCGCGTCGCGCAGCTCTTTCAGGGTGGGCAGGGCGGCGCGGATCCGGCCGTCGTCGGTGATGTTCTTGTCACCATCCAGGGGCACGTTGAAATCGCAGCGGACGACCACACGCTTGCCGGCGAGGTCTCCGAGCTGGGAGACAGACTTCATTGAAGGTCCTTTCGGGTGGGGACGCGACGGCCCCGCCAGCACGAGTGCAGACGGGGCCGGGGCGTCACTTCTTGGGTGAGATCAGAGCTTGCTGCCGACGAGTGCTGTGAGGTCCACGAGGCGGTTCGAGTAGCCCCACTCGTTGTCGTACCAGCCGACGACCTTGACCTGGTTGCCGATGACCTTGGTCAGCTGGGAGTCGAAGGTGCAGGAGGCGGAGTCGGTCTCGATGTCCTTGCTGACGAGGGGCTCGTCGGTGTAGACGAGGATCCGGCCGTCAGCGGCCTTCTTGACGATCTCGTTGATCTCCTCGACGCTGGTCTCGCGGGGAGCCTCGAAGGTGAGGTCCGTAGCGGAACCGGTGGGGGTGGGAACGCGCAGCGCGTAACCGTCGAGCTTGCCCTTCAGCTCGGGCAGTACGAGAGCAACCGCCTTCGCAGCGCCCGTGGTGGTGGGCACGATGTTGAGGGCCGCCGCGCGAGCGCGACGCAGGTCCTTGTGCGGGCCGTCCTGCAGGTTCTGGTCCTGGGTGTAGGCGTGGATGGTGGTCATCAGCCCCTTGACGATGCCGAGACCGTCGTTGAGGGCCTTTGCCATCGGGGCCAGGCAGTTGGTGGTGCAGGATGCGTTGGAGATGATGTTGTGGGCGGCCGGATCGTACTTGTCGTCATTGACGCCCATGACGATGGTGATGTCCTCGTTCTTGGCCGGGGCAGAGATCAGAACTTTCTTGGCGCCGGCGTCCAGATGGGCCTTGGCCTTGGTGGCATCCGTGAAGAAACCGGTGGACTCAATGACGATGTCAACCCCCAGCTTGCCCCAGGGAAGATTCGCCGGATCCCGCTCGGCGAAGGCCTTGATCTCCTTGCCGCCCACCTTTATGGCGTCATCGTCGTAGGAGACTTCTTCGGGGAAGCGTCCGAGGATGGAGTCGTATTTCAAGAGATGGGCAAGGGTCTTGTTGTCAGTGAGGTCGTTGACGGCAACCACCTCGAGGTCAGCGCCGGATGCCACGAGCGCGCGGAAGTAATTGCGTCCAATGCGGCCGAAGCCGTTGATTCCAACCTTGACGGTCATTTCGAATAGATCCCCTTCGAGAGATACCTGGGAGCCCGCCGCACCTGGGTGACGCAGCCGACGCCCTTCGGACAGTTCCATCCTAGCCATTCAAACCCAATCCCAGAAGGGTTCGGCACACGTGAAGTCGAACGAACCCCAATTACTGGGCTTCGCCCAGGTCGGCGGGCAGTGAGGCCTCGGTGTTGGGAATGCCCGCCGCCTCGGCGGCCTTGTCGGCGGTGGCCAGCAGACGTCGGATGCGCCCGGCCACTGCGTCCTTGGTCAGTGGCGGGTCGTGCAGTTTGCCGAGTTCCTCCAGGCTCGCCTGACGGTGTTCGATGCGAAGCCTGCCCGCGGCCACCAGGTGCGCGGGGGCATCCTCGCCCAGAATCTCCAGGGCGCGTTCCACTCGGGCGCTGGCGGCAACCGCGGCCCTGGCGGAACGCCGCAGGTTCGCGTCGTCGAAATTTGCCAGCCGGTTCGCCTGGGCCTTGACCTCGCGCCGCATGCGGCGTTCCTCCCAGATCAGGCGCGTCTCCTGGGCTCCCATCCGGGTCAACAGATCGGCGATGGCCTCGCCGTCCCGCAGCACCACGCGATCGACGCCACGCGACTCGCGCGATTTCACGGTGATACCGAGCCGCCGAGCGGCACCGCTGAGTGCCAGCGCAGCCTCCGATCCGGGACAGGTGACCTCGAGGGCCATGGAACGCCCCGGTTCGGTCAAGGAACCGCGAGCCAGGAACGCCCCCCGCCACACTGCGACGGAGTCGGCTATGGAGCCGCCCACCACCACGGCGGGCAGTCCCCGGACCGGACGCCGCCGCTGATCCACCAAACCGGTGAGACGGGCCAGGGCCTCGCCGTCACGGATGACCCGCACCGCGTACCGGGTGGTGCGGCGCAGCCCCGTTGCGTTGATCACCAGGAGATCCGAGTCCAAGGAATAAAGATCGTGGATGTAGGTGCGTAGCCTCCGGGCGGCCGGGGCGGAGTCCAGCTCCGCCTCGATGACAATGCGGCCGCCCACGAGGTGGAGCCCACCGCCGAACCTGAGCATCGTCGCGACCTCCGCCCGACGCGCATTTGGGTGGGGGGTTGCCACCGCCGCCAACTCCGTCTTCACCTTCTGGGTCAACGCCATGGGAGCCATCATCCCATCAAATCCCTCATGGCGTGGGTCTCAGCTGGCAAGAAGCTCCTGATAGGCGTCAGCGAGTCGTTTCGGATCGTGACGTGCGCTGCCGTCGTGGCAACGGATGTCGGCAACCGCCAGCTCGGCCCCCAGCGAGGCGGCGAACTTGGTGAGATGGCGGTCGGAACCGACGAAACCGACGTCGGCCAGTACGAAGTCGAGGCGCAGGGTCGGGGCGTGCTCCGCCAACAGCTCGATGTGCCGCGAGGCGGTGAACCCGTCGGTTTCATCAGCAGCAGCGATGTTCATGACGAGGATGCGGCGGGCCGGTGTGGAGAGGATCGCGTCACGCAGCTCCGGGACCAGCAGATGCGGAATCACCGAGGTGAACCAGGACCCGGGCCCCATCACGATCGCGTCGGCCTGCCTGACCGCCGCCACCGCCTCCGGGTGGGCGGGCGGATTCTCGGGTATCAACCGAACCGACTGGACCGTCGCACGGGTCTTGGCGACGGTTGCCTGCCCCGCCAGGGTACACAGCTCGTCCGGGACGAGCGGGTCGAGTCCCAGCACGTCGGCCTCGATCTGCAGGGGCACTGAGCTCATCGGAAGCACCCTGCCCCGGGTCCTGAGAAGTTCCCCCACCATGTCGAGGCCCGCCACGGGGTCATCCAGCTGCTGCCAGAGACCCGCTATGAGCAGGTTCCCGATGGCGTGCCCACCCAGCGGTCCATCCCCGGAGAACCTCGACTGGAGGACACTCGCCCAACGCCGCCCCACCTGGTCGTCTCCGCACAGCGCCGCCAAGGCCATGCGGAGATCACCGGGCGGCAGGCAGCCGAACTCCCTGCGCAGCCTTCCTGAGGAGCCGCCGTCGTCGGCCACCGTGACCACGGCCGTGAGCCGGTCGGTGATCCGGCGCAGGGCCGTCAGGGAGGTGTGGAGCCCGTGGCCTCCCCCGAAGGCGACGACCGCTGATCCTCTCGGCCGGTTCATTCCTTCCCCAGATCCCGGTGCAACACACTGACACCGTACCCTTGAGCGCGTAACCGGGTTGCCAGTTCCTCGGTCATGGATGTGGAGCGGTGCTTCCCGCCCGTGCACCCGATCGCGACGGTGACCTGACGCTTGCCCTCCGTGAGATACCCGGGGGCCACCACCTCGATGATTCCCAGCATGCACTTCTGGAATTCCTGGGCGGCGTCCTGGGAGAGTACGTAGGAGGCGACGTCGGGCGACAACCCGGTTTTGGGACGCAGCTCCGGGACCCAGTAGGGATTCGGCAGGAAACGCACGTCGAAGACTATGTCGGCGTCGACCGGCAGCCCGTTCTTGAAGCCGAACGACATCAGAGCGACGCTCAGGTTGTCCGTGGCATCGGTCCCGAAATGATTGGAGATGCGCTGGGCGAGCTGCCGGGCGCTGAGCCGGGAGGTGTCGACGACGATGTCGGCGGAGGCCCGCAGGTCGGCCAGGAGCCGCCGTTCACGCACGATGCCGTCGAGCAGCCGGCCGTCATATTGCAGCGGCAGCGGTCGGCGGTTGGATTCCTGGCGTTGCACGATCACGTCGTCGCTGGCTTCCAGGAACAGCACCGTGACGCGATAACCCCGCGCCTTGACCTCTGCGAAGGCGGTGGGGAGCTGCTCGAACTCCTCCCTGGAACGCACGTCGACCACCACCGCCAGCCGCTCGGCCATCCCCATCCGGTCCACGAGGATCGGCAGCATCGCTGGGGGCAGGTTGTCCACCACGTACCAGCCCAGGTCTTCCATGGTGTGGGCTGCCGTGCGCCGTCCCGCCCCGGACATTCCCGTCACGATCACGATCTCCGCAGGCCCCTGCACTTCCACCATGGGAGAGACACTAGTCGCTCGCCTGAACGGCATCGCGATTTCGCCCACGCCGCCGGAGGAGTTGTGTCGCCCCGTATCCCGTGTGGCTGCCGGTGTTCGTCCCGGCGGGGTTCATCACCGTTCGCGTTCCCCGAGGCCCCGGGCGGCCAGGGCCTCGCCCGTGCGTTCCGCGTGGGCGACGGAACCGAGCACCATCGGCATGAGGAGTGCAACCACGTTACGTTCCGCTCCGCGGGCCCGAGCGGCGTCCCTCGCGTCGTCGAACAGGCCGAGCAGGTAGGGGATGGAACGGATCATCAGGGCCACCGCCAGGGCTGTCCTCTCGGGGTTGAGCCCGACGAACCGGAGCGGCCGTAGAGCCACGATCAGGGCGTCCAACAGCGCCGGAGTCGGGGTGGTGAGGGTCAGCAGACGCGCGGCGAGGACGGCCAGCAGCAGGTTTCCGGGCACGACCACCGCGGCAATCGGGTTCAGGACCACCAGTTGGTAGGCGGCCAGCAACCCGAGGATCAGCCACATCGCCCACCCGATCCGCAGCATCCGGGCCGGGCCGATCCCGGAACTGGCCAGCAGCGCCATCGTCAGGGCCAGCGCCGCGAGGGTGACCGGCCAGGCCTGGATGATCAGGGCCGGGAGGCTCAGGGCGAGCATGAGGAGGTATTTCCATCCCACCCCGAGCCGGAACAGCCACCCCTTCCCCGGCTGGTGGAGGCCGAGCAGACTGGCGTGAACGTTCACCCGATAGCCCCCATGACTCTCTTGTACCAGGCGATGGCCTCGCCGGATTCACCATCCGCCGCGACTCGCCCGTCCTCAATCACGATCACCCGGTCGGCATCGGCGGCCACATCCAGGTCGTGGGTGGAGTAGATGACCTGCTGCTCCAGCTCCGCGATGGTGCGGCGCAGGGCCAGTTTGTTGCGCAGGTCGAGCAGAGTGGTGGGTTCATCGGCCACTATCACCTCCGGTCGCACGGCCAGCACGCTGGCCAGCGCCACCATCTGGCGTTCCCCGCCGGAGAGGTCGTAGATGCTCTGGTGGGCCAGATGGCCCAGACCCCGCTCGTCGAGGATCTGTTGGGCACGGCCCGCTCGCTCCTTCCTGGGCAGGTGTCCGAGGCTGAGGGTCAGGTCCTCGATCGGGGTGGACATCAGCAGCTGGGCCAGGGGGTCGGTGAAGATGAACCCGACGAGCTGACGGACCTTCCGCGGCTCCTCGGCGACATCGTGGCCCTTGACGCTCACGGTGCCGGAGGTCGGCTGCCGCATGCCGTTGAGGAGCCTCAGCAGGCTCGACTTGCCCGACCCGTTGGCACCGATCACCGCCACGCGCCGCTCCGACAGAGTCAGGCTGATCCCCGTGAGCAGGGCCTTGGCCTCGTCCCCCTTGCGAATCGGCGGGATGACGAGGTCGACGTCGGTGAGTTCGATCACCGCTGGGCCAGTAGGCGTGGGAAGGCCCGGTGAACCGCGTAGGCCAGGATGGCGACGACCACGCTCTTGATGGCGTCACTCACCCAGAATCCCATGTCGATCCCGAATGCCTTGCCGAAGTCCATTCCGCCGGCCCGCATCAACCCGAACACGCCCAGGGGAAGGATGATGAGGTAGCGGCCCGCAAGCAGGCCCAGGAAGAAGATCACCGGGGTGATGGCGCTCAGTCCTCGTTTCAGCACCAATATGGCTACGAATCCGGCCAGCAGCGCTGCGAACGGGAAGGCGATCAGGTATCCGCCCGTCGGGCCGGCGAAGGACGCGAGCCCGGCCCCTCCCCTGGCGAAGACGGGAAGCCCGGCCGCGCCGACCAGGAGGTACAGGAGGACCGAGGCGAATCCGCGCCAGGGCCCCAGGCACAGGCCCGCCAGACCGACGCCGACGGTCTGCAGGGTGAATGGGACGGGGCCGATGTTGAAACCAGGAACGATCGAGAGCGCGGCGATGAGGGCCGCGAACACGGCCACGTAGGCGAGATCGTCACCCCGGAAGAAACGAGCCGATGCGGGCACTGTGGCCTCCTGCTTGGTTGATGACGGTTGGGGACGGGGACATTCAACACCCGCGTTGAACAGTGTTCAAGTCGTGGCCCGACCGGCTGCGCAACGCACCTCGGCGCATCGCCGTACACTTCGCCCGTGCGTGACTTTGCCGAGCTGTTGAGAACCCCGGGGCTGGCGAGGGTCATGGTCAGTCAGCTGGCCGCCAGGCTGCCCGCCGGAATGTTCTCCCTCGGCATGCTGATGCACGTCGAACACGTGCAGGGCAACTATACCTCCGCGGGCACGGTGCTGGCGGCGTTCTCGATCGGCATGGCGACGGCGGGACCGGTCATCACCCGGCAGCTCAACCGGTACGGCACCCTGCCGGTGCTGTTGACCTGCCTGCTGGTGACCACTGCCTCACTGACCCCGCTGGTGGTCTTCCAGCTCCCGTTGTGGGCGATGACGTTGCTGGCCGCGGTGGCCGGGGCCACCATCCCGCCGGTCCAGCCCACTGTCCGCACCCTCTATCCGAAGCTGGTGCCGCAGCACCTCGTCACCCCCCTGTTCAGCCTCGATGCCGCTCTGCAGGAGATCATCTGGGTGCTCGGTCCCGTGGTGATCACCGCGCTGGTGGTGTACCTGGGAACCGTGACCGCCCTCCTGGTCGTCATCGGCATCCAGCTGGCCGGGGGGATGTTGTTCATCCTCGTACCGGCGGTCCGGGGCCTGCGGATCCCCAGGGCGACGGGGCGTTTCGGGAAGGTGTTGGCGAACCCCTCGGTGCTGCTTATGACCCTGGCCTCCCTGCTGCTGATCGGTTCCCTGGCGGCCATGGAGGCCGCGGTGGTGGCCTGGTTCGGGGAGGGCTCGCTGCTCGGCGGGATCATCCTGGCCATCTCGGCCCTCGGCTCCATGATCGGCGGACTCGCGATCGGGCAGCAACCCATCAGCCCCTGGTCCCTCCCCGCCCGGATGCTGGTCATGACCCTCGGACTGGTCGCTGCCGTGCTGGTGTCGGGATTCTGGGGGCTGGCGCTGGCCCTGTTCGTCGCGGGGCTGGGCACCGCGCCCGCGGTAGCGGCGATCTCGTCGGTGATAGCCGGCAGTGTGCCCTTCGCGGACACCGCAGAGGCCTATGGCTGGATCACCACGGGCCAGCTGATCGGCGCCGCGGTGGGTTCCGCCCTGGCGGGCATCGCCATCGACTCCCTCGGCGGGGGCCGGGGTGGAATGCTCGCCAGTCTCGCCGTCGGCGCCCTGGCGGTGCTGGCGACTGCCGTTTTCCGCAACACCCAGCCGGATTTGAGAAATACACATTCTTGATCCATTCGGAGGATTTGAGGCGTAGGCTGATTCCAAGCCTGTGCCTCAGCTTCGAGGCATCCATCGTGGGAGCGGCAAAATGGGTACTTTCCTGATCATTCTCCAGGTCGTCATAGTTCTTGGGTGTCTCCTGTTGGGAACCCACTACGGGGGTGTCGGGCTCGGCCTGATCAGCGGCATCGGCCTGGCCCTTCTCGTGTTCTTCTTCCAGCTGCCTCCGGGCGAACCGCCGATCGACGTCATGCTGACGATCCTCGCCGTCATCGGTTGCGCCTCGGTTCTCCAGACCATCGGTGGTCTCGACGTGATGATGAAGTACGCCGAGAAACTATTGCGCAAACACCCCACCCGGGTCACCATCCTCGCGCCCTTGACCACATGGTTCCTGACCGTTCTGTGCGGCACGGGCCATGTCGTGTACACGATGTTCCCCATCATCGAGGACATCTCGCTCAACAAGAACATCCGACCCGAACGCCCGATGGCCGTCTCGTCCGTGGCGGCGCAGATGGGCATCACCGCGTCACCGGTCTCCGTGGCCGTGGTGTCGATGGCCACGATCCTGGCCAAGGAGGCCGGGATCACCGGGGTGGCGTTCTCCATCCCGCAGATCCTCATGGTCTCGATCCCAAGCAGCTTCCTCGGTGTGTTGCTCGCCGCGTTCTGGAGCATCCGTCGGGGCAAGGATCTGGACAAGGATCCCGAGTTCCAGAAGCTCATATCCGATCCCGTGAAACGCGCCTACGTGTACGGCGGGGACGAGGGGGCAACGCTCCAGGACAAGGTGTTTCCCAAGCAGGCGTACTGGGCCGTCGGCATTTTCTTCACCGCCATCGCGCTGGTGGTGGTTCTGGGGGCCTTCGACGGGCTCCGCCCGCATTTCCCGAACGCGAGCGGGCAGCCGACCGTTTTGTCGATGACCCTGGTGATCCAGATGATGATGCTCGTTTCCGGGGCCGTGATCATGGTGGCCTGCAAGGTGAAGATGAGCGAGGTGCCGAACAGCGCGGTGTTCAAGGCCGGAATGTCGGCGATCTTCTCCGTGTTCGGGGTGGCGTGGATGGCGGAGACCTTCTTCCACGCCCACCTGGATTCGTTGATGGCCTCCCTGGCCGGAATCGTGCAGGCCTATCCCGTGTTCTACGCGGTCACCCTGTTCCTGGTGTCCAAACTGGTCAACAGCCAGGCGGCCGCCGTCACGGCCTTCGTGCCGGTCGGCCTGCGGCTCGGGGTCGATCCGGTGACGATCGTGGGGTTCTTCGGGGCGGCCTACGGTTACTTCGTGCTGCCGACCTACCCGTCGGATCTGGCGGCGATCGGGTTTGACCGGTCCGGGACGACGCGCATCGGCAAGTTCATCATCAACCACTCGTTCCTGATTCCGGGCTTCATCTGTGTCGTCACGTCCTGTCTGGTCGGAACCGGGTTGGCGCATCTGCTGCTGCGATGACCCCACGCACCGGCCGTCTCAGGTGGGTGTGACCTCCCCGGTGGCCAGGTTGACCGCCTCACCGCCGGCGCCGGAGACGGCCTCGTGGACGGCCGCGGCCAGTTTGGGGCCGATCCCCGGGACGGCAGCGATCTCCTCCGGGGTGGCTCCGCGCAGCTTCTTCAGTGACCCGAAATGGGAGATCAACGCCTTTCTGCGCATCTCCCCCAGGCCGGGCACCGCGTCCAGGGCCGAGGACAGCATCGCCTTGCTGCGCCTGCCCCGGTGGTGGGTGATGGCGAACCGGTGGGCCTCGTCACGGACCCGCTGCAGCAGGTAAAGCCCCTCGGACGCGCGGGGCAGGATCACGGGGTACTCCTCGCCGGGCAGCCACACCTCCTCCAGGCGTTTGGCCAGCCCGCACAGGGCGATCTCCCCGGCCAGGCCGAGTTCCTCCAGCACCCGCGCGGCCGCGGTCACCTGTGGGGCGCCACCGTCGACGACGATCAGAGCGGGCGCGTAGGAGAACTTGCGGGGGGCGCCCGTGGTGGGATCCACCAGCAGCGGCCCGGCCTCGTCCTCGTCGCGGCAGCGTTCGTCCAACAGCCTTCCGAGGCGTCGGCTCAACACCTCGTCCATGGCCGCGACGTCGTTGGATCCCTCGAAGCTCTTGATGACGAACCGCCGGTAGTCGGATTTGCGGGCCAGGCCATCCTCGAAGACCACCATGGAGCCGACGACCTCGGTGCCCTGGGTGTGTGAGATGTCGAAGCACTCGATGCGCAGGGGCGGTTCCGCCAGACCTAGGGCATCGGCGATCTCCTCCAGCGCCCGGTTCCGGGTGGTCAGGTCCGAGGCCCGCCTGGCTGCCTGCTGCTGCAGGGACAGCTCGGCGTTGCGCAGCACGGTCTCCAGGAGGGTGCGTTTGTCGCCTCGGACCGGGACCCGCACCTCCACCCGCGCGCCGCGCATCCCCTCCAGCAGGGCGACCAGCTCCGGTTCGGCGGGCACGGAGCTGAGGATCAGCGGGGGCGGCGGGTTCTCGCCGGTGTAGAGCTGGAGCAGGAAAGGCTCCAGCAGCTCGGCCAGGTCGCGGTCGTCGGAACGGTCGGCGATCCAGCCCCGCTCCCCCGTGATCCGGCCGCCGCGGATGTGGAAGATCTGCACCGCCACCTGCTGGCCGTCGTCGGCGAAACCCACCACGTCGGCCCTGGTGGTCTCCGGCAGCACCACCGTGTTGCGTTCCCGGGCCTTCGCCAGTCCCGCAAGCTGGTCGCGCAGCACCGCGGCACGTTCGAAGTTCAGGTCGGCGGAGGCCTCGAACATCTCGCGTTCCAGTTCCTGGACGATGCGGTCCGACTCGCCCGCCATGAAACGGCAGAAACCATCCGCGATCTCCCGGTGCTCCTCCGAGCCCACTCTCCCCACGCACGGGGCCGAGCATTTCCCGATGTCACCCAGCAGGCAGGGGCGCCCCGACGCCTTGGCGCGCTTGAACACCCCGTCGGTGCAGGAGCGCATGGGGAACACCCGCAGCAGTGCGTCCACGGTTTCCCGAATGGCCCAGGCCTGCCCGAAGGGGCCGAAGTAGCGGGTGCCGCGTCGTTTCGCGCCGCGGCCGACGAACACCCGGGGATAGGTCTCGTTCCAGGTGACGGCCAGCCACGGGTAGGACTTGTCGTCGCGGTACTTGACGTTGAACCGCGGGTCGAACTGCTGGATCCAGGTGTACTCGAGCTGGAGTGCCTCCAGCTCGTTCGCCACCACGGTCCACTCCACTCTGGCGGCGGTCCTGACCATCGTCTGGGTGCGGAAGTGCAGCGACGACGGGTCGGCGAAATAGGAGTTCAGGCGGGAACGCAGGTTCTTCGCCTTGCCGACGTAGACGACGTTCCCGAAGGCGTCGAAGAACCGGTAGACGCCGGGATCCGTGGGGATGCTGCCCGGCCTGGGCCGGTAGCTGGCCGGGTCAGCCATCGCCTCAGCGGGTCAACCGGCGGTGCTTGGAGGCGTGCGGCCGGGCCGCCTCGGCGCCGAGCCGTTCGATTTTGTTGGCCTCGTAGTCCGCGAAGTTGCCCTCGAACCAGAACCAGCGCGGTGTGCCGTCCTCGTCCTCGCCCTCCCAGGCGAGCATGTGGGTGGCCACCCGGTCCAGGAACCACCGGTCGTGGGAGATCACGACGGCGCAGCCCGGGAACTCCAGCAGCGCGTCCTCGAGGCTGGAGAGGGTCTCCACGTCGAGGTCGTTGGTGGGTTCGTCGAGCAGCAGCACGTTGCCGCCCTGTTTGAGGGTCAGCGCCAGGTTGAGGCGGTTGCGTTCACCACCGGAGAGCACCCCGGCCTTCTTCTGCTGGTCGGGGCCCTTGAACCCGAAGGAAGCCACGTAGGCCCGCGACGGCATCTCGAAGTTCGCGACCTTGATGTGGTCGAGACCGTCGGAGACCACCTGCCACACGTTCTCCTCCGCGTTGATGCCGGCGCGGTTCTGGTCCACGTAGCTGAACGAAACCGTCTCGCCGACCTTCACGGTCCCGGCATCCGCCTCCTCCTGGCCGGTGATGGTCTTGAACAAGGTGGTCTTGCCGACACCGTTGGGGCCGATGATCCCGACGATCCCGGCGCGTGGCAGCGAGAACGACAGGTCCTTGATCAGCACGCGGTCCCCGAAACCCTTGCTGAGGCCGTTGACCTCCAGCACGACCGAACCCAGCCGCGGACCGGGTGGGATGTTGATCTCGGCGGTGTCGATCTTGCGGAACCGCTCGGCCTCGGCCGCGAGTTCCTCGTAGCGCTGCAGGCGGGCCTTGTTCTTGGCCTGCCGGGCCTTCGGGGAGGAACGGACCCATTCGAGTTCCTTCTCCAGGATCTTGGCGCGCTTGGCGTCCTTCTTGCCCTCGATCTGGAGGCGTTGCCGTTTGGTCTCCAGGTAGGTGGAGTAGTTGCCCTCGTAGGGGTGCAGCTTCCCGCGGTCGACCTCGCAGATCCACTCGGCGACGTTGTCCAGGAAGTAGCGGTCGTGGGTGACGGCCAGCACCGCCCCGGGGTAGGCCTTGAGGTGTCCCTCGAGCCAGTTCACGGATTCGGCGTCGAGATGGTTGGTCGGCTCGTCGAGGAGCAGCAGGTCGGGTTGCTGGAGCAGCAGTTTGCACAACGCGACGCGACGCCGCTCTCCCCCGGACAGGATGTCGACGACGGTGTCCGGCGGGGGGCACTGTAGGGCGTCCATGGCCTGCTCCAGGCGGGCGTCGATGTCCCAGGCGTTGTGGGCATCGAGTTCCGTCTGGAGGTTGCCCATCTCGGCCATCAGGGAGTCGAAGTCCGCGTCGGGCTCGGCCATCTCCATGCCGATCTCGTCGAAGCGTTTCATCTTCGCCTTGATGTCGGCCACGGCCTCCTCGACGTTTTCCTGAACCGTTTTGCCCTCCGTCAGCGGAGGTTCCTGCAGAAGGATGCCGACGGTGGCGCCCTTGGCAAGGTTCGCCTCCCCGTTGTTCGGCTGTTCCAGCCCCGCCATCACCTTCAGCAGCGTCGATTTGCCCGCGCCGTTGGGGCCCACGACGCCGATCTTCGCGCCGGGGAAGAACGCCAGCGTGACGTCGTCGAGGATCAGCTTGTCGCCCGCCGTCTTGCGGACCTTCTGCATCGTGTAGATGAACTCCGCCATCAACTTCCCTTCAATCGTGACCGCTGGCCAGTATGCCAGCTGATTCCTGTCGCGGAAGTGCCGGACTGGACGCGGCGACGTTTCCGTCGTGGTGTTCTTCGTGGAGGGACGCACCGGTCGCGATGGGGGATGTCGGATCGTCCGGTCCGGTGCACAACGGCCGGGCATGACTTTCGCAACAGAAGCTAACCCCGAAGACCCCGTATCAGTCGGCGAGCCTCGGCCAGGCGTCCCAGTTCCGCCGTCAGCGGGGCCACGACGTGTTCCCGCCCCACCTTTCCGACCGCGGCGCGCAGCCTTCGCG
>CAJPNZ010000048.1 GCA_905372155.1 Propionibacteriaceae bacterium
GGGGTGGTTTCGACTCGGGTCGCTCGTTCCTCGCTCCCCGGCTCAACCGGCTTGGGGAGGGGGTGCTCGCTCCCCGGCTCAGCCGGCTTGGAAGTAGTGAAGTTGGTTGAGCCGATCCTCACGAGCGTCAGCGAGTGGGTCGTGTCGAAACCACCCTGCGCGTGTCTGGGGACTTGAGTCAGGCTTGTCGTTCGGCTGCCGGCTCAACCGGGTTCAAGGGGCCCTTCACCCCCATGGAGCCTCCGGGAATCGGGAGAAAATGTGGTGGGGACAATAGAGTTGCCCGCATGAGCGTTCCCAATGTGCTGGCCACCCGTTACGCCTCCGCGCAGATGCGCGAGATCTGGGCGCCCGAGGCGAAGGTGGTCGCCGAGCGGCGGCTCTGGCTGGCGGTGTTGCGCGCCCAACGCGACCTGGGCGTCGACTTCGGGGGCGCCGACCCCGACGAGGTGATCGCCGCCTACGAGGTGGTCGTCGATGAGGTGGACCTCGAATCCATCGCGGCCCGCGAACGCGTCACCCGCCATGACGTCAAGGCGCGGATCGAGGAGTTCAACGCCCTCGCCGGGCACGAACACGTCCACAAGGGCATGACCTCGCGCGACCTCACCGAGAACATCGAGCAGTACCAGGTCCTGTCCTCGCTGCGCGTGATCCGCGACCGCGTCGTCGCCGCCCTGGCGCAGCTGGCCCGGCTGGCCGTCGCATGGGCCGATCAGCCGCTGACCGGCCGCTCCCACAACGTCGCGGCCCAGATCACCACCCTGGGCAAACGGTTCGCCACCGCCGCCGACGAACTGCTGGTGGCGTACCGGAGGGTGGAGGAACTCATCGCCCGCTACCCGGCGCGCGGGATCAAGGGGCCGGTCGGAACCGCTCAGGACATGCTCGACCTTCTCGGCGGTGACGCCGGCAGGCTGGCCGAGCTGGAACGCCGGGTCACCTCCGAGCTGGGTTTCGAGGCCGTTCTCACCTCCACGGGACAGGTGTATCCGCGCAGCCTCGACTACGACGTCGTCACCGCCCTGGCACAAACCTCCGCGGCCCCGTCGAACGTGGCCACCACCATCCGCCTGATGGCGGGCCTCGAACTGGTCACGGAGGGTTTCAAGGAGGGACAGGTCGGCAGCTCCGCCATGCCCCACAAGATGAACACCCGCTCCTGTGAGCGCGTCAACGGGCTGTCGGTGATCCTGCGCGGCCACGTCTCCATGATCGGTGAGCTGGCCGGGGACCAGTGGAACGAGGGCGACGTCTCCTGCTCGGTGGTGCGACGGGTGGCGCTGCCCGACGCGTTCTTCGCGCTCGACGGGCTGTTCGAGACCTTCCTCACCGTGCTCGCCGACTTCGGGGCCTTCCCCGAGGTGATCGCCGCCGAGCTGGACCGATACCTGCCCTTCCTGACCACCACGAAGGTGCTGATGGCGGCGGTGCGCAGGGGAGTGGGTCGCGAGGAGGCCCACGAGGTCATCAAGGAACACGCGGTCGCCGTCGCGCTGGAGATGCGCCACGGCATGAGGACCAATGACCTCCTCGACCGCCTCGCCGCCGATCCCCGCCTCAGGCTGAACCGCGACGAACTGGGCGCGCTGGTCACCGATCCCCTCGACCTGGCTGGCACCGCCGGGGCGCAGGTGGCGCGGATCGCGGAGGAGGTCGCGGAAATCACGGCGACCCACCCGGATGCGGCCGCCTACCGCCCGGGAGCCGTGCTGTAGGGGGGAGACCCCCGCACTCAAAAGACCCATTCACAGCCACCCTCAATCGCGCTCTGACCATGGGTTTTACCGATCGACGTGCCGCCTGTGATTAAGCCTCATTCCGTGACGGCCGTCTCGTCTTGAGCGCTCTCCCAGGCGCGGATCGCGCCGTGGAGACGAACCGAAATCGCCACGCAGCCCAGGAAACACAGCCCAGACACGTAGAACGGGACCCGCAGATCCAGTGCCGCAGCCATCCACCCACCCGCAGCCGCCCCGGTCGCAAGGCCAAGATAGCTCAGCAGCCGTCCCGCAGATCCGATTCGCCCCAACAGGTCCTGCGGAATGATCTTCTGCCGAACCGAGCCGGCGAGCACACTCCAGACCACCGCATGACAGATGTACG
Source organism: Propionibacteriaceae bacterium (assembly GCA_905372155.1). Taxonomy (GTDB): domain Bacteria; phylum Actinomycetota; class Actinomycetes; order Propionibacteriales; family Propionibacteriaceae; genus Arachnia. Next base: position 2,107 of record CAJPNZ010000048.1, read on the forward strand.
CGGCCATCGCTACGGCTGCGACGAAGGTGTTCGAAGTGGCTCCGCAGATGGCGATCGAGACAGCCCCCAGAAACAGAGCCAGGACGATGCCGGTGCCGTACCCGAATCGCTGACGGAGCCGCGGCGAAACGAAGCTCCCCAGGAGCCCACCCAACGCCGAGAAAGACATCATGAGTCCGTAGCCTCCGCTGTCCAGCCCAAGGACGCGTTGAGCGAAGACAACGAGGAATGAGAAAGGCAGGCTGTAGGCGAAGCTCGCTAGCCCGTTGATCGCGACCAGGCCAGCGACGATCTCGTTCCTGCGGAGCCACGCCAGGCCCGTACTCAGATCGTTCCAGATGGATGTACGTTCCGCACCAGCCTCACTGCCTCGGTACGGTCCCCGTAGGAGGAAGAAAGCCAGGGAGGCGACGCCGCAGGCAAAGGAACTAGCCCCAACGGGCAGTGCGGCGGTCACCGCGAACAGGAAGCCTCCCAACGGGGGCCCAACGAATTCATCAATGACGAGCTGAGCGCCGGTGATCTGCGAGTTCGCCCGATCGAGTTCCTTGGCCGGAATGATTGACGGGAGCACAGAGAACACTGCCGTGTCGGATGTGGTCTCGACCAGCGCCACTGCGGCGTAGATGATGTAGAGAAGGGGTAGATTCACGGCACCTTTGACCAACAGGATGGCGAGGGCGCCGTAGGCGAGGAATCGCAAGAGATTCGCCACGTACAGCAGATGACGGCGATCAAAACGGTCGATCATGACGCCGATACCGAGCACCGCGCCGATCCGGGGAACCGTGTAGGCAACAGTCAAACTGGAGACGGCCAACGGATCTTTGCTCAGCGCAGTAGCAATCAGGGGCATGGCGATGAATACCAGTCCATCGCTGAGGTTGGATGCCGCGTTCCCGAGCCACAGCTTGCGGTATTCAAGGTTCCTCACGAAGGTTCCGATGCTTTCGGCATGTTCACGTCCTCTTCAAGCCGGACTGCTGTTTTGTGGAGGGTGGTGAAAATCTGGATTGTGGTTTGAGCTGCCGTCTCGGTTTGTTTCCATTCCTGGTGGATTTCGTTCGGGGTGCGGTATCCGATTGTGGATTGAAGCCTGGTTTGATTGCAGTCGGTGTTCAATCCATGATGTTGCGTCCTTGGGGCTTATTCATAGGGGATTTTTGAATTTCCCCAAGTGGCGTTTTGCCCCGAGGGAGTGTGGGGACGGCTTGCCCGATCTGAGACAATTCAAAGTGTTCCACCACAAAGAATCTCAGGAGAAAGACAAACCGCTGCCGCGAATGCTACCACAAGCCTTGACCGTGACCAGATCCTTGACCCGTGTGAACTGATCTACCCCCGTTCCTGAAACCCATCCGGCAGCAGGGTCTCGTGCCCTGGGATTGTTCCGCCGCATCCAGGTCACTTTGTTGATGCTCGGGAACAATCTCACTCGGGAGTTGCTGACAGACATTCACGCGGGTTTCCCAAACCACCGTCTCACGAGTGGTCACGGTCTACACTTCCTTGATCGCCGAGGCCATCCAAGGCGTGGGTGCCTGATGTGGGGGACCTCGACCCGGATCCGGCAGCACGCTCATCGACGGTACCCTGGCGTCCTGCTGACCATGGCCCAACAGTGCTGAGTTGTGACTGGGGCAAGCGCCACACGACGGGGATGAATCCGCAGGTGGCCGGACACCTCGCCTGGCTCTCAAAACCATCAGTGGACAGTTTTCATGATGCGAAGACCATCACGGAGGCTTACTCACAGCCGTCCTCAAGCGTTGTCTGACCAGGGCTTCGCTGGCCGAGGCGTTGCCCGTGAACAAGCCTCAAGGGATACGCGATGACCGCGGCAGTTGTTGCGGGCCCCTGACGCGATCGCTTGGAGCCATGTCAAAGGCGGCGACTGGAAACGTCGGATCGCGTCACTCGTCGACGGGTTCGAGTAACCGTCACCATGAAGCGCGAAGCCCGGCTCACCGACCGTCCGGAAGGCTGCCGAGTTCACTTCGCACCGCTACTGCCACGCGCATCACCACTGTAACCCGGGCAGGATGTGGCTTCCTCAACGGGTCTGCTGTTTGGCTGTCGGGTGGTTTCGACACGGGCTGCTCCTTCGTCGCGGCCCGGCTCAACCAGCTTCGGGGATAGAACGTTCACGTGCTGGCTCAACCAGTTTCAGGGAGAGGACGCTCACGTGCTGGCTCAACCAGCTTGAGGGGCGGAAGTTGGTTGAGCCGGCCTGCTCGCATCCGGAAGAACACCCCTTGGTTTCACCCCGCAACTCTCGGGTTTCCTTCACGTCTGCACCCCGGGAGGGGTTAGCATGCCAAGACCGTCAGGAGTTCAGAGGAGCACCATGAACCAGTCTCCCCAGAACGCGAATCCATCCAAGCCGGAACCTTCAGGTAGCGGAGCCCCCGATTTCATGCTCGGTGAACCAGCCGGTCAGGTGGGTGAAGCTGCCGAACCGGTCGGCGCGTCAGCCGGATCCGCCGGTGCCGCGACCGGGCAGTCCCGCCGGACGGACGAGGCAGCCGCCTTCAACCGCTACCTGTATGCACCCGAACAGTCATCGTCCAGGTACGACCCCTACGCCGTGGGCGAGTTCCCGTCCCAACGCTGGGAGGACCCGAGCCGTGACAGCGTCGCGAGCTGGGTCGGGGTCGTGATCCTCATGTTCATCCCCTTGGTGAACATCGTCGCGGTTCTGGTGATGGCGTTCTCGTCGAGTTTCTCGCGTGCCAAGCAGAATTTCGCCCGTGCCATCCTGCTCTTGTTCGGGATCTTCCTGGGGTTGTTGTTTCTCATCGGCCTGACGTCCGGGGCGCTGTTCAGGGTCGTACAGCGGTGACGTGGCGAAGGGGCTGTCGACCGGGTTGTGTCCGGTCGACAGCCCCTTCTGCCGGGAAGATCACGAGGCCGTGGTGAGGGCTTCCCGCCACTTCATGGGTTTGCCGGTGCGCAGCAGGCCGCGGTCGTAGATCCGGGCCGCGAACCAGACCGTCGCGACGGTGGTGAGGACGAGCAGCGCCAGCGAGGCGAAGGGCTCCCAGCCGGCGCTCTGGCCGAGGAAGATGCGCACCGGCACGGCGACCGGGGCGGAGAACGGGATGTAGCTCATCACCGTCATGGCCAGGGGATTGCTGGTGCCGACGGCGACGCCGAGGTAGGGCAGCATCACGAGCCAGGTGAGGGGCTGCAGCGCGGTGTTGAGGTCCTCGGTGCGGGAGACCAGCGCGGCGGCCGCCGCGTACAGGGCCGCGATCATGACGAACCCGAACAGGAACAGGACGACGAACCAGACGATGGGCCACACCAGGTCCGCCACCGGCAGGACGCTGCCGTTTATCGCCAGTCCCCCGAGGACAGTGGCCGCGATGGCGAGGATCTGCGCCAGTGCCGCGGCGGAGTTACCGATGATCTTCCCGGTGAGCAGTGCCCTCGAGGAAATGCTGGCAAGCAGGATCTCGACGATGCGCGTCTGCTTCTCCTCTACCACCGAGTTGGCGATGCCCATGCCGAAGACCATGGCCGCCATCATCCACACCATGCCGAAACCAATTCCCAGGAAATAGCGAAGAGCGGGATGCGGGGCGTTGGGATCGAGCAGCTGAACGTTCGGGGACACCGACAGGGACGAGAGCAGGCCGGTCGGGGCGTCCCGCAGCGACAGCACCTCGATTCCCAGCGGGTTCGACGCGTCCGGAACCACCGCTGCTTTCGCGTCCTCGGAGAGCACGGCGCTGCGCGCCGCCTCCGGGTCCGCAACCTCGACCACGGTGACGTTCGGCAGGTTCCTGAGTCGCGGGGCGAGGTCCGCGGTGGTGGCGACGGTGGTGGCGCCGCCGTCCATCCACTTTCCGATCTGCGGGGTGAAAACGACGGCGAGGAACATGACGGCGAGGGTGATGAGGGTCGAGACGATGAACGACTTCGACATGCACCGCACCACGATTTCCCGTTTGGCGACGATACCGACGGTGCTCCAGAAGCTCTGACGGGCGGGGGTCTGGGTGTTCACTGGGCCATCTCCTTGTAGATCTCGTGCAGGCTGCGGGTCACGCGCCCGAATGTGTGGACGGTGCCGCGTTCCAGGGCGGCGGCCAGGACGCGGTTGGCGGTCTCCTCGTCGGGCGCCTGGAACCGGACGTAGCCGCCGTCGAACTCGATCACCGGGACGACGTCGCGCACCCAGCCGGTGTCGGCGTTCATTTCGAGATCCCACTCGTTGCCGGCGTTGGCCGCCTGGAGTTCGGTCCGGGTGCCGTTGGCGCGGATTTCACCCCGGGAGATGATCACGAGCTGGTCGCAGAGCCGCTCCACCACGTCGAGCTGGTGCGAGGAGAACAGGACGGGGGCGCCCGTGGCTGCGACCTCGCGGAGCACGTCGACGGTGATGTCCACCGAGTCCGGGTCGAGACCGGAGAACGGTTCGTCGAGGACCAGGGCGCTGGGCCGGTGGATGAGGGCCGCGGCGATCTGCACCCGCTGCTGGTTGCCGAGCGACAGCGATTCCAGGGTGTCGGTGGGTTTGCCGTTGAGCTGGAGACGTTCCAGCAGCTCCAGGCCGTAGCGGCGCGCCTCGGCCGCGTCGCTGCCGTGCAGCTGGGCCAGGTAGACGAGCTGGTCGATGATCTTCATCTTCGGGTAGAGGCCGCGTTCCTCCGGCATGTAGCCGATGGTGGCGCGCTGATCGGCGTTCATGGGTTGACCGTCGACCAGGACCTGCCCCTCGTTGGCCGCCAGCACCCCCAGGATGATCCGCATGGTCGTGGTCTTGCCGGCCCCGTTGCCGCCGACGAAACCCGTCATGAGGCCGGGCCTGATGTCGAAGGAGACATCGTTCAACACATGCTTGTCACCGAAGAACCGGTGAACGTTCCGTACGCTGATCATGACCTCAACGCTACGGATCGGGACCCGGTCGGCGCTTCCCGCGGCGGGGGGAAATCCGTCCTCCCCCACACGGGGGATACGGGATGGCGATCCGCCTTTTCTCCTGGCGGTAACGCCTGTCGTGTGGTTCGGCCGCGGCTTGGTTTCGACTCGACCTGTTTGCTGGTGCTCGCGGGTCGGTTCAACCGGCTTCTGTTCCTCAAGCTGGTTGAGCCGGGCTGCGACGAAGGAGTAGCCCGTGTCGAAACCACCCTGGCGGCCAAACAGCAGACCCGGTCCACAGGGTCTTGGGTGCGGTTGCCTGGTTTCGACTCGACCTGTTTGTTGGTGCTCGCGGGTCGGTTCAACCGGCTTCTGTTCCTCAAGCTGGTTGAGCCGGGCTGCGACGAAGGAGTAGCCCGTGTCGAAACCACCCTGGCGGCCAAACAGCAGACCCGGTCCACAGGGTCTTGGGTGCGGTTGGCCTGGCTTCGACTCGACCCGCTCGCTGGTGAGCGCGGGTCAGCTCGAGCGGGGCACGAGACCGTTCTCGTAGGCCCAGATGACCGCGTTGATGCGGTCGCGCAACCCCAGTTTGGTGAGGATGTTGGACACGTGGGTCTTGACGGTTTCGGGGCTGACGAACATCTCGGCCGCAATCTCGGCGTTGCTGAGGCCGCGTGCCAGGTGCAGCAGGGTGTCGTGTTCGCGTTCCGTCAACACCCCTGCCGCGACCCTGCCGGGGCAGTGGGGCTCCTGCCGGGGCGCGGTGAAGCGTTCGATGACCCGACGGGTGACCTGCGGCGACAGCAACCCCTCGCCGCGCCCCAGGATCTGCACGGCCTCGATGAGTTTCTCGGCCTCCGCGGTTTTCAGCAGGAATCCCGACGCGCCCGCCTGGAGGGTCTCGAACAGGAAGTCGTCGCGGTCGAAGGTGGTCAGTATCAGCACGGCCGAGCCGCATCCCCGGGACGTGAGCTCGCGGGTCGCCTCGATCCCGTTCATCCGGGGCATCTGCACATCCATGCAGACCACGTCGGGGCGCAGCTCGAGGGCCAGTTCGACGCCCCGGGTGCCGTCGCCCGCCTCGCCCGCCACCTCGATGCCGGGTTCGGTCTCCAGGATGGTCTTGAAGCCGGTGCGGATGAGGGGCTGGTCGTCGACCAGCAGGACCCGGATCATGCGGTCGCTCCCGCCGTCGGGATCTCGGCTCGCACCCGGAAACCGCCCCGGGGTTTCGAACCGGCCTCGAGGCTGCCCCCGAGGGCCGTCACCCGTTCCCGCATCCCGGTCAGTCCGGTGCCGGTGCCCGGGATGTTGCGTCGCATCCCGAAGCCGTCGTCCGAGACCTCCAGCTCCACGGAATCCTTCCGGGAGCGCAGGCGCACGGCGACGCTGGCGGTCGGGCCGGCGTGCTTGGCGGCGTTGGTGAGGGCCTCCTGGGCCACCCGGTAGAGGGTCAGTTCCACCGCGGGGCTGAGGTTGGATAGTTCCCCGATCGTCTCGTAGCTGACGCGCGCCTCCGCCAGTCGCGCGGACTCCACCAGGCCGGGTATGTCCTGCACTGTTGGCAGGCCCTCCTCCGTCGCGTCGGTCTCCCGCAGGGTGAACACCATCGAACGCAGGTCGTTCACCGCCTGTCGCGCGCTGGCCTCGATCTGCTTCAGCGATTTCTCGGTGTGCTCCGGGTCCCTTCCCAGCAGGCGCCGGGCGGCCGCGGCCTGCACCGACATGGTGGTGACGTGATGGGCGACGACGTCGTGCAGCTCGCGGGCGATCCGGAGCCTTTCCTCCTCGATGGCGCGGGTGATCAACTCGGCCTGCAGCGCCTTGACGTTTCTGTTGGCCTCGACCAGCTCCTGCCGTTCCAGGGCCTGCTGCCAGGCCCGGTCGCCGAAGACCCAGGCGCCCGCGAAGAAGGCGAGGTTGATCATCAGATAGAGGGTGAACAGCGCCGCCAGGGTGGTGGCGGAGGCGAACTGCACGTTCAGTTTCGCCGACCCCAGGTTGACCAGCAGGCTCAGGCAGACGTTCAATCCCATGGCGATGCTGATGACGGTCCGGGTGGCCAGCGCCGCTCCGCGTCGGGCCGACCACGCCCCGATCGAGTAGAACGACAGGAAGAGCGTGACCTGGGATGCGTAGAGATCCATCCCGGTGGTGTTGGCCAGGGCGATGTAGAGCGCGTTGACGGCAATCCCGGAGGCCAGTGGGTGGCTTCGCCGCCAGATCAGGGGAAGAGGGAGCAGCAGACAACCGATCAGCTGGGTCTCAATGGGCGTGGCGAAGGTCGTCGAGCCCAGGACGAAGGTCAGCCAGGCCATCAGGCATCCCCCTGCCACGGCCGCGGCGGTGACGATCAGGTCCTGCCTCAGCCAGTTCTCGGGCAGTGCGCGTGAAGCCATGGAAGTGATGGTAAATGCTTCGCGAAAAACGGGAACATCTGTCCGCCCGCCGGAAACGCCTGTCTTGCGGTCGTTCGCTTGCGCTGTAGCGCAGGCACACGACCGCAAGACAGGCGTTCCCGCTGTTCTGCCGGAGCGACCCCGCCGTGCTAGTGTATTAATCACTTAATACGGCGATACGGAAGGTGTGTTCCGGTCCGTGGGGTCCGTGCCGTGACTCCGTACCGACGGCTGGCGCCGCTTTCCCGATCATCGCGAACCGTCCGGAAGGATCATCCCTTGCTGAAAACAGTGGATTTGTCGCAGAGGTTCGGGGGGAACAATCTGGTGCTGGACGGGGTCTCCGTGGCCTTCGACGAGGCCTCCGTCACCGCGATCATGGGGCCGTCCGGGTCCGGGAAGACCACGCTGCTCCACTGCCTGTCGGGCATGCTCCGTGCCACATCCGGGAAGGTGTTCCTCGACGGCGTCGACATCACGGGACTCGGGCGCAGAAGACTCGATGCGCTCAGGAGGACCTCCTTCGGTTTCATCTTCCAGGACTACAACCTGATCGACGCCCTGACCGCCGTCCAGAACGTGCGGCTGCCGTCGCTGTTCGGCGGAGCCGAGGTGACGGAGCCGCGGGCCCGGGAAATGCTCGCGCTGGTGGGCCTGTCGGGCCTGGAGAACCGGTACCCGGCCGAGCTGTCCGGCGGCCAGCGCCAGCGGGTCGCCATCGCGCGGGCACTGGCCGCGGAACGCAGGGTGGTCTTCGCCGACGAGCCGACGGGAGCCCTGGACAGCGCATCCCGGCGGGAGGTGCTGGAACATTTCGCCGCGCTCCCGGCGCTCGGGAGCACCGTCGTGGTCGTCACCCACGACCCGACCGTCGCCGCCGCGGCATCGCGAGTGCTCTTCCTGTACGACGGCGTGATCGTGGACGACCGCAGCGGTCTCGGGGCCCGCGACATCGCCGCCAGGCTCACCGATCTGGAGGCGCGCCCATGAGGGCGCTGGAGATGATCCACCTGTCGACGCGGCTGGTGGTGCGCCACCTGGGGTTGTACGCCGGATGCGCCTTCACCATCGCCGCCACGGCGGTGGTCACGGGCGCCGAGACGACCGTCGCTGCGGCTTTCGGTGATCCCGGGCGGGTCTTCGTCGACGGCCTGGCCCGTGAGCAGGTGACGAAAACCGCCCAGCTGGCTGGCTGGCTGCTGACTGCGATGTGCGGGCTGGCCATCGTCATCTCCGGTTTCCTGGTGTTCTCGGCCGTGAAGCAGGTCGTCTCGCTCCGGCAGCGGGAACTGGCGATGCTGCGGCTGGCCGGGGCCGGCCGGTGGCACGTCTGCGTCATGGCCTTCCTGGAATGCACGACGCTCGCCCTGGTGGCCTCCGCGCCGTCGGCACTGCTGGGAGGCGCGCTCGCCTCGCCCTTCTTCGAGATGCTGAAGACGGTCGGGATGTTCAGCAGGGTCGGGCTCGATACCTCCGTGCAGGTGCTTCCGATCGTGATGGTGACGGCGGTCCTGGTTCTCACCTCCGCCACGGCCGGCCTGCTGGCCGCGAGGAGCGCCACCCGGGGGGATCTGATCGGCAGCGCCGATCCGCTGTCCGGGCGAATGCGGCCCCTGCAGGTCGCGGGACGGCTGGTCGTGGCCGGGGCGTGCGTGTGCGCCGTGGCGCTGATCGGTCCGGACAGCGATGCGGGTCTGGCGATCCTGGTGCCGGTGATCGCGGTCGTGCCCCTGCTGGCCCTGGCTCCCTTCCTCGTGCCCGCGGTCACCTGGCTGGCCGGGAGGGTGCTGGCGCCCATCATGTCCGGTCCCGCCATGCTGGCGGCCGGGCGGGCCTCCAAGGACCGCCGCCGTTACGTCGGTGTCGCGATGCCGTTCATCCTCGCGGTCGGGCTGCTCGGTGGTTTCCACATCGGAAACGCGGTTGACGAGCATCGGACGTTCGGGGCGTACGGCGAGCTGCTCACCGCGACGGCCGTGGTGTCCGTTCCGGATGCGGCGAGCGCGGACCGGGTGGTGGATCTCATCGGCGGCAGCGCATCCACCATCGCGCGGCACACCTCCGCGATGCGACCCGTGGCCGATCCCGCCGGGAATCTCGAACTGAAACGCCTGAACTTCGTCGACCCGATGGCGTACGCGGAGCTGTGGAGCCAGCAGGTGGTCTCCGGGGATCTCTCACAGGCCGGGGGCAAGTCCATCGTCTCCGGTGAGAAGGGCGACGAGGTCGGTGACACCTACACCCTCGACGACGCGGCCGGGAAGCCGGTCACCCTGAGAGTGGTGGCGGTCGTCCGCGACCCCGTCAACGACGGTCTCTTCCTCGACTGGGCGCAGCTCGGGGCAATGACCGGCGGCCGCGCCGGGCCGCCGACGGTCTTCGTGAACGGAACCGGCGACACCGGGGAGCTCGCCGGGAAACTCGATGAGAACTCGGTGGCGGGTTCCGTCACGGACGTGCCCGGTTACGTGCAACGACGCCTGGAGGCCCGGCACGTCGCCACCACCAATTCGAACATCGGCCTGTTCGGGACCATCTATCTGATGAGCCTGGTCGGCATGACCCAGATGGCCATCGCGTCGAACCTCGGACGTCGCCGCGAGTACTCCACCCTGCGCTCGCTCGGTGTCGGTCGTGGGGGAGTGATGGGAGCGGTCGCGGTGGAGGCGGTGATCCTGCTGGTCACCTCGGCGATCCTGATCCTCGGGACGCTGCTGGGGCTCGGCGCGCGATACGCGCTCGGCGACGCATCCCTGGTCGGACCCGCGGTCATCGACGTGCTGCCGCAGACCCTCGGCGCCTTCGGGTTCATGAGTGCCTTTCTGATCGCAGGAAACGCTCTCGGTGCGTTCCTGGCGGCAGGAGACGACCCGGGACGGGCCTGACGGGTCGCCTGCCCTCCAGCCGGAAACGCTTGTCCTGTGGTCGTGTGCCTGCGCTACAGCGCAAGCACACGACTGCAAGGCAGGCGTTTCCCGCCGTCAGGCAGCGGAGCCTCTAGGCTGACGTCGTGAGCCAGTTCGAATCGCTTGGTCTGCCCCTCATCCACGCCGGGAAGGTGCGCGAGATGTACGCGTTGCCCGACGGTGACGTGCTGATGGTGGCCACCGACAACATCTCCGCCTTCGACCACGTCCTGCCCACCCCCATCCCCGGCAAGGGGGCCGTGCTCACGCAGCTGTCGCTGTGGTGGTTCGAACGGCTGCGCGACCTGGTGCCCGACCACGTCGTCTCCGTGGACGTTCCCGACGCGGTCAGGGGCCGCGCCGTCGTCGTCGAAAAACTCGACATGGTGCCGGTCGAATGCGTGGCGCGCGGCTATCTCACCGGGTCCGGCTGGGCCGAGTACCAGCGGTCACGGACGGTGTGCGGGGTGCCGCTGCCCGACGGGCTGCGTGACGGCGACAAACTCCCGGCCCCGATCTTCACCCCCGCCATCAAGGCCCGGCTGGGGGAGCACGACGAGAACGTCGACCTCGCCACGATCGCCCGCCTCCACGGCGACGAGCTGGCCGTCCGGTTGCGCGACCTCACCCTCGAGGTGTACGCGCAGGCCGAGCGGATCGCCGCCGGACGGGGCATCATCCTGGCCGACACCAAGCTCGAGTTCGGGCGCCGCGACGACGGAACCCTCGTGCTGGCCGACGAGGTGCTCACCCCCGACTCGTCGCGGTTCTGGGACGCGGAACTGTGGAGGCCGGGGGAGTCGCTGCCCAGCTTCGACAAGCAGTACGTCCGCGACTGGCTGGCCGAGGAGTCCGGCTGGGACCGGGAGACGACCCCACCGGAGCTGCCCACCGAGGTGGTCGAGGCCACGCGCGCCCGCTACGTCGAGGCCTACGAACGCCTGACCGGGCGGTCGTTCCGGGAGATTCCTGCCGTATGATCACTGAATGGTGCACCGGGACCATCTCGCGGCGCTGGCCCGCGAGACCGTCGAGATCATCGACCGCGGCTTCTACCTCAACGGCCGCGGTGAACGCGTCGAGCTGCGCGAACAGATCGAACGCGCCGTCGCGGGGACCGTGGAGTACGCCCCCGACGCCGAACTCCCGAACCCGGAGCCGAAACCCGGAAGGGTGCACGTCAAGGTGCAGCAGATGGGTACTTTCGAGGCCGCCCACCGGATACGGACGGCCGATCCGGTCGTCCTGAACTTCGCGTCGGCCACACACCCGGGCGGGGGTTTCCTGCTGGGTGCGCAGGCGCAGGAGGAGGCCCTCGCCCGCGACAGCGCCCTCTACGCCTGTATCCGTGGCCGCGACATGTACCGCATCAACCGCGACCACGACCGGGCCTACAGCCACGCGATGATCTACTCGCCCGCCGTGCCGGTGTTCCGGGGCGGGGACGACTCCCTCATCGACGCGCCGTGGCTGACCGCCATCATCACCGCCCCGGCGCCCAACGCGGGAGCGGCGAAGTGGCGCACCCCGGGGGAGACGGCGCGGCTCGAGGAGGCGCTGAGTGAACGCGCCCGCAGGGTGCTGGTCGTCGCACACGACCACGGCCACCGGAATCTGGTGCTCGGCGCCTGGGGTTGTGGGGTTTTCCGCAACGATCCCGGTTTCGTCGCCGCCACTTTCCGCGACCTGTTGGCCGGTCCCTTCGCCGGGGCCTTCGACCTGGCGGTCTTCGCCATCCTCGATCGGACGAGGGAACAACGCGTGTTCGAACCCTTCCGCGCCGCCTTCACCTGACTCGGTTTCTCAGGCGATCCGCAGGTTTTCCTTGGCCTGATCGAGGGCGCATCCGGCGCCTTCTCGTTTCAAGCGCTGCCCGTCGGTTCGGTGGACACGGTGTCCGCGGGGGTGGTTGGTTGGAGACCCGGCCGAGCACGCTCCACGCCAGCAGCGCAACCGCGACGACCCCCACCGCCAGCACGACCCACATCACCCAGCCGCCCTTCCGGCCGGGGGAACCCGGCGTCGTCGCGGGTCGCCGGGGCTCGGGGGCGCCCTTCCACGCGTTGCCGTCCCAGTAACGCATGTGGTCTTCGGGATCCGGATACCAACCGGGTTGCGACATGGCGCGAAATTGTAGGACAGGGCGGGATCCGGCCCGATAGGGTGCTGTCATGTCACGCGTCGTCGTCAACGTCATGCCCAAACCCGAGATCCTCGATCCGCAGGGCAAGGCGGTCACCGGTGCCCTCAAACGTCTCGGGTTCGATGGGATGACCGTCCGCCAGGGCAAACGCTTTGAGGTGGATGTGGACGGCGAGGTCACTCCCGAGGTTCTGGAACGGGTTTCCCAGGCCGCGGAGAAACTGCTCGCCAACACCGTCATAGAGGCCTACGAAGTGGTGACCGGCTGATGCCCCGCATCGGCGTGGTCACCTTCCCGGGGTCCCTCGACGACCACGACGCGCTGCGTGCCGTGAAGCTGTGCGGGGCCGAGGCCGTCCCGCTGTGGCACGGGTCGGATTCCATCGACGGTGTGGATGCCATCATCCTCCCGGGCGGTTTCTCCTACGGTGACTACCTGCGCTGCGGGGCCATCGCGCGGTTCAGCCCCGTGATGGACACCGTCATCGACGCCGCGAACAAGGGGCTGCCCGTGCTGGGTATCTGCAACGGGTTCCAGCTGCTCTGCGAGGCCCACCTCCTCGACGGCGCCATGATCCGAAACGTCGATCAGCACTTCATCTGCCGCGACGAGAGGCTCCGCGTCGAGTCCATCGACACCACCTGGACCTGCGGTTTCACCAGGGGCGAGGAGATCGTCATCACCCTGAAGAACGGCGAGGGCAACTACCAGGCTGCCCCCGAGACCCTGAAACGCCTCGAGGACAACGCCCAGGTGGTTTTCCGCTACCTCGACAACCCCAACGGATCGGCCAACGACATCGCCGGTATCACCAACGAGCACGGCAACGTCGTCGGCCTGATGCCCCATCCCGAGCACAACGTCGAGGCGCTGACGGGGGCGTCGCTGGACGGTCGCAGGTTCTTCGAGTCGCTGATCCAGTTCCTCACTGCCCGCGTCTGAAAGTTCGCGAGGGCCGGCTCGTCCCGTGCAGGGATCCACCTGCATCGACGCGTGTTCCTGTCGGCGGGATCACATACACTTGAAACAAAAGTCATCGCGATTCTGAAGGAACCCCAACATGGCGAATCCCGTGTTCAGCCGCAGTTCGGCTTTCAGCCAGCCGCCTGCCTATCAGCAGCCGTACGGCTACCAGCAGCAGGGTTACGGCTACCAGCCGCAGCCCGGGTACGTGCAGCCCCAACCGCAGACCACCGCGGGGGTCATGACCATGGACGACGTCCTGGCCAAGACCTCCATCACCCTGCTCGTGGTGTTCGCGGCCGCGGCGGCGACGTTCACGCTGCTGCCGCTCAGCCTCGTGTTCCCGGCGATGATCGTCGGCGGGCTCGGCGCTTTCGTCGTTTCCCTGCTCGTCGTGACCCGGCACAAGGTCCCGGTGGCCGGTGTCCTGGTCTACTCCGCACTCGAGGGCCTGTTCATCGGCGGCATCTCGAAGTACTTCGAGGTGACGTGGCCCGGCATCGTCGTCTCCGCGGTGCTGGCCACCTTCGTGACGGCAGCCGCCACCCTGGCCGCCTACAAATTCTTCAACATCCGCGTCACCGCCAAGTTCCGCAGGATGGTCACCATCGGAACCATGGCCCTCGCGGGCGTCTTCCTGGTGAACTTCGTGCTCGCCATGTTCGGGATCAACACTGGGCTGCGGGCCGTGGGCAGCAACGCCGGCCTGCTCGCGATCGGCGTCTCGATCCTGGCCGTGTGCCTTGCCGTGTTCAACCTGGTGATCGACTTCGACTACGTCGAGCGCGGCATCGCATCCCAGGCCCCGGCCCAGGAGTCGTGGCGGGCGGCCTTCGGCATCACCGTCACCATGGTGTGGCTCTACATCGAGATCCTGCGCATCCTGTCCTACTTCAGGGATTGACCCGGTAAGCGGGCTGCTTCGGGACCCGGTGATCAGCGGCTCGGCAGGTGCTGGCTCAGCACCTGCCGAGCCGCTCGGGTCCAGGGGAGCCTGCGCCAGGACTTCACCGGAACCCAGTCGGCCCGCGCCGTCGACCCTCCCAGGTCGTGGACGCGGGGGCGGCTGGGTTTTTCACATGTCGCGGAGTAGATGATGCGCAGGGCGTGGTAGTCCTCCAGGCCGCCGTTCGGGGCGCGGCCGATCCAGTGATCCGACTGGAGGGTCAGCAGCCGCCCGGGGACGACCTCCTGGCCCGTCTCCTCGTGCACCTCGCGCAGCAGGCCCGCCGTTGGTTCCTCGCCTGCGTCGAGACCGCCGCCCGGCAGGTTCCAGGACCCGGGTGCCCCGGTGAGCCGCGACATAACCGTGCCCAGCAGGCCCCGCTCCGACAGCACGATGCCGTAGGCCCCGACCCGCTGGCGGATCAGTGGCACCTCATCGGTCCCCGGCTCCTCGTACACCACCATCCTGTCGACGGGCGGGGTGTCAGCGGGTGAGGCGGGGCGAACCTCCAGGGTGACCATGACGTCACCGTCACGACATTCCGCTCCCAAGGGCCGTCCGGCGATCCAACCGGCCCGGTACAGGGCGGCATCGGGGTGTTCCCCGTGCCCGAGTACCAGCTCGATCACGGGGTCGTCGGTGAACAGACCAATCAGACGCACTTTGGCATCCTATTGGCCTCGCAGGGTCTTTCGAGCAGCACGGGAAGCGGCGATCAGGAGCGTTCCGGCGGTGTGGCACACCGGTTTCCGCGCGATCACACCTGTGGGTCCGGGGAAGAAGTCGTGTTGCCGGCCCCGGTTCGCCCCAAGCCAGGTGCCGGTCCGGCTAGGCTGAACCGGTCAGAGGAGGTGGCACATGGACTATCGCGACAGCGTTGACCTTTCCGGTTCGCACACTCAACGCGCCTCGGGCGGTGGGGGTGGTGGCCGAATGGCCCTGGGCGGCGGCATCGGCGGCTTGGTGCTGATGCTGCTGGTCGTGTTCGTCGGCCCGCGGCTCGGCATCAACGTCTCCGACCTGCTCGGATCCGGCTCGAGCCAGGACACCCAACCGGCGGTGCAGGGCAGCGACCTCGACCACTGCAAGCAGAAGGACGTCAACGTCAACACCAACCGCGAATGCCGCTGGCTGCTCTACGAGAAGGTCCTCCAGGACTACTGGTCGAAAACGAAACCGAACTACCGGTACGCCACGGTGAAGCTGTTCTCCGGCACCATCAGCACCGCCTGCGGGGTGGGGCAGACCGAGATGGGGCCGTTCTACTGCTCCGGTGACTCCACCGTCTACATCGACGACTCCTACGTCGGCCAGCTCCTCAAACAACTCGGTGCCTCCGGCGGGGACGCGGCCGAGCTCTACATCGTCGCCCACGAGTTCGGGCACCACGTCCAGAACCTCGACGGAACCATGCGCAGGGTCACGCGCGGCACCGGAGCCGATTCTGCGCAGGTGCGGCTCGAACTCCAGGCCGACTGCTACGCCGGGGTGGTGTTCAACCAGGTCATGAAGGACTCGAACTCGCCGATCAGGGCGGTCAGCAAGGACGATCTGCTGCGCATAGCGGACGCGGCCCGCTCCGTCGGCGACGATCACATCCAGAAACAGCAGGGCGGGTTCGTCAACCCCGAGTCGTGGACCCACGGCAGCTCCGAGCAGCGGCAGCGCTGGTTGAGTGTGGGTTTCGAGTCCGGTAACCCTTCCTCCTGCAACACCTTCGACACCCAGGACCTGTGAGGCTGATTTGAGAATCGTCGCCCCCGAGCAGCTGGCCGCTGCTCTGCCCGAGCTGCCCGGAAACCCCCGCATCGTCACCCAGGGCAGCTTCGGCACCCCACGTGCCCTGCTCGGATTGCTGGACGCGGCCGTCCCCGAGTATCGGTTGTTCATCGTCAACGGGCTCGGCAGGCTGCCGGACCGCGAGGGGGTGCGGATCGAAACCACGTTCGTCGGTTCCGGGCTGCGCGGGAATCCCCGCGTCGACTACTACCCGGCGCGGTTGTCCACCACCCCCCAGCTGTTTCGTGGCTCGCTGCCCCCGGACGTCGTCGCGGTGCAGACCTCGCGGGTCGTCGACGGGAAGGTCAGTCTCGGCATCGAGGTGCAGGTGCTGCCAGGTGCCATTGATGCCGCGAAACAGCGCGGCGCGGTCCTGGTGGCGCAGATCAACGAGAACCTGCCGTTCATTCACGGCGACGGGGTGCTGCCGGTCGACGACATCGACCTGGCCGTCGAGATCGCCGAACCGGTGCCGGTGGCGCCCGAGGCCAGGATCGACGACGAATCCGCGGCGGTCGGGGAGAGACTCGCGGCGATGGTGCCCGACGGTGCCACGCTCCAACTCGGAATCGGTGCGCTGCCGGAGGCGGTGATGCAGGCGCTGCAGAACAGCCGTGGCCTCAGGGTGTGGACCGAGCTGATGGCCGATGGTTTCTTCGGGCTGCTGCGCTCCGGTGCCCTCGACGAGACCCACCCCATCACCGCGACCTTCGCCTACGGTTCCGAGGAGCTCTACGCCTGGGCCGACGACAACCCGCAGCTGCGGCTGCTGCGCTGCGAAACCACGAACAGCCCCGGGAACATCGCCCGGCAACCGGCGGTGACCAGCATCAACACCGCGCTGCAGGTCGACCTGTTCGGGGCCGTCAACGCCACCCGCGTCAACGACCGCATCATCTCCGGCACCGGAGGGCAGGCCGATTTCATCGTCGGGGCCCTGCAATCCCCGGGCGGGCAGGCGATCATCGCGTTGAAGTCGTGGCATCCGAAGGCCAACCGCTCCACCATCGTGCCCAAGCTGACGGAACCCACGACGTCGCTGCAACCATCCTGGGTGGTCACGGAACAAAACACCGCCCGCGTCTTCGGGGCCTCCCAGCGCGACCAGGCGCTGGGCCTGATCGAGGCGGCCAGACCGGAGGCCCGCGAGTCGCTGCGCGCCGAGGCCGAACGCATGGGGCTGCTCGGCTGAGGGAACCCGTCCCCACGGTTGGCTGAACCGGTCGTGTCGAACCCCCGTCTGGAGGTTGGTTGAGCCGATCCCCACGAGCGTCAGCGAGTGGGGCGTGTCGAAACCATGGTGCCCTTGTTCGAGGTGGTTTCGGTTCGGGCTGTTTCTTCGTCGCGGCCCGGCTCAACCGGCTTCGGGGAGGAGCGCTCGCGTGCTGGCCGGGCCGGGTCCTGGAACCTTCACTGTCTCAGCTGGTCCTCGGTGTACTCGGTGCCGTCGGGGTCTGTGAAATGCACCCTGCCCCCGCAGTCGTAGCGGATGATCGGTGTTTTGCGCCTGTAGCGGTTGTCCACCTCGATTTTGCACTCCGCCCTGGAGCCGGGATTGAACTTCTGGATCGAGCGCGCCAACACCAGAGCGTCGAGCTGGGTCGGATCGAAGGGGGTGAGGGAGGACGTCTCCTTGAGCCTGGTCGTGTACACGGGCAGGGCGGCGGAGCGGATGCGCCGTTCGGTGATGCCGTTGTTCGCCGGCAGGTCGATCCAATACCCGGTGTTGGGACCGAACCCGATCTGTGTGGCGGCGCGGCTTCCAGCGATGACGGCGGCCAGGCCGTCGGTCAGGTCCGCCACGGTTGTGTAGCCGAGGTTGCGCACCGCGGTGCCGTCCTTCTCGAAGAACACGGTTTTCGTCTCGGGGGTGGTGGTGACGGTGAGGTAGACCTCGCCGGAGCGTTGCTCAACGATCTGCAGGACCTTCTCCGCTCCTGTGGCCCCCATGCGGGTGGCGGTGTCGAACAATTCGCTGATGTTCCCGAGCGGGTAATCGGTTGGGCGGAAGGTGGTCTGACCGAGGTACTGGATGTCGGAATCCGCGGGGGTGATCTGGTTGGCGCGCCAGCGCAGGGTGAACGGCTTCTGGGTCGTGTCCAGCACGGTGAGGGTCACCTCGGATGCGGAAACGTCGAGTTTCAGCGCGGGGCGGTTGCTCGTAATCTCCATCATGCGTCGCACGATCTGTTTCGCACCGCCCGCGGTCAGGTCCTGGGTGATGCTCATCGGCACCGGGAAGGCCACCGTCGGCGACGGGGACGCGCCTGCCTCCGGGGTTGCGCTCGCGGAGGCGCCGACGGATGAGGTCGGTGAGGGTTCGGGATCCGAGGTGGATGCGCAACCTGCGAGCAGCACGACCATCGCGATGACGATGACGTGGCGCAGATTCACCGGTTCATTCTAGGGTCAACGCTGGATCGGATCATAATACCCAAGTCCTGATCCGGATCATCCTTTGAGTCGAAGACAGTCATCCGCACGCGACCCCGGTGGCGTGGTTCGGGCAATAGCCTCCCGGATTCTTGTGTAGGTACTGCTGGTGCTCCTCCTCCGCGTGGTAGAAGATGGCGCCGTCGGTGATCTCGGTGGTGATCTCGCCGAATCCGGCCTCGGTCATGCGGGCCTGGAAGGCGTCGCGGGAGGCGACGGCGGCCGCGTGCTGGGTGGCGTCGACCGGGAAGATGGCGGACCGGTACTGGGTGCCGATGTCGTTGCCCTGCCGGAAACCCTGGGTCGGGTCG
>CAJPNZ010000049.1 GCA_905372155.1 Propionibacteriaceae bacterium
GCCCAGGGCCTGCCCGCCCGGTCCTGCTGGCTCGGATACGGGGAACGCTCGGCCCTGGCCCTCGCCGTCAACGAGGCCGTCGCCGACGGACGGATCAGCGCACCGGTCGCCTTCAGCCGCGACCACCTGGATGCGGCCGGCATGACCCACCCCAGGATCGGCACCGAGGGCATGCGCGACGACTCCGACGGCGTGACGGACTGGCCCATCCTCGACGCCATGCTGCTGGCCGCCGGCGGGGCCGACCTGGTGGCGGTGCACTCCGGGGGAGGCGGCTACTCCGGGTGGATGCAGTCGGCGGGGGTCACCGTAGTCGCCGACGGCACCGGGGCAGCGGCCACCAGGCTGCGCCAGGCCCTCGACCTCGACTCCGGACTCGGGGTCATCCGCCACGCCACCGCGGGCTACGAGGACGCCCTCGACGCGGTGCAACGATCCCACGAACCCGGCGCGCACGGCGCACCCCTCAACCTGATCCGGAACTGACCCGGACCGACCCGGAAGGAAACCGACATGCGTGAGCTGACCATGGATGACGCCCGCTGGGCCGTTCTCGGCGGGGGCGTCTTCGCCTGCGGCGGCGGGGGCTGGCAGGACCACGGCGAACTGATGGGACGGATGGCCACCACCCTCAACCGTCCCGTGCTGGCCGGCGTCGACGAGCTGCCGGAGGACTCCTGGGTGGCCACCGTCACCGCGATCGGCGCCCCGGCCGCCCCCGACTGGGAGATCCGGCCCATCGACTACGTCGACGCGCTGCGGAAACTGATCGAACTGTCCCCCCACCCCATCGCCGCCGTCATCACCGGGCAGAACGGCTACTCCACCACCCTCAACGGCTGGATCCAGTCGTCGGCGCTCGGCGTGAAGGTCCTGGACGCGGCCGGCGACGTGCGCGCCCACCCCACCGGGAAACTCGGCTCCCTCGGGCTCACCACCCGAGAGGGATACGAAACCATCCAGGTGGTCTCCGGCGGCAACCGGGCCCGCCACGGGCACCTCCTGAGCATCAACATCGGCCGCGTCGACACCTGCGACGACGTGCTGCGCGACATCTCGGTGCGCTCCGGGGGATTCATCGCCTCGGCCCGCAACCCCGTCGAACTGGGCTGGGTGAAGGAACACGCCGCGCTGGGCGTGATCTCCCTGGCCCTCGACCTGGGCAGGGCCATGGAGGAGGCCGGGGCGGGCAGGTCCCGGGCAGGGAAACGCGTCACCGGGACGGTGGTGGATTTCCTCGGCGGCGAGATCGTCGACGGGGGGCCGCTCACCCACGAGGTCGACCTGGTCACCAGGGGAGGCTGGGACCACGGCACCTTCCGGATCGGCGAACACGCCGTCCCCTACCTCAACGAATACATGGCCATCGACGGCCCCTCCGGACGTGTGGCCACCTACCCGGACACCATCTTCATCCTCCGGAAGGACAACGGGCTGCCGTTGGCCGTGAAGGACGCCGCCGAGGGGTGTGATGTGGCCCTGGTGAAGGTGGACGCCACGAAACTGCCGCTGTCGTCGTCGGCGGTGGACCGCGTCGCCGTCGGGGAGTGCGAGGACATCATGGGCATCGAGTTCCTGAAATACCTCCCGGAACGCCGGGAAACCCCGGATGGCGGAACCCGTGCACAGGCATGAGAACTCCGAGGAACGGCCCCGGACCGGGAACGGATCGCTCCGGCTGACCCTCAACGGCGCCTCCCTGACCTGGCGTGACCTGGCCTCGGCCCTGAAGGCCGAACGCGTGGAGGTCGCACTGGATCCCGTCTCCCGCGGCCAGATGCTGCGCGCCCGGGAGGCGGGGCTGGAGATCCTGGAGTCGAACCCCGGGATGAGGGCCTACGGCTGGAACCAGGCGCTCGGGCCGTTCAAGGACCGGCGGCTGGAACCCGAGGAACAACTCCGGTTCCAGGTCAATGTGCTGCGTTCGCACAGCACCGGCCTGGGTGAGGCGCTGCCGCGCCGGGTGTCGCGACTGGCCCTGATCATCCGCGCGAACTGCCTCGCCAGGGGCACCTCCGGGGCCCGCCCCGAACTGGTCGAGCGGATGAACGACGCCGTCAACCTGGGGCTCGTACCGGTGATGCCCGGCACCGGTTCGATGGGCACCGGAGACCTCCAGCCCATGGCGGCCGCCGGGCTCGCGCTGACCGGGGACGTCGCGGGAAGGGTGCGAGGCGACGACGGCGAGGAACGCTGCGCGCCGCAGGCGTGGGCGGCCATGGGACGAGACGTCGAGTTCCAACTGGCCCCGGGGGAGGCGATCGCGCTGATCTCGGGGTCGGCGGTGCTGACGGCCCACCTGGCGTTGGCCGTCGAGGAGGTCTACCGGCAGGTCGAGACCTTCCTGGGTGCGTTCGCGCTGTTCTGTGAGGCGGCGCGGGTGGAACGAAACGCCTTCGACCCGCGGATCCACGCCGAACGCCACATGCCCTGGGAGATGCAGGCCAACGACCTGATCCTGCGACTCATCGGTGACAGCCAGTGGACGACGAACGAGGGCAGGTGCCGCGCGGGCGAGACCGCTCCGCGCATCCAGGATTCAACCTCGGTCCGGTCGGTGCCGCACCAGATCGGCATCATCCTGCGGGAACTGGAACGGGCCCGGGAGGACGTCACCCGCGAGGCCAATTCGTCGACCTGCAATCCGCTGCTGATCCCCAACTACACGGGCGAGGGCCACGAGTTCCTCTCCGGCGGCAACTGGGATGCGACGGTGCTGGGGCACGCGGCGCAGTCGGTGAACAGCTGCCTGGCGCGGCTGGCGGTGCTGACCAAGGACCTGGCGGCACGGCTGCTGCACGACGGCTGGAGCCACGGACTTCCTGCCGGACTGAGCGGAGGGGAGGTCGGGATCAATTCCGGCATGCTTCTGCTGCACACCAGCGCGGCCGCCCTGATCCCCGAGATCCAGCTGCTCGCGAACCCCGTCGGGGCCCTGTCCTTCCCCCTCAAGGGCGGCCAGGAGGATTTCCACACCATGGCGATGGCCGCGGTCAACGGTCTGCGGGCCAACAGCCGTCGCTTCGACCAGCTCCTGGCGGTCCTGTTCGTCATCAGCGGGCAGGGCATTCACCTGCTGGAGGAGCGAATGCGGGGACTGCCGCTGGGAACGGGATCGGCGCTCATCCACGAGCAGCTCCGGACGCGGGTCACGCCGCTGGATCAGGACCGGGTCCTGACCCCGGAGGTCGACGCGTTGACGGAGGCGATCGGCAGGGGAGAGTTCTCGGTCGTGGTCCACGACCTGCTGGAGGACTAGGACCGGGATCAAGCGGCCCAGTCGCCGAGAGCTCCCTCCAGGGCGCCGAGAGCGGCGTCGATGAGGGCCCACCGGTCCTCCTCCGGGCAGCCCTTGCCGACCCATCGCAGGGCGGCCGCGTCGATGAAACCGAAATAGCCCCAAAGGGCGTAGTCGTGACGCGCCTGGGTGCTGGGGACCAGAAGATCCTGGAGACGCTTCACGTAGTCGCAGCGGGTCCGGGCCCGTAACTCGGCGACCGCGGCCGGTTCTCCCCCGGGCCGGCGCATGGGCATGGCCCAGGCGTCGGGATGCGTGGCGATGTGGTCCAGGTAGACCATGGTGGCGGCCCGGATGCGGTCGCGCACCGGTACCCCGTCGGGAAGAGCATCGAGCGCCTCCGCCTGTCTGCTGAGGAGGTCGGCGATGGCCACCCGCACGACTTCCGCGTAGAGGTCCTCCTTGTTCGCGAAATAGCGGTAGACCAGCGCGTTCGAGGAGCACGCCTCCGCCGCGATGGAGGAGATGGTGACCTCTGCGTAGGGATGGGCGGCGAACGCCGCCGCCGCGGCCTCCAGGATCGCGGCGCGGCGCGAATCGGGGTCGAGCCTGCGGCGAGGCCTGCGATCGGTCCGTGCCATGTTGCCATCCTACCGCTAGTGAACTACGGTCATTAAACGCTAGTGAATGTAGTTCAATAGGAGGTTGTGATGGATTGGGTGGAGCACGCGATCTGGTGGCAGGTCTACCCACTCGGGTTCTGCGGAGCGCCGATCCGGGACCCGGAACCGACGTCGGCCCCGCGCCTGCGCAGGCTGATGGGCTGGCTGGACTACGCCATCGAGCTGGGAACGTCCGGGTTGCTGCTGGGGCCGATCTTCGCGTCCCAGACCCACGGCTACGACACGGTCGACCAGTTCCGCATCGACCCCCGCCTGGGAGGCGAGGAGGACTTCGACGCGCTCGTGGCCGCCTGCTCGCAGCGCGGGCTGCGGCTCCTGCTGGACGGGGTTTTCAGTCACGTCGGTGCGCAGCATCCCGACGTGATCCGCGCCCTCGACGAGGGTCCGGGCGGGCTAACCGCCGATCTGTTCGACATCGACTGGAGCGCGCCCGGCGGTCCTGCCCCGCGCGTTTTCGAGGGACACGCCTCGCTGGTTCGTCTCAACCATGCCTCCGAGCGGGCCGTCCAGTACGTGACCGCTGTCATGGAGCACTGGCTCGCCCGGGGAATCGACGGGTGGCGGCTCGACGCCGCCTATTCCGTGGACACGGGCTTCTGGGCGCGCGTCCTTCCCGCCGTCCGGGACCGCCATCCGAATGCCTGGTGCCTCGGGGAGGTGATCCACGGCGACCACTCCCGGTTCGTCGCATCCTCCGGCGTCGATGCGACCACCCAGTACGAACTGTGGAAGGCCATCTGGTCCAGCATCAAGGACCGCAACTTCTTCGAACTGGACTGGGCGCTGAACCGCCACAACGGCTTCCTCGCCCACTTCACGCCGAACACCTTCATCGGCAACCACGACGTGACCCGCATCGCCAGCGTCATCGGGTCCGACGGGGCGGTCATGGCCCTGGCGATTCTGCTCACCCTCGGGGGGATTCCCTCGATCTACTACGGCGACGAGCAGGGATTCACCGGCATCAAGGAAGAGCGGACCGGCGGGGACGACGCCATCCGGCCGGCCTTCCCCGACACCCCCTCGGAGCTGGCCGATTGGGGCCAGAACGTCCATCGCGCCCACCAGGACCTCATCGGGCTGCGGCGCCGCAATCCCTGGCTCGTCACCGCCACCACGACGCCCCTGCACCTGGAGAACACCCGCTACACCTACCGCGCAGCCGCGAGAGACGGAAGCAACCACCTGGATGTCGCGATCGACATCGCCGGGACCCCCTCGCTCGTCATCAAGAACGCGAGCGGGCACGTCCTATGGGAATGGCGGCACTAGGTTCCCGAGGGTGTGAGGGTTGTGCCCTTGAGGGCATGAGTTCATTGGTGGTCACTGACAGCAGGTGGCGGGCGGCGTTCGGTCCCAAGGAGCGCGCGTTCAAGGTCATCGAGTTGGACGGTGGTGCTTTGCTGCTGAAACCGGCTCGGGTGTCACCAAGATTCACGCCCTCGCTCAAACCGGTCTTCTCTGAGCCGGCCTGAGCCGAATTCAAGGTCTCGGTCCAGGGCGGGCCTGGCCGATGGTGTCGCACGAGATCGTTTCACCGCGGCGGGGTGGGGTCGTCGGGTGGAAGCGTCTCCAGTACGTGTTGCAGTCTGTCCCCGGCGCCCGATGTGTCGACGCCTCCGAAGATGGCCTCCTCCGCGAGCAATCCCAGTGTCGTGCGCAGGAAGATCTCGGCGGTCACGCCGGGGGCGCAGCTGACGGTTCCCTCCTGTGACCAGCGGGTCGCCAGGGCCAGCAGGTGGGTCCTGATGATGAGGTAATGGTTCCGCATCTCCTCGCGCAGTCCGGGGTCGCGTGGCATCTCCGACCAGGCGTTTACGGCGATCCTCGCGGTGGTGTTGAAGTCAGTGCCGGTCTCGCTGTCGTGCAGGATTCCCAGAACCGAGGCGAACGCCTCGGCCACCCCCGGGAGGGGCGTGGTCCTGACCAGCCGGTCGAGGTGTTCCACCAGCCGCCCGATCCTCAGGGTGCGCACCTCGCGGATGATCTCCTGCTTGCCGCCGGGGAAGTGGCGGTACACCGTCGCGGAGGACATGCCGGTCTCGCCGATGACGTCGTCCATCGACGTCGCGTGGAAACCGACGCGGGCGAAGCAGCGGGCGGCCGCGACGCAGATGCGCGCCCGCTGCCGGTCGCGGAAGGCCTGGGTCACACGGGGCATACCTCCACCCTGTCACACGCCCCGGGGGTCGAGGTCGTGTTTGTTCCATGACGTGCGCCCGCATACCTTTAAATAAAACCATCGTTTTTGTTTGAGAAGGGACGACCCGTGCGACACACCTGGACCGTGAACGATTTCCCGATCGGCTTCGAGCAGATCCACCCCGAGCGGAGCATCAACTTCCAGCTCAACCGTCTCTACCACTTCTCCGGCGACCCGGTGCTACTTGCCCAGCTCCGGAAGGCAGCGCCGGGAATTCGTGATTTCGCGTCCCTGGTCGCCGGACTCATTCCCCTGGCTGAGCGGGCGGAGAAGGACGGGGAACTCCTGCGGGCCGCCATGTGCTATCGGGGTGCCGCGTTCGTGACCCCCGCATCGGACCCCCGTCGGCATGACTGGTGGAAGCGGTTCCGTGATCTTTCCGATGCCTGGTACGGCATCGGGCCAGAAACCCGGGACGTGGTTCCGTTCGGCGGCATCGAGCTTCCCGCCCTCCGATTCACCCCCGAAGGAAGGAGCCGGGGTGCCGTCGTGCTGATGAACGGTTTCGACGGTTACCTGGAGGAGTTCACCCGCCCGATGCTGGTCCTGCGCGACGCGGGATTCGAGGTCATCGCCTTCGACGGTCCGGGGCAAGGGGAAGTGCTGGAGACCAGCCGGGCCCCGATGATCCCCGAGTGGGAGCGTCCGACTGCGGCCGTCCTGGATCTTTTCGGGCTCGACGACGTGACCGTCCTCGGCTGCTCCCTCGGCGGTGGGCTGGCGGTGCGGGCCGCCGCCTTCGAACCGAGGATCACGCGGGTCATCTGTTTCGACGTGCTGCCCGACCTCTTCGGCTCCCTCACCGGGGTCGCACCTGCCCCGGTAAGGGAACTGCTTCGGCGGATGGTCCCGCTGGGCATCGGCAGACGGGCTGTCAATTCGGTGATGAACAGGATCGCCGCAAGGGATCCGTTGGTCGGCTGGGGGGTCCAGCAGGGGAAGCTGGTCATGGGGGCAGAAGATCCTTTCGACTTCATCCGCGCCACCCTCCGGTTCCGGACCGCTCGCTACAGCCATCGCCTGACCCAGGACGTGCTGCTCATGGCCGGAACCACCGATCACTACGTCCCGATCGAACACCTTCACGAGCAGATGGCCACCCTTACCGGGGTGCGTTCCCTGACCACCCGAATCTTCACCCCGGCTGAATCGGCCGGCAATCACTGCCAGCTCGGGAACCTGGGCCTCGCTCTGCGGACGATGCTGAACTGGCTGGGTCAGTTTGCCCCGGAGCGTGAAGAATGAGGTGCAGAGAACCCGGTAGTTAGGTTTGCTTACTTACTGGTAGCTAGTTGGGCTGACAACCATGTTCGATGGCTTCCGAGAACAGTGGATCCGCGGTTTCCTCGACCTTTGCCTGCTCGGCATCCTCGCCCGGGGGAGCGAGTACGGGCGCGGGCTGGCCGCAGGCCTCGCCGAGGCGGGATTCGGGGAGATTCCCGGCGGGACGCTTATCCGGCCCTGCTGCGCCTGGAGGGACGGGGATTCGTTCGGGCGACCCGGGTGCCGAGCACGCTGGGCCCGGTGCGCAAGTACTACGAGCTGACACCCCTCGGGGCGAAGGAGGCGTCGCGACGCCGGGGAGAGTGGCAGAGTTTCCGTGACGCCGTCGAACGGGTCGTCTCCGAGGCGACGGCGGATGCCGGCAGCGAGGAGCCAACCCGATGACCGGGGAATGGGAACGGACGCTGGCCGGACAGCTCGTCGAAGCCGGTCTGGGTCGCGCCGAGGCGGACGGACTGGCCCGTGGCGCGGCTGAGGAGGCCCGGGATGCGAGCCGCGACCCGCAGGAACCGTACGGACCGGCCGTCGCCTACGCCGCCACCCTGGTCAGCTTCACGTGGCCGAAACTCGGGCGCTCAGGGCGAACCGCGGCGGGGGAGAGGTCGTGCTGCTGGCCCTGATGGCCGTCCAGCTGCTCGTCGATCCCGACAGCTCCTACGCCGGGCTCATGCCTTTGTGGTCCACCTGCGAGTTGACCGGCTACGCCCTCGACGCGCCCACCGCCAACAGCCTGTCCAACGGGCTCGGGCACTTCGCCGTCACCATGGTGCTGTGCTCCCTGGCGGCATGGGGGTTCGGCATCCTCAGGCTGCGCACCAGGAAATTCGGGCCGACCCCGGGATTCCCGGGGATATCGTCGCGGTGAACCGTCCGTGGCGCGACAGGCGGCTCATTGACGGTCCGAGAACCGGTGCCGAGGCCAAGTGCGTGGGCTAATCAGGCGGCGGCCACGGAAGAGCATGACGCAAGTTACGGGGCGAGGTGTCGTGGACCCCTGATGACTTGTTCGCAGCATCCGAGCTGTCGCAGATCGACCTTAGAAAGACCCTGCCGCAACGCGTCACGCAGGCAGGACCTGCTGGATATCCGCCCGTCGCGTCCGCGGGACTCCGGGATCACGGCGGCCCCCTCGTGCCCCCAGCGGGGATCGAACCCGCGACCCATGGATTAAAAGTCCACTGCTCTGCCAGCTGAGCTATAGGGGCGGACACAGTTTAGCCACACTGCCTCTGCTCGGTCCACATGGCAGTCTTGGGGGCATGGGTGAACTGGGCGGATTGCTGTGGGTGCTGGTGATCGGAGTGCTGTTGCTGATTCTGGCCGTCTGGTTGGATGTGAGACGCCGACGCCGGACGGAGGGGGAGCCCGTGCGAGGCTCGGGCGAGGGGAATCCCGGGTATCTGACCCAGTCGGAGATCGACGGCCTACCCGCTCCGGGAGTCCGGCGCCCGGTCCTCAGGACCGAACCGAGAGGCGAACGGCTGGAGATCGGACTCGCCGATCCCGGGTTCGCCGACGTGAACGGTCGCCTTGACCTCGAGGACGCACACGTGCTCGTCATCGAGGGCACAGGGGTGACCATACGGGAGTTGATGATCCCCATCGCCCTGTACCGGCCACTCGTGATGGTGACTCGGGGGATGGATGATGAGGTGCTGGCGACGCTGGTGGCCAACCGGAAGAGCCTGGCCATGCCTTTGGCAGCCGTGATCACCGACCTGATCCCGGAGGTCGCGGACCTGACCGGGGCGTCACCGGTGTCGGTTGCGGACCTCAGGGCCGGATACCTGCCGGTCGAACACCTCGGGCACGCCACCCGCTGGGTCACCGATGGCGCCCGCACCTGGATCGAACCCCATCCGCCCCTGGTCGGGACGACGTAGGCAAGTGGACCCTTCCGGGGGTTGATTCCGTCTCGCCAGACATCGAACATGAGAGTGTGTCGCCAAACCCTCAACGATCCTCCGAAGCCCCGAACCTGAGCCGCTACGGCTGGCTGGCCGTGGCCACGGCTCTCGCCACCATCCTGCTGAAAGCGGGAGCCTGGGTGGTCACCGGATCCGTCGGGCTGTTGGCCGATGCCGCCGAGTCCCTGGTGAACCTGGTCGCCGCCATCGTGGCGTTGATCGTGCTGAAGGTGGCAGCGAGGCCCGCCGACGCCAACCACAACTTCGGCCACACCAAGGCCGAGTACTTCTCGGCGGCCGTGGAGGGCGTGATGATCTTCGTCGCCGCGATCTCCATCGTCGTTCTCGCGCTCCAGCGGCTTCTCTCTCCGCAGCCCCTCGAATCGGTGGGGATCGGATTGATGATCTCCGTGGCCGCCTCCGTACTCAACGGCGCCGTGGCGCTCGTGCTGATCAGGGCCGGGAAACGCCACCACTCCATCACACTCAGGGCCGACGGCAAACACCTGATGACCGACGTGTGGACCTCGGTCGGCGTGCTGGTGGGGATCGTGCTGGTGTGGGTGAGCGGGTGGGGATGGCTCGACCCGGTGATTGCCATCGCGGTGGGTGTCAACATCCTGTTCACCGGCTACGGCCTGGTGAAGGAATCGACCGAGGGACTGATGGACGCGTCCCTGCCGGAGGAGGACAACAAAAGGTTGCGCGCGATACTCACCAGCAGGGGCGGGGCCGGGGTCGCCTTTCATCAGATGCGCACCCGGGTCTCCGGGACCCGGCAGTTCATGGACTTCCACCTGCTCGTCCCGGACGACTGGAGCGTCAAACAGGGTCACGATTTCTTGGAGGACCTCTCCGACGAGATCGTCGCCGAGTTCCCACGGATGAACGTCACCGGGCACATCGAGCCCATCAACGATCCCCGAAGCTACGCCCACGAGGGCATCTGACCGGACCATCCCACAACCCCTCCGGGTCCGACCGAAGGGCGGCCAGGAGGAGGGCGCGGTGGTCGCGGTGCGGTCAGGGAGTGATGCGCAACTGTCCCGCAGGTCGGCGGAGACGGGAGCCCGCCCTCCGGGCGCGTTCGTCGACGATGTCGATGATCCGCGCCGCGGCTTCTTCCAGGGCGAGGCCGGTGGTGTCGACGATGGGCGCCCCCAGCCGCCGCTGAATGGCACCCACCTCGTCCAGCTCGTCGAGGATCTGTCCCAGATCCGCGTAGCCGTCGCGGGTGCCGAACCCCCCCAATCCCTGCACGCGGCGCGACCTGATCTGCAGCAGCCGCTCGGCGTCTATCGTCAATCCGACGATGCGCCAGCGGTCGATCCCGAACAGCTCCTCGGGCGGCCGGATACCGGGAACCAGAGGAACGTTGACCGTCCTGTAACCCAGATATCCCAAGTAGATCGACAGCGGGGTCTTGCCGGAACGCGACGCCCCGATCAGGCAGATGTCGCACTCCCGGAGCGCAGCAGGCATGGCTCCGTCGTCGTTGCGGATCGCGAACTCCATGGCGGAGATCCGCACGAAGTAGTCGGCCTCCACCCCCACGGGGCGCATGGGAACCTCGTCGGCGGTGTGACCGGAGATCCGCTCCAGGGCGACCAGGGCGTCGCCCATCAGGTCGGTGTAGGGGATCGCGAGATCCTCACAGGCGTTGATCACCAGGCTCCGCAGCTCGGCGTTCACCAGCGTGAAGAACACGGCGATCGGCTGGTTCGCCCGCTCCCTCAGGGTGCCCAGGGCCTTCATCATGGCGTCCAGTTTTCCCAGCCGGGGGTGCCTGACGATCTCGAAGTGCGCACCCGGGAACTGGGCGCGGGCGGCCCGGGCCAACCGCACCGCCGTCTCACCGGTCGAGTCGGCCAGCACATGGATCTCCAGGTCACCGTCGGTCATGGGCAAACCGTAGCGGACCGGCTCGGGGCCGCGACCGCGACGCCCCTCATCCCTGTTTGACGACGATCTCGTTCACGGTCCCCACATAACGGCCCGACGAGACCTCCGGCAGCTTGGTGAGGTAGACCAGCACGTAACGGCTGGTGACCTCCTCGGTGGGTGTGAGGACGGCCTGCTCCGAGGCGTCCTCGGCCGTGGCCACCGTCCTCCACTGGGCCTGACGGTCCATGGGGGCCTTGTCCGTGGCCTCCTTCTCCGGGACCCGCAGCTCGACGGTCCCACCTGCCGCGGCGAAGGTCACCTCGACCTCCCCGAGCTTGACGGGCTTTCCCAGATCGAGCACCAGGCCGACACCCGGTTTCAAACCACCCAGCTTGGGGTTGTTCAGGTACTGCACGGTGGACCAGCCCGTGCCGGGGTCGCCGTCAATGGCGTTGTTCACCTGGTCCGGATGTTCCTCGCCGTTGCCGTTGTCGGCCCGCGGATCGAAGTCGGTGATATTGGTCACGGGGATGACGGCGCCGGTGGCCGGCGCCTCCTGCGACTCGCTGACCGTGGGGGCGGGTGAATTGGACCCGGGGGGCTCGGGTCTCGGACCGATGCTGTTGATCGCGACCACGATCAAAGAGATCACGAGGGTGGCGACCGCCGCTACCAGCACCACCCACAGCAGGGGCCTGCCCTCGTAGGTGTTCTTGGCGGATTTCACCTCCTCCACGGCACTGGTCTCCACCACCCGCTGGCGGGGCTGCCGGGCCACCGCCGGCTGCACCTGCGTCGCGATGGAGTCGGGAACCACGGGTGCTGGCATCGAGTCCAGTGGGGTGGGTCGCAGGTGGGCCGGAATGGGGTTCTGTGGCTGCCTGACCCGGGCCTCCAGGTCCGGGGCCGCGTCCGCCGTTCCCAGCACCGAGGCGAGTGCCGAGGCCAACTGGGAAGCCGTCGTGATCCGCTGATCCGGTGCCATTTCCTGTCCTGCCAGGGCAGCTGCACAGATGCGGTCCAGGGCGGGGGAGATGCCGGGGGTCACGGAGCTCATCGGGGCGATCTCGCCGCCAACGAGCGGGGCGGCGGGAAGACCCAAGGCGTCCCCGCCCGGCCAGTGCAGCACCAACATCGCGTACAGCAGACTGGCGAGCCCCCGCACGTCAGCCGCCTCGCGGTCGCTCCACTTCACGGATGCGTTCGGATGGAACCCGGCCTCGACCCCGAAACCGACCAGTTTCACGGCGCCGAGTGTCGTGATCACGACGTTGTTGGGGGTCAGCTGTTCATGAAACAGCCCTTGACCGTGCAGCGAGGTGAGGGCGTCTGCCAGTTCCCGGACCACCCAAGCCGCTTCCAGTGTGCTGAGCGGGCCGTGTCTCAGCAGGTTGGCCAGCGAGCTGCCGTGCGCGTACTCACAAACGATGTAGCCACCGATCCCGCGAGGGTCGTTGTCCAGACTGACCGCGTCCAGCACCCGTAGGAAACGGGAATCGGTGGCGATCGCGCCCTTGCGGGCCGCCTGCAGCAGATTGGCGGTGTGGGGGCTGTCCTCTGGGATGACATGCGCCATGACATCGCGGGAGAGCACCAGGTCGTGTGAACGCCACGTCTCGATTCCGTCCCGTACCGTGATCAGCTCCTCGATGCGGAATCGCGTGGAGAGCAGATCGCCGGTGCTCATCAAGCGCTGACTTGAGGTGATCTCGTCGACTCCGTCGAACATGGAAGGCTCGTCCGGACCGATGATCTGCGCCTGCATGCTCGTCTCGACCGGCGAGACGGGAGTTCCGGGAGCCGGGGTGTTCCGCACGGCGGGGGTTATCCGAGTGGCCAGGAGGTCATCGGTGGAATCCGGATCGACGTCTGCGGGATCCGGGACGAGATTGCCCACCAGACTCGGTAGCTCGAGGGCCGCGGCCATGGACTCCTCCGGTATTCGGGCGGCGTTCCAGCCGTTGAAGGTGCCGTCGGCGATGATCGTGTGCAGGCCCGTCGGCATGAGGTCGTCCACCAGGGCGGCCGCGGTGGCGGGTTCCGCACCAATGGTTGGGATGTGTGGCAGGGACGGTTCCTTCTGGGGTTTCTCGTCCCCGGTGGGAGCGGAGGGCTTGCCTCGCCCGAGCCGGGAGCGGATCATGTCGCCGAGGCTCGCGAGTTCCCGGACCTTCAGCACCTTGCCCACCGCCAGGAAACTGGCCCCGATGATGCCGCCTCCCAGACACAGCGCCAGCAGCGGGCCGACAATCCCGCCGGGGAGCGCGTCCAGGATCAGGTTGGACAGGAACCACGCCACCAAGGCGCCGCTGCCCGCGCCGATGCCCAGGCGGGCGACGTGCATCATGAGATCCCGGCCGTTCAGGTAGGGTATTTTCCGCTTGAGCTGGCGCCAGCTGAGCTGGACCCCCACCAGGTAGGCCAAGGAATAGGCTCCTGCGAGCGCCGCTGCTGTCCAGGAGGGATCGTTGATCAGGTACACCAGCAGTAGCGCGCCCCCTGCGTTCACGCCTCCTATCACGAGCTGCAGCCGGAATGGGGTGCGGGTGTCCTCCAGCGCGTAGAAAGTGCGCAGGCAGATGAACTGCACGGTGAACGGCACCGTGCCCAGGGCGAAGGCTCCAAGAGCCCAGGCGATCAGGTTGGCGTCGCGGCTGCCCTGACCGTGGCCGAACAACAGGGTGGCCATGGGCTCGGAGAGCGCCAGGAAAACCATCGAGGCGGGCACCAGGGCCATCAACGACAGCCGCACGGTCTTGCGAGCCTCGGCCGCAACGCCCTCGAGATCCTCCTCGGCGGCCAGTCGGGAGGCGTTGGGCAGCATCGCGGTTGCCAGGGAGACCGTGATAAGGGAGTGCGGCATCATCCAGATCAGGCTGGCGTTCCCGTAGACGTTGGAACCTCCACCGGATCCGGCGGCCGTCGCCGAGGTGGCCAGACGGTTCACCAGCATCAACACGGCCTGGTTGATGAGCACGAAACCCAGGGTCCACTTCGCCAGCTGGAAGGTCTTGCCCAGCCCCGCTCCCCGGAGGTCGAAACGCGGCCTGAACCGGAACCCCACCTTCTTCACGAACGGGATCAGCACCAGTGCCTGGCTGGCGATCCCCAGTGTGGAGCCGATGCCCAGCAGCAGTATCTGCTCCGTGGTGAACGCACCTGAATGGTCCCCGGCGGTGCCCCAGATCACCAGGTAGAAGCCCAGCACGATGATCGAGATGACGTTGTTGGCGATCGGCGCCCACATCATGGGTCCGAACTGGTCCCGGGCGTTGAGGACCTGCCCTAGCATCGTGTAGGCGCCGTAGAAGAAGATCTGGGGCAGGGTGCAGTAGGTCAGCGCCACCATCGAGGCGTATTGGGATTCCAGATCTGGGGTGCGCCAGGAATCCGACGAGTAGAGGAACGTGATCAGGGGAGCCAGGAGGGTCAGGACAACGGTCACCACACTGATGGCCAGCATGAAAGCGGTCATGATCCGGTTCGTGAACGCCTCGCCACCGTCCTCGTCGTGACGGATGGCGCGCACGATCTGCGGCACCAGGACCGTGTTGACCGCGCCACCCACGAACAGGATGTACATGCCGTTGGAGATCGTGCTCGCCAACGACAGGATGTCGGCCTGCCTGGTTCCGTTACCGAGGATGAAGGCAACCAGCATTGTCCGCAGGATCCCGAGGCCCCGGGAAACCAGCGTTCCCGCTGCCATCAGGGCGCTTGCGGAAAGCAATTTGCGGCTGCTGCTCACACCGCTACCGGCACTACTGCTCACGACTCTCCCTGGCTCGTTCCCTCTGCACCGCCCTGATACGCAGGAATGTACCCCCGACCACTACTGCACCCGAGATGACGATGATGATCCAGCCGACTCGCCCAAGCCCGGTTGCTGTGATCTCCACCGGCACCACCGAACCGAATGCCGTTCCCTGCTCCGTTGTGAGCTGGGCCCTGACCGTGACCACACCGTTGGACGTGGTGGACGGGGAGATGCTCACCGTTCGGTGCTCGCCGGGACCGAGGGTCACCAGTTCGGAGGGGGCGACCCGGATCCGGTTGGGGGAGTCGCTGACGAACTGCACCCGCACCTTCACGGTGACGGGCAGCGGATTGCTGATCGTCACGGGGAAGTTGTTGGTCTCGGAGCCCATCACGAACTGGCTGGCGGCACTCAACCGGATCGCGGACGGGGCCAGTTTCTCGCTCGGGGTTGCGCTGACGAAATCCATCGCCTCCTGTTCGGATTGGAAGGCGCTGTTGAAGGCCCGCGCGGCGATGGTCGCGTTAAGGGCCGCGCGGTCGGTTCCCGTCAACTCCTCCAGGAGCTGGGTGGAGTCGAAGATACCCTGCACCTGGGAACGTAGCTTGGGCCACGGGGTGATCTGCTCCTTCGGTACCCCGTAGCGCGCCTGCCCGCTGGGTTCGG
The DNA here is from genome assembly GCA_905372155.1 of Propionibacteriaceae bacterium. Classification (GTDB taxonomy): domain Bacteria; phylum Actinomycetota; class Actinomycetes; order Propionibacteriales; family Propionibacteriaceae; genus Arachnia. The sequence goes on from CAJPNZ010000049.1 coordinate 15,623, forward strand.
GCAGGGGAGCGGTGATTTCGGAGCCTGCCAGGAGCTCCGCACGGCTGATGTCCGCGGCCTCTCGGATCATGTGGATCGTCGGTTTCCCCCCCAGCAGTCCCTCGGCCAGGCGGCGTCCCGAGATCTGTGCCCCCGTGAACGTGTTTCCGGGACTGATCCCGGGCAGATCCATGGGGGAGATGCGCAGGGCGTGGGCCTTGAGGTCGTGGTTCGTGGTGCTTATCTCGCCGCTGGACGTGAAGGTGTTTCCGAAGACCTTCTGGAAGCCGTGGAGAGCCAGCGTCAATGCCAGATCCTGGGAATCGTTCCCGCCCAGGTCGGCGACGAGGGGTGCGTTGGTTATGGCCTCCTCAAGTCCCGAGGCCTTCAACGCGGTCTCGGACCATCCCAGGGCGGCCTCGAAACCGGACAGGTCCCCGGCGGCGTGCAGACGGGCCAGGTCGGGGTTTCCGAACGGCAGCCGCATCACTCGACCCGTGCCGATCAGACTGTTGATGCGGCTCACGAAATTGCTGGCGGTCTCGCTCGGCGCAGCAGCCTGGCCGGCGACGGTGTGTTCCCCGGCCAACACTTGGGCCTCGACGAGCAGGGAAGGGTCCAGCAGCGTGTAGGTCCCGGGTTTCTCGGCTGCCTCCAGCAGCTCGGACAGTTCTCCCACGAGCCGGGATTCGAGGGAGTTGTCCTGGAAATCGGTGTTGTCGAGCAGGGTCGGGCGGGTGGCGAGTTTCACGATGGTCGAGACCTGCAAAGGTTTCTTCGCGGCGACGGCGAACGCCCTGCCACGACCCACGTTCCTGGGACCTTGGGCGGATGAGTTGGATCGGACCAGCGCCCCGAGCAGGTAGACTGCATCCGTCCTCGAGGGCAGGGTCAGTTCCCCTGCGGTCGCGCTCACCGTGAACTTCACGGAGACTCCTGGGGGCAGTTCGCCGAGATCCTGGTAGTTTTCCTTGGAATTCGTGACTCGGCTCCCCTGGGGCTGCGCGGCGCCGGAGGTGAGAACCTGCTCAAGTTCGGCGTGCTCCGTGATCGGCCTGGTTGAGCGCCAGAAGTGGACGCTGGCGTTTTCAACGACCTGGTCGGTGTTGTTGCGCACCGTCCCGGTGATGGTGATGAGCTGGTCCGGTTGTGAGCGGTCCAACAATTGAGGGGTGAGGGATTCGATGCTCACGTCGACGGGCTCGTCGGCCCGGGAAGGGGTGGCGACGATGCCGACGGCGATGGCCGCCAGCAGCAGCATCCAGGTCACCAGCCTTCTCGTCACCGGGCCATCGTAATAGGAGGTTCCGTCCAATCGGGAGGTCGTGGTCGAGATGCGCCGGTGAAGCGCAGCAACTAGAGTTCGTTTCAACACGACAGGGGAGCGCAGCTGCGCTGAGAGTGCGGGGAGCCGCAGACCCTCGAACCTGAACCGGTTAGCACCGGCGTAGGGAGTCGGGAATCTCCGGTCGCGACGGCTGTGCCCGCCGCGACCTCCCTGAGGAAACCGGAACAATCCGGCGAACCACAGGAGTTGACATGACTGGAACCGTCAGGACGACGAAGACGAGGACACAACTGGCGGCGGGAGGACCCGCCGCGTGGCGTTCCGTGGATCTCGTGACCATCGCCGTTCTCGGTGTAGCGCTGGGCGTCGCGTTCTGGGGATGGGACCTGCTGCTGTATCCCGCGGTGTCCGCGGCGCTCAACACGGCCTTCCCGCCCCTGGCGAGCCTGACCCTCGGGGTGTGGGTGCTGCCCGCGGTCGTGGGTGGGTTCGTGGCGCGCCGCCCCGGAGCGGCCCTGCTCTGCGAGATCGTGGCCGCCACCGTCGAGGCGTTGCTGGGAAACCAGTGGGGGCTGAACGTGATGGTCTCAGGAACGCTGCAGGCGCTCGGGGTCGAGATCATCCTCGCGGTCTTCCTGTGGCGGGGATTCCGCGTCTGGGTGGCGATGCTGGCCGGTATGCTCTCCGCCGCCCTTGAACTGTGCTGCTGGGAATGGTGGGTCTACCAGGGCGAATACACCCTCGGCATGAAGCTGGTGGCCCTCGGGTGCGCCGTCGTTTCCTGCATTGCGATCTCCGGTCTCGGAGGCTGGGTCCTGGTCAGGGCGATGGCCGCGACCGGGGCGTTGAACGCCTTCCCCGCAGGCCGGGAACACCTGGCCCGGCGTGGCTGAGCGGGGCCAGCTGCGGGCGGTCGCGCTCACATGGCAGCCCCTGGGTGTCGATCACCCGCTCCTGAACAATGTGGATCTCGAGATCGGGGCGGGGGAGAGGGTCCTGCTGGCTGGGGTCAGCGGGGCTGGGAAATCCACCCTGCTTCGGGCCTTCGCCGGGGTGTTGGAGGATCACACCCCGGGGGAGCTCGCGGGTGAGGTGACGGTTGGGGGAGTCCCGGCGGCCGCGGGTCGCGGTGACGTCGGCCTGGTGGGACAGCAGCCTTTCGACTCGATCGTTGCCGAGACCGTGGGGCGTGATGTCGCCTTCGGGCCGGAGAGCCTCGGCCTGCCGGTCGCGGAGATCCGCGGACGGGTCGCCGAAGCGCTGGAACTGGTTGATTTTCCCTTTCGCACCGGACACTCGACGGCGGCGCTGTCGGGCGGGCAGGCCCAGCGACTGGCACTGGCGGGGGCGCTGGCCATGAAACCCGACGTGCTTCTCCTCGACGAACCGGGGGCGATGCTCGACGCTCCCTCGGCCGCCCGGCTGAGGGAGGCGGTGAACGACGTGGTCACCCGCACCGGCGCCACCCTGGTCGTCGCCGATCACGACATCTCCGGCTGGGCCGGGATCGTGGAGCGGCTGGTGGTGATCGACTCGGGATGCGTTCTCGCCGACGGTCCCTTCGGGGACGTCCTGGAAACCGAGGGCGCCCGCCTTCTCGAACTGGGGCTCTGGGTCCCGGGGGCGCCCGACCCGGAACCCGTCGCCGTCGACCTCGGAGGGAACACGTCCCGGGAAACGGGGGAGGTCGTGGCCCGGGCCCGGGGAATCACGGTCGACCGGAGGCCGCCGCTCACCCTGAGAAACACCCGGGATGATGAGCCTCGGCGGGTGCTGCACGACGTCGATGCGGAGCTGCGGCAAGGAGAACTGGTGGTTCTCAACGGCGACAGCGGAGCGGGCAAGTCCACTCTGCTGGCCGCGTTTCTGGGAACGCTGCCCGTGGCCTCGGGGGAGGTGAGGATCGGCGGTGACGATCCGGCGCGCCTCACCTCGCGGCAGCTCGCGTCGAGAGCGGGCTGGGTCCCGCAGTTCGCGGAGGGCCTGGTGGTGGGGGACACCGTGCTGTCCTCCCTGACCGTCACGGCCCTGGCGCTGGGAGGGGATCGGGAGGACGTGGAGACCCGGGCCCGGCGGCTCCTGGCGGCGGTGGGGCTCGACGGCATGGAGGCTCGTCATCCGTTGAGTCTGTCGGGTGGGGAGCAGCGACGCCTGGCCGTTGTCTCCTCGGTGCTCCACGTACCCGGGGTTCTCCTGGCGGACGAACCCACCGTGGGGTTGGACCGGTTGACCTGGGCCGCGGTGACGGGTGTCCTGATCTCGGCCCGGGAAGCCGGAACCGGGGTGATGGTCGCCACCCACGACGCCGCGCTGACACGCCTCGCAAACCGACGGGTTCGCCTGCCCTCGCCACCCACGGACGGGGAGGAAGGCTCCCCGGTCGCCCGGGGAGGACCAGTATCCGGGGGTCTGCTGGAAAGGACCGGGCCGCTGTCCCTGCTGCTCGGGGCGGTTCTCCTCACCGCCTCGGGGGTTGCCGCCGGGGGGCTGCTGCCCCTGACGATCGGGGTGGCCGCCCTGGTGGTCACGGGAATGGTGCTGCTACGGTTCCGGTTCCCGCCCGGGCGGCTGGTGGCCCCCGGTATCGCGATCGCATCCATCGCCTGGTCCAACTGGCTGCTCTCCGATCCCCGCGCCGTCGAACCCGCACTGGTGGCCGCCCTGCGGGTGGCGTTCATCGTGCTGCCCGGTGTGGTGGCCGCCTCGTTCCTGGAACCCACGGCCCTCGGGGATCACCTCGGGGGGCTGCTGCGGATGCCGTCTCGTCCCGTCCTGGCGGTGGTCGCGGCTCTCCGCCGGCTCGACGGGTTCGCGGAACTGTGGCAGGAGATCTCGCGGGCACGGCGGGTCCGCGGTGTCGGTCCGGGCCGTTCCCCGGTCAGCAAGGTGCGCGAGTGGGGGGCGCTGTGTCTCGCGCTGCTGGTGGAGTCGGTCAGGCAGGCCGGAAGGTTGACGATAGCCATGGACTCGCGCGGCTACTCGGCCCCGGGGCCCAGAACCTGGTTGAGGAAGGCCGTATGGAGCCGCGAGGACACCGAACTGGTGGTGATCGCCGCCTCGCTGGCTGCCCTGCCTCACCTGCTCGAAGCAGTCATCTGACCTCGCTCAGGGCGGCCACCCGACGCCGGATCGTTCGCGGCGGGCCCCTTGGCGGCAGGTTTGAAGGGCCTCCTGGATCATGCGCACCGAATCCGGTCCAAGGTCCCGTCCCGAGGCGCGTGCCTCCCGCGTGAGCTGTAACACCTGCCGGTCCACCCCGGCGCGGTCGCCGCGCTGGGCGAGCGATCGGATCCGCCGCACGACCAGGGGCTCCACGTCCCCGGCGGCGCGGAGCCCCTGGGAGATGGCCCAGTCGGCCAGCGCATGTTCCTCGCGGGCCGTGCAACGATCCGCCAGTACCGCCGCGGCGTCGACGATCATGCTCACCATGTCGCTGCGCATCTGCTCCGCCCAGCTCCACTGGAACTCGAAACTTCCCAGTGGGGTTCCCCGGACCAATGCCAGTGCCTCGGCCAGCGACGTTTCGCCGGCCCGATTGACTCCACCCGCGAGCAGCGACTGGAACCTCTCCCAGTCGCTCGAGACGGAAGCGGCGAGCCGGATGCGCCCGGAGTAGGCGTCGGGCAGGTGCTCCCCCTCCGGGCCCCTGCCCAGCCAGCCGCGCAACCTGGACATGTTCGAGCGCCTGGTGCTCTCGGCGACCATCAGCGACTCCCGCATCTGGGTGGGGGTCGCCCCGGGGTTGGAGAGCAGCCAGGCGCAGCATTCGAGGCAGCGCCCGGCGGCCCGGGCCGGTCGCGGCCCGTCGCAGGCCACCAGGTCCACCTCCCCCAGGAGAAGCAGCGTCGGTGAGTGAGGTTCGGCGGCCATGGGTGGTTCCTTGACGGGGCCGCTGCCGGGCAGCGGGGTTTCATCGGGGGGAAGGG
>CAJPNZ010000050.1 GCA_905372155.1 Propionibacteriaceae bacterium
GGTTCCAGTCGGCGCGGATGTGGGCGACGTTGAGTGCCCGTCCGCCGGGGGTGAGTTCCAGCAGCCACACCTTCCGGTACTCGGCCCGGATGGTGGGAGCAGGTGTCTGGGAGTTGTGGCCGGCGCTGTCGCCGTAGGTGGAGATGACCGCCCACCCGGGGGCACCGAAGGCCTGCCCGCTGATGTGCACCGCGTAGGCCTCGCCATCAATCGGGTAGAGGGTGTGCAGGTCGTTGCGCTCGCCGGTAGCGACATCGATGGACGCGATCTGCCCCTTCCCGTAGTCGGCGACCACCAGGAGGTCCCTGCGGTCCGGGCCGAGGGCGAGATCGGAGTGTTCCGAACCGTCGAGAAGTTGGCGTGACTGTGTGAAGTCGGTGCTGTAGGCGACGGTTCCGCCCTCCCCGGCCAGCCAGGACGGCACCACGTATGTGCCGCTCGGCGCCGTTGAGACGTGGTCCGGGAAGGCCCCCGGGACGGGGAAGGCCGAGGCATCCAGGGTGCCGATCACGGTTTTGTTCTCGAGGTCGAGAGCGAGGAGCCCGTGACAGGTGTTGCGCTGGGTGGCCGCGTCGTAGGAGGTGGCCATGAGTCCCAGGACCTTGCCGTCGGCGCTGAGGGTGCCTTCTCCCTTGGTCCAGAAGGACGTGGCCCCGGGCCACGGGGTCCGGCCCGTGAAGTCGAAAGCCTGTTCCTTGGTTCCGGTCTCCACGTCGAGCAGCCACCAGACCATGCCGCCGTTGCGTTCGGTGAAGTAGAGCCGGTTGGGTTCACCGGGATGCCAGAGGGGTTCGCAATCGCCGGCCAGGTCCGGGAGCTTGTGCAGATACCCGAAGGTGGTGGCGTCGTAGAGGTGCCAGAAACCCTTGCCATCCTGCGCGAGGTAGCGGGTGTTGTCGGCGTTGAAGGCCTGCCGCCTGGAGTACTCGTGCCGCATGCGGTCGCCCTCCCCCTCGGCAACGGCGGTCGCGCGGTACAGGCGGGTTCCGTAGGCGGGGTCGATCAGGGCATCGGACAGACCGGTGGAGCGTTCCGGCCGAGCAATGGTGTTGATCGGATCATCCGACAGCGGGGTGAGCCGGAAGCTTGACTCGTACAGCGCATCGAAGGGATTGCTCGGACCCGCACTGGGCGGAGATGCCATCGCCGAAGTTGATGGGGAGGGATGGGAGCCGGCGACGCAGCACGCCACCAGGCCGAGGCCTCCGGTCCCGAGAAGGGCACGACGGGAAAACCGGACACAGTTCATCTGTTCCTCCTAGAACACGATTTCTCGGTCCTCCCCTTGTCGCCAACTCCTGGCGCCACGATCGTGATGCTACACGTTCCTGCAACATTCAAAAAGATCTTCTCAAAAGCCGACCGGCTCTTCCCTCTGAAGCTGGTTGAGCCGGGCCGTGAGGAACGAGCCGCACCACGAGTGTTGGTCTCGGTGCCAGGTTGGGTTGAGCCGGGCCGTGAGGAACGAGCGGTCCGAGTCGAAACCACCCCTGACGCTTGGTGGCCAGAACCCGGCCACGAGCCGGCTCACCACATGACGTACATCTAAAGTGGTGGGACAGTTCCACGACAGGAAGGTGCGTGATGCAGACGATCACCCTCAACAATGGTGTGGAGATGCCCATGGTGGGTTTGGGCGTGTTCCGGATGACCGGGGATGAGGTGCGCGCCGCGCTGCCGGTGGCTCTTGATGCCGGGTATCGGCTGATCGACACGGCCGCCCTGTACGGCAATGAGGAGGCGGTCGGTGAGGTGATCGCGGCCTCCGGGCTGCCGCGCAACGAGCTGTTCGTCACCACCAAGGTCTGGTACCGCGACTTCGGCCGCGACGCCACGTTGCGGGCCTTCGAGAAGTCGCTGAGCAGGTTGGGGCTGGACCACGTGGACCTGTATCTGCTGCACCAGCCCTTCAACGATTGCTACGGGGCGTGGCGGGCCCTCGAAGAGCTGTACGGGCAGGGGGTCGTCCGCGCGATCGGGGTGTCGAACTTCATGCCGGATCGCTATCTCGACTTCGTCGTCCACAACGACGTCACGCCCGCGGTCAACCAGTGCGAGGTGCATCCTCTCCATCAGCGAGGGGACCTCCACGAAATCACCCGGCAGCACGGCACCGTCCTCCAGGCGTGGGCGCCGCTGGCCCAGGGGAGATCGGAGATCCACAGCTCCCCGCTGCTGCGGAAGATCGCGGAGCGGCACGGGAAGTCGGTGGCGCAGGTGATGCTGCGATGGCTGGTGCAGCGCGGGATCTCCTTGGTGGTCAAGAGCACCCACGAGGCCCGGCTGCGGGAAAACCTGGATGTCTTCGACTTCGAACTGACCAAGGCCGAGATGTCGGACATCGCCGCCCTGGACGAACACAAACCGAACGCGGGCATGACCCATCACGATCCGCGGCTGTTGGAGTACCTGCACGACAAATACCGCTGATCCCATCTACCCAAAGCTGGTCGACTCGAAACCAAGCCGCACTCCCCCGAAGCTGGTTGAGCCGACCTGCGAACGTCAGCGAGCAGATCGAGTCGAAACCCCTTGCACGTGTCTGGGGACTGAAGTCAGGTTCTGGCCACCGGATGTCAGTGGTGGTTTCGACACGGGCCGCTCGTTCCTCGCGACCCGGCTCAACCAGCTTCGGGAAAAGGAAGCTGGTTGAGCCGACCTGCGAACGTCAGCGAGCAGATCGAGTCGAAACCAGGCCGCAGAGCGGTCAGCCTTCGGGGATCTCGCGGTACATGGTCACGGGATAGTCGGACTCGGTCATGTGCAACCACTCCTTGGCGGTGAAGCCGAAGCGCTCGTAGAGTCGCTGGCTTCCCAGGGTGGTGGCTTCCAGGTATGCGGGCAGACCGGCCTCGTCGACCACCTCGAGGCGGTGGTTCAGCAGCCGCGATCCGATACCGAGGCCGCGCGCCTCCTCACCGACAACGATGTCGACGAGGTACCAGTGGGCGTGATCGGGACGGCTCTTGGCAAAGACATCGAGAGTCCTCAGGGTCTGCGGCAGGTGACGCAACCCCACCGCCGAGACCACCCGAGGCAGCTCACGCACCTTCGCCCAACTGGAGGTCTTGCGGTCGGGCGACTCCCATGCCGCAGCACCGACCAGGCGGCCGTCGTCCTCTCGGCGGGCCAAATCGACGGCCCCTCCCGCCATCGCCCCGGTCCGCAACTCGGACAGGAACACCTTCGTCAGACGCTGCAGCCGGTTCCGCTCCCCCGGGATCATCACCGCGATCACCGGGTCGTCGTGGAAAGCCGCAGCGAACAGACCAGCCACCTCAGGCAGGTCCGCCTCCTCCCCCTGGACGATGGCAATGGTCATTCGGTATCCCTTCGGCGGTCGTGGTTCTGGTAGACGGTGGCGCTCCTCAAGAAGGAGCAAGTTCAACTCATCAGACTACCAGCAGCGCAGACAGAGTACGTTTCACATTTTCCGCACACGTCAAGGATAAACCCTAGGAGCGGGACTCAATCCATTCAGCCGCTTTCATCCTATGGAACTCAAAATTCGGACGAGCCGATCCCCATTCCCGCGGATATCCTGGACACCCCGTAGATTCATGATTTTTATATTCTAGCGCCGCTCGAATGAAGTATGGCGTAGACCCGCTGCAATCAAATCGAGAATTGGGGACACCCGGATCAACGACTTCCAGGATAGACCCTTCCCGAGATTCAATCCAGTCCTCGACAAGAGTGTTTATATGTTCATCCCCAAAGGAATACCCGACGACTATCAAACGATCTACCTCCAGCAACCAGTTCCAGAATTCTGCAAGCATCGCCAAAAACGGCCCATCTGGACGAAGTTTTCCTCGCAATCCGAACACGAGCCCCACTGGCTGCAGATCCCGCCCCAAACCATCATAAAGAAAATAGTCATCATCTTCTCTATTGGTCATTCTAGGGGCACCCTCAGGGGCTCCCCCACCTTCAACCCAAGGGTAACCCCAGTCTATTGAACCATGAAGTTTTAGTAGTCGCACATCAGCATTTTCATCCCACTCCCAAGACATTCCACCTTTCCACTTCTCAACGCCTGTATCCACCAGTAGCCCAGCATTTGCAGAAGCGTTTTCTACACCAATATCGTAGTTCAATGTGGCGATCCGAATCGGTTTTGATCGGAACAGACCAGTCAAGTAATCGTGTGCAGTTTCACTATCCGGAGTCAGGGCGCTCCCGAGCTTCTCGTGAACAACTTTGCATAATTTACGATAGGTCTCGCTCACAGAAGGAGCAGGAGGCCCAGAATTGCCGAAAGCCTCTTGCCGACCCTCCCTCATAGCCCTGGAATACCTCAAGGCTTCCTCAACGAACCGCGCCCATTCCGACATGTCACTCCTGGAGGGAAAGGGTTCTCGCCATTGTTGAACGAAGGGAGCGATCTCCAACTCGGACGCGGTGGCGAGCATTTGAATGGTGGTGAAGAGCCTCTCGATGTCGACACCGCCTGGAGGCCTTCCCTTGTACGCATCTCCCGCTTGAATATTTGCTATCGCTGCATAGTATGCCTGAGTGAGCGGGCCCACCGGGGGATCGTATCCATATGGCGAAGGCTCGAAAGGCTCGTCCTCCTGGATCAGTTCTCCAATTCTCTGGGTCAATCCCATGGACACCGGGAGTCCCGCATCCCGCGACGCCCCGGCACCCAGAAGATATACGGTTCGAGGTTCAGCCACCACAACATTGCCCTTTCATATTTCCCCTCATTCCCACGTCAACTTTTCTCGAAGCCGGAGCTGGGATCGAATTTGAGGACTCGCGCGTTTTCGCTAATGGTTCGGATTTCGGTGTCGTTGAATCCTTCGGTTTTCACCGCTTGGATGTCGATGGTGATCTCCAGGCTGGCCCCTGCCCCTGCCAGGCGGTCGATGATCTCCCGGGTGATGTTTCCGATGTCGCGGGAGTAGAGTTCGGGGTCGATCTTCACCGAGCCGAAGAAACGCGCGGCCACGGTCTTGACCACTTCATCCACCCCGGCCCTGTCGGCTTCCCCAATGCCCGGTGCAACCCGGACCACATCGACGTGTCCCCCCTCCGATTGGCTGTCGGCTGCAGCAGGTGGTGCGGTTTCCCGGGCGGCGCGGTCTGCGTCGAGTTGTTCCTGAGCGCGGGCAGGGTCCACCAGCAGGGTGCTGTCGGTCACCTGGATCGTCGCATTCGGGTCGGGTGGCAGCACAAGCCCCCGGTAGCGTCCGGTTTCCGGATCCTTGCCCGCCGCGATTCCGAAGCGTTCGTTCTCCACCAGGATGGCGGTGAGCGCACGCTCAATGGCAGCATCGAGCACCTCGCGTTTCACGAGCCGATGCATGTAGATGTAGCGGGTGAAATACCCCCACAACTCACCGACGCTGATCTCACCGCTTTCACGCCACCTGGCGCCGAGTTCCTCGCGCAGGGTGGACCCGAGAATTGCCGCCCCGAACTCGGTTACGAGCAAATCATCGCGCCGCATCTTGTAGGACACCCGCTCCGCCAATGACCTACCACCGGAATCGGGCACCTTCTCCGCCTCCAGTTCGAAGGGTTGCGTCGGTTCGGGTTGCACGGGGTAGACCATCCAGATGAAGGTACCTCGAATGCGATCTGCGACCACCCGGTCGAAATTGACCACCTGCTCGTCTGCCTGTTTCCGCTGCTGGACCGACAGGTTGAGGGGTTCACTGGTCGCCTGAACCTGTTTCCACCCGAGATAGGTTCGAGTCGCGGCCTCCAGCCCCTCCAGCTGGTTCCTGTCCGCCAGCAGGAACACCACCGTGTTGCGGTGAATGCGTTGGCTGGCGCCCTTGGCCCCGACGGCGTCATGAACCCACCGGTATGCTTCGGATTCCCGGCTCTCCTGTTTGCGCCAGGAATGCCGGGGATGGGCTATGACCAGACGCACATCCTCCAGATCGGGAATATCGGCACTCGATTCCGGGGAGATGTGAACCCGGTCGAACACATCGCGGGACCTTTCCTCCGCGCGCAGGCGACGGGTGATCTCGTTCCACACCTTCTCGGGATCCTCGCGGAGCCGCTCGGCGTAGTCATTGGCCGTCTTGGTCACCGACGGCTGCGTGTCGAACCAGTAATGCCCCTGCTCCTCGTAGAAATAGGTGGACCGCTGGGCCAGCAGTTCGAGGGCACTGCCGAAATTACCCAGCGTGTCGCCGGGAATCGCGGTGCCCAGCCACAGGTACTGCTTGTCCAATCCCCTGTGGGTGCTCCGGACGCGCGGAGCCGCACCCATGAAGATCGCGCGCGCCAGCCGCTGGGTGACGAACCGCTGCCCCAGGCTCGGACGCTCCAGGTCGATGCGCTGGGCCATGGAACTGGGCCCGTCGATGTCGGAATCAATGATCGGTTTCCACTGATCCTCCAGGTACTGGGTCAGATCGGTGTTGACCGTCGTCGCATCCAACGGCACATTACCGGGAAGGATGAGCGGTGAGGCGTCCTCGGACTTCCACAGCTCGTGGACTATCGACGACACGAGTTTCAGCACGCCACGGGTGCGTTGGAATCGTTCCAGCGTGGACCAGTCCTCGTAGAGCCGATCCAGCAGCTCGGGATGAAGCGGATAGGAGACGCGGATTCGTTTCTCGTACTCGTCGCTGACCTTCGCTGCATCGCGCGGGAAAAGCGCCGCGTGGCTCTGGTAAAAGCCCACGAAATTGCGCGCCACCGCGGCAATCGTCCTGAGCGCCTCGGCATCCGCGGGCTGGAACAGGCGGCGGCGGACTATCTCGAACGACTCGTTCTTGCTGGACGGCCTCCACTGATCGGCCACCCGGCGAATCACGTTCTGGAGACGCTCCAACGCGAGCTGACCATTCGCGCCACCGACCTCGATATCGCTGCCGGCACCGGCCGCCCCTGTGTCCGAAGCCGGAATGGAGACCACCAGCATCGCCCCCGGCACGGACCGGACGATCTCGGTCAGCGACTGGGCGAAGGTGAACTGCGTCTCGAAGGAACCCGACGGCAACTCCTTGTCCGTGACGAGCTGCCTGGCGTAGGCCACCCATTCGTCGATCAGGATCAGCGCCGGCGCGTGCTTCTGGATCAGCGTTCGCAGGGCCGATCCGGGATTGGTCCCGGATCGGTCCGCATCCGCGACCATCTCGTAGGCCTCCCGCCCGCCCAGCTGCCAGGCAAGCTCCCCCCACAGGGTGTGGATCTTCGTACCATCCGGTTTGGTGTGCGTGGAGCCGGCCTGCAGATAGGTTCCAACCAGGGCCACCCGCCTCACCCCGAGCTTCTCGAGCCAGGGGTTTCCGTTCCCGGCCACCAGGTCCTGGATCTCCTGGGGCATGTCCTGCGCGGGAATGCCGCTGAACAGGTGGTAGAGGGCAAGCATCGAGTGGGTTTTGCCGCCGCCGAAGTTGGTCTGGAGGTTCACCACGGGGCTGGCGTTGCCGTCGCCGCTCATGCGACGCAGGGCCCGGCTGAGCAGGTCCCGCAGCCCCTCGGTGAGGTAGGTGCGGGTGAAGAACTCCCCCGGGTCGCCGTACTCGGGGCTGGTGGCCTGACCGGTGTGCACCAGGTGCAGGTCGGCGGCAAACTCCGAGGCGGTGAACTCGCCGCGCGCCACGTCGTCGTGCGGATGAATCACCTCACGCCACGGCTTCAGCCCGCCACCCGGCTTGAGCGATGCCTTTCTCGTCCTCTTCACCTGCTGGCGGGTCTGGTCCTCGTAGACGGTGCGCCGCAGATCGGAGCGCATCTTGCGCACATCGGCCGCGGAATCAGCCGATCCCACCGCCTGGAGGAGCCGCACGATGGTGTCTAGGGCGCGATCGGTGTCGTCGGAACTGAACGGCGCGTTGTGGGCCCACTGGTTGCGGGTCTCCCGCAGCTCCGAGGCGAAACTCTGCTGCGCCCGGGACAGCACGTCCCTGAACTCGTAACCGCGTTCGGTGATCGCGCGCAGCTGCACCTGGACATCGTGTTTCGCGAGGATCTTCGGGGCACTCCCCCGGCGTCGCGCGTCCTCGTCGGCCCACATCGTCGGCCACTGCGACGATCCGTAGGCCTTGGTCATCACCTCGTCCACCACATCCTGGAGGCCTTCGGAGAGCAGGTCGAAGGCCTTGCTGATTCGGTCCCGGTTGTTCACTGCCATCGGTGTCTCCTACGACGTGGTGCCTGCGTGTCGGGTGTGGTCAGTCATCTCGGTCCTCGGTTGCCGGGGTGATCTGGTGTCGGGCGTCCCGGTAGATCTCCTGGATGCGTGTCTCGAGTTTCTCCTTGGGCGGCAGTGTGGTCCAGTACTCGGCCACGACTATGCCGTCCTTGTGCATCTCCAGCAGCTCCACCTGTTCCCGGCTCGCCTCGGTGCACAGGATGAGGCCGATGGGTGCCTCCTCGCCGGGCTGCCTTTCGTACCGGTCGAGCCATTTGAGGTAGAAGTCCATCTGGCCCTTGTAACTCGGTTTGAACTTCCCGATCTTCAGTTCGACGGCTATCAACCGCCTCAACGGGCGGCTGAAGAACAGCAGGTCGAGGTAGAAGTCGTCGTTGTCGACGGTCATCCGTTGCTGCCGGGAGACGAAGGCCCAGCCGTTGCCGACCTCAAGGAGGAACGCCTCCATCTCCCGGATGATCGCTTCCTCCAGGTCCCGCTCCGCCCAGGAGTCGTGCAAACCCAGGAACTCCAAGAAGTAGGGATCGCGGAAACTGTCCGCCGGGATCATCGATCCGCCCAGCGCCTGGGCGTTGGCGATCTCCTTGCGTTCGTAGCCGTGACGCCCGATGAGTTCCCGCAACGCCCGGACGCTCAGCCGCGCGCTGACGGCCTGGTCGATGTAGTAGGCCCGCGCCTCCGGAGACCGGACCGGCAGGAGGGCCAGGATGTGGCTCCAGCTCAATTGTCGCGACAGTGATACGACAATCTCCTCGTCAGAGAAGACCTGGGAGAACTGGATCATGCGGTACAGGTTCGCTCTGGTGAAACCTCGGCCGAACCTCCGAGTCAATTGTGGCACCAGTGAAGCAACAATCTCTTTGGCGTAGTCAGCGCGGGTTTCGCACAGGATCTCCGTGTCGATCATCCGCCCGATGTGCCAATGCATCAAGGTCAGGGCCGCATTGGCCTGTGTGGCGACGGCGGCGCGGGTCTGTTCGATGAGCGCAGAGACCCGTTCCAGCAGGGAGCCCTCCCCGGACAGCGCCGCTTGGTGAATGGGGGTGAGATCCGCTCCCGCGGAGGTCTCGGGCCTCGGGACCGGTTCTGGGTGGTTGCGCGTGGTCACGAGTCAGTCCTCATCTTCGAAGTCGAACGCTTCCTGGGTGGAGCGGGGCACCGAGGCGAGTTTCCTGGCTTGTTCGTTCACGTCGCCCCATGCGCTGACGAGGCTGTTGAACAGGAGCGCGTCCTTGGCATCCTTTTTCTTCTCGGCCTCGTGGAAGAGCAGGAAGCCGAGTTCCTTTACCGCGTCCAGATCCACCCGCACCTCCTGCAACCCGGGCAGCAACTGGGCGACCTTCTCCACCCCACCATCGGCCATCGCCGCGGCCAGACGAACCGTAGCCTCCCAGATGCTGAGCCGGTCATCGGTTTGTGGCGTCCAACCGGCGCTGAGGTTCTCGGGTGAGAGCAGCCGCGCCCTGCCGCCCCTGGCCTCGAAAATACCGCCGCGTTCCAGGGCGCCGATGGATGTGTCGGTGGAGCGAGCCAGCTGATCCGCCAAACCGGAACTCTCGGTGCCCCAGCCGTAGCTGCGGTACCACTTCACGGCGAACCGCGTATCGGGGTCGAAGTCCGATTCCTGCTCCCCCAGCACCTCGTCGAGGGTGGCGTTGATGAGCAGCAGGGCGTCCCTCACCGACATGTCGGACCCGTCGGCCTCACGCACCCGCGCATACCGGGAGAACACCGAAATACCGGGACCAATGGCCGCCTGGGCCAGATCAACAGGGGCGATGGCCCCCTGCATGAGCGTCCGCAGGGCCTCCGGCAACTCGGACTTGAGCCGAGCAACGAACAACCGGCGGGTAATGGAATCAGCATCTACAGGTCGCGGACGGCAGGCCAAGACTATAGAAGTAGCCAATGCATTTGAGCTGAGGCTACGAGGTCGCTTGGCGGATTCTGTTCGGACTGGCCATGTAGCAGTAATCATCCAACCGCTTGCGATAAGGCCACCTAGCAGTGTGTACCAGCCTGTAGATGCCGCTTCCCCTTTAACGCTATCTTTCTGGCGATAAGCATAGTAGATAGTAATTGGATAGTTGTTGCTAGCATTCTTTCTAATGTTACCAAACACGCCGTTGAATCCATTGATGAAAAAGCTCTTAGCGCCAGCTTGACCGCCATGCCTAAAAGGATTAGCCACCAACTCTTCCCGCTTAGGCGCCATGACCGTCGCGAACAATCCTGGAATCATCTTCGACAACATTCGACGGAGCCAAACGTAGTAAAAATCCGACAAATCGGAATACCCAATATTATCATAATATGGCGGATCAGTGGAAATGACAGACGAACCATATTCTCTTGACGACGCATTAGATTGGCTTACATCTGTTGCAAGAATGTTAGCAGGCAAACGCTCTAGAGCACGCGTCACCCAGTTCACTTGCCCCAAGAAGCTCCCAGAAGAAGCCGAAAAAGGGTTGGCCTCAGGAAAAGTCCAAGTCATCGACATAGCGGGGCGAAGGAAAACATGCTCTACAGTCTCACGCCCCGAGTGCCAAATTGAGAGATTGCTCGAACGCCCCGTCAGCCTGCTAACCGCAAGAGCCAGATAAACGCACACAGCTTTTGCATAGGCTGCAGCTCCCGCAGCACCTTCAAAAAAGGCGGTCGCTTCCATACCTACAGCCGCGGCGTCCGCTAATACACATTCCCGGACTTCTTCCAGAAGATCGCTCAAAATATTAAGCACTACAAGCTGCCGATCCGTAAACAGATCAACCCATTGCTTAAGGCCGTAGTTTGGGGTTGTAATTGCACGCGGATCGTAAGGAATTTCACCCTCTGGAACCTCGGTGGGAACTAGCGCTCGAGCAGCATCCACTTGGAATTGAGATGGAGAAAGATATAGACGACCTTGATCAGACTCAGCAACAACGGCAATCAGAGCCGAACCCATACGCCCAGCGGCCGCCTCCGCCCGAATGTGATCATTCGAGATCACCGTGCGGTCCCCAACAGCAAATCCTTTCCCTCGATGCACTGTGCCATCTTCTGACCCACCCGGTCCGTCCGCGTTATGCACCACCTCGTAGTACACCCGCCCGTCCCGCACGGTGGCGCGCACCCAGGCTTCCTTGCCCTTTTTCTTGCTCAGCCACCACGAGTTCACCAAGGGGACCTCGATGGGGTTGGCGGGGTTGGGGCTTTTCACGGTGCGGGCCCATATCCAGGCGATCACAGTGTGTTCGGTGCCGTCAGGAGCCTTGACCTTGGGATACAGGTGGCCGATGCGCCGGAATGCCTCGTCGCGCATCCATTTGCCGTAGTAGCGGACGTCTTCCGCAAGTCCTTCGGCACGCTGGTAGATGCTTTGTTCATTGCCTCCCGGGTGCACGGGTTCCTGCCCCGCGAATTTGGGCGGTATCTCTATGAGCGCCTTGTTGATGAGCACTGCCAGGGGGTTGAGGTCGCTGGCGTGGGCCTCCAAACCCAGGCGCTGCGCCTCCAGGGGAATGGATCCGCCGCCCGCGAAGGGGTCGAGCACAGCGGGAAGTTCACCGTCGTTGCTCTTGCGGATCTCCTCGCGTGCCCGGCGCAGCAGCGGTTCGTCGTTGCTGTTCTCCCACACCACCAGCTCTTCCATGAGGGCGTGCAGCCGGGCGCGTTCGGCGTCCTGTTCCTCAACGGTCGGGAACTCCTCCGGGCGCGAGGCGGGATCGTCGACGAGTTGAGCGAACAGCACTGCGCGGGCGGTCGCGAGCGGTCGGCGTGCCCAGTACAGGTGCAGGGTGGAGGGGTGTCCGTGGCGGATCGACTTCTCGCGAGCCGATGCGGCATTGATGGCCTCCAGCGGCAGGGAGGTCTCGATGAGTTTCTTCTTCGGCGTGTTCGCCACGGATTTTCCTTCGGTTTCTACGGGTTGGCTGGAATGGTTCGGGCCGGTCATCGTGGCGGTCCTCCCCTATTCCAGTAGTCGCGCCATTCCTCGTTGTAGGAGCGTGTGGTGGTGGATGGTTCGAGGTGCGCGAAGGCGTCGGTGACGTAGCGCAGTTCGTCGTGTTCGGGGCCGTCGGGTGAGACCTGGACGAGCGCCAGGCGGTGTCTCTCGCCCTGGGTCTGGGCGAAGGTGACCTCGTTGGTCGTGATGGCGAACGTGTCGGATCCCTCGATCCGGCCCTTGACCTCGATGTAGTGGATCCGGCCCTCGTCATCTGTGGAACGGATGTCGTAGCCGGGATTGTTTCGGGGCATCTCCACCGGGTTCCTGCCGATGGCACGCTCCGCGACCAGCACCGCTTCCACCGCCCGGCGTTCCACTTCTTCCGTGGCGCGGGTCCTGACCGGCGCCTCCTGTCCGGATTCCGCCGCGATGAGGCGGCTCGGCACGATCAGCGCGGCGCTGCGAATCACCCCGGAGACGGCGACGAGTTTGGTGTGGAGCGCGAGTTCGTGGAGTCTGCGTTCGAGGCGTTTCTCCAGTTGACGGGCCTTGGCGTGGGCGGTTTCGGCCCGCACCCTGCCGATGGTGCCTGCGCGTTCGAGATCCTCCAGGCGGTTGTATTCGCGATCCCAGTGGTTGATCTCCGCAAGCAGCCGCTCCCTGACTTGTTTGCAGGTGCGGGCAACCTCGATTTCGAGCCGGGCACGGATTTCCTCCATGCGGGGTTGCATGCCGCTGCGGTAGGAATTGGCGCGCACGGTCTTCTCGTGGTTTCCCTTCACCCATTCGTCGTTCAGGATCGAGGTGATGGCGGCGGCCTCTCCTGGCTGGGGTGCGTCGTAATCCAGGTAGGGGGGTGCCGCAGAGACCGTGACCGTTCCGTCCGGTTCCAGGATCGGGTAGTCGAAATGGTGTGAGACGGTGTCGGTGCCGGGCGCGGAGTTCGTGATGCGCTGCTCGACGGTGTACATCAACGCCGGGACCTCCGCCTGTTGGCTGCGCCTGTCGACCAGGACGGTACCGTGCCGCAGTGCCGACCCCAGGTCCTCGATTGTCGCCTCGATCACGGCGTGGAGCAGTGGCTGGCCCGGGGCGATGAGGGTGGCGGGCGGCTGGCCCTCGGGGTGGGTGAGGTGCAGTTCGAAGGTGATGCGTTCGTACTGGTCGGCGACGGGGGCCCAGCGGTTCAGGCGGCGCGCGATGTCGATGACCCGGGTGGGGACGCGGGTGATTTCGTAGCGTCCCTTCTCCCGTTTGCGGACCTGCCCGCCCAGGCGTTCGAACGCGGACAGGAAGAAGGCGGCGATGTAGCCGGGCTGGAGGCGGCGTTCGCGGGCCTTCTCCATTCTGGCCCGTACCTCGTCGAGATCGAGTGCGCTGAACATCTCGGGATGCAGCGCCTTCTCCGCGAGCATCTCGTCCAGCCCGTCCCTGACCCCCGCGTCGATGATGCGATCCAGTTTGGCCTTCACCTCGGGGCGGTCCCCGTACCGGATGGCCTCGATCAGCAGGTCGCGCAGGGACCGTTCCTGGAAGGCGTCATCATCACCGAGCACGTTGAACAGGTTTCCGTTGTATGCCACCGACATCTGTTCGATCTTCGAGAGCAACCGTGTGAAAACATCGCCTTCGCGGGTGTCCTTGGCCACCATGTTCCACAGGTGACAGACCTCGCGCTGACCGATGCGGTGGATGCGACCGAAACGCTGCTCTATCCGGTTCGGGTTCCACGGCAGGTCGTAGTTGACCATCAGGTGGGCGCGCTGCAGGTTGAGCCCCTCCCCCGCGGCGTCCGTGGCGAGCAGCACCACCGTGTCGGGGTTGTGGGTGAATTTCTCACGCGCCGCCATTCGTTCCTCGCGGCTGGTGCCGCCGTGGATCCTAACCACCGCGTCGGAGCGGCCGAGCTGGGCGCTGATTCTCTGATCCAAGTAGTCGAGGGTGTCCCGGTGCTCGGTGAAGATGATGATTTTCCTCGCCGCCCCGGTGCCGTCGCCGGCCAGTAGTTGTTCGTCGAGAATGGTGCGCAGCTGCACCCATTTCTTGTCGTCGTCCAGTCGCCGGACCTTGTATGCGATGCGAATGAGATCCTCAAGGGTCGTGATCTCGGTGTGCAGCTCCGGGATGGTTTGCGCGGCGGTTGCGCGATCCACCACGTACTCCACCTGGGTTTCGAATTGGAGGCGTTCCGAATCGGTTGTTTCCAGGTCCATGTCTTCGTATTCGTGGATCGACAGGGACGGGAGTTTCGCGTCGAACCGGGCGGCGGTTTGTTCCTTCTCTGCAGGGTTCGCCGTTTCCTGGATGCGGGTGAGTTCGCGGAGCCTGTCTTCGAGGCGGCGTTGGCGGCGTTCCAGCGACCGCAGGATCGCTTCCGGGCTGGAGGCGAGGCGGCGTTGCAGAACGGTCAGGGCGAATCCGACGTTGTTTCCGCGTTTCCTGTCGCCCGCCTGCGAGATGCATTCGGCGCGTCCCATTTCCGTGCGCACGTAGTCGGTGACGAGATCGTAGAGTTCCCGTTCGGCCGGGCTCAGTTCGTAGGCCACCGTGTAGGCGCGGCGTTCCGGGAACAACGGTTTGCCCTCGAAGGTGAGCAGGTCCTCCTTGACCATGCGGCGCATGAGGCCTTTCGTGTCGGTGCGGTGTACTCCTTGACGGTACTGGCCCTCGAAGCGGTCCCGGTCCAGCAGCGACATGAACAGCTGGAAATCCTCTTCTTTTCCCGCGTGCGGGGTGGCGGTCATCAGCAGGAGGTTGTGTGCGGTTTCCGAGAGCAGCCTGCCCAGTTTGAAACGTTTCGTCTCGGACACCTCGCCCGCCCAGGATGAATAGTGGGCGGACATGCGGTGTGCCTCGTCGACCACGGCGACGTCCCAGTTCACCTCGGAAAGCTGTTCCATCAGGTCTTCGTTGCGGGAGATCTGATCCATTCGCGCAATCAGCCGGTTGTGGTCGGCGAAGACGTTGCGGCCGTGGGCGTCGTCGATCATCTGGCGGTTGAAAACCTCGAAACGCAGGTCGAACTTGGTGGCCAGTTCTTCGCGCCACTGCTCCACCAACCCGCCGGGAGCGACGACGATCGCCCGTTCGCAATCGGAACGCAGGATCAGTTCCTTGATGTAGAGGCCGGCCATGATCGTTTTCCCGGCGCCCGGGTCGTCGGCCAGCAGGAACCGCAGCGGGAGACGCGGAAGCAGTTCCTCGTACACGGCGCGGATCTGATGCGGCAGCGGGTCCACATCCGAGCTGTTGACCGCGACCATCGGGTCATACAGGGCGGCGTACTTGATGCGCAACGCCTCCGCCGCGAGCCGGAACTCGTCCGGGTCGCCGTCGAACGCCGGAGCGGATTCGAGATCACCCACCGGCTCGAGATCAGCCGCGTCAGCCTCCGTGACCATGCGGCCGCCACTGGCCCCGGACTCGTCCCGGTAGAAGACCTCCACCAGCGTCGGATCCATGACCTCGACGGCGATCACGGTGACCGTCTGCCCCGGAACCAGGCCGCGGACTCGCTGCCCCGCACGCAGAACGGCCAGACCGGATGTGGTCTCTGCCCCGGTCACAGGACGCCTCCCTCCGGTTCCTCCCGCCGACGATCGTGCGCGGGGAATCCATCATCGGGGTGACCAGCGCACACCCCCGAATAGTAGCGGGTAGCAGCTGGGCAGGTCGATGCGGCATCCCCCGCCCGGACACGTGCGGTAGTAGTCCGACAACAGTCGCCCGGAACGAACATTTCACAGCCTTTTCGTCACAGCAGCTTTACCTCACCACACTCAAATTTGACCTAATCTCTCTCCCCTGCCGGACTAGGCTTGGCTCCGACCGGTCGCCTACGCTCACTCTCCTCTCTTGCAAGACGCAACTTCGCCTCAAAAAATGAATCCGATTCAATGGAAGCCGCCCAAAAGAACTTCCCGACAAGGGGCGCAATAACAGCAAAACCAAGCGAAGCGGCCACCACAAAAGCGAGCCCTGTCGCATCACATACGATGCGCGCAAACTTCTTGGAAACAAAAGTCACAAGATCCTGAATATGAAGGAGTCGCAGGGCAAGATAGAGCAATACAGCAACGATTGCCGCGGTCGCGAGAAAATGAATCACAGCTGAGGCAACAGAGAGCAAAGAAGCCACAACCCAATCGAGCGACCCCAGCTGTGATGCGACCATGAGAAGTATCCAGATCGTGCTCGGAGCTCGCGCCCCCAGCAGGCCCTGCGCTTGCCACCCGACAGGCCTCTCTTCCTGCCGAGCCACACGAAAGGGAAGAAATAGCATTGCCATCACCAGAATTTCTGCGATCAACAGAACAATTTGCTGGGCAGTTTGATTGGGCAGAGCGAGCACAGGCGGGAGGCCCGTTGTGAACCACGCGGAAGCGGAATCGAGGCCCCAAACACGCGTCACCTCCGCCAAAACCTCACTCGGCCGCTGATGCCGCATGTAGGCGGCGATCGTCAGCATGGCTGCAGCACACGCGAGCCACTGGTACAGCAGATCGCTGTTCGTCTTCCAGTCCTTCAGGAACTCCATCAAACCTTTCACGACTTTAAACACGCCCTCTCCTCCTTGGTTTTCGAGTTGCCACCAGTGTCGCAACGGCCACTGACATTTTCTGTACTGCTTGGCCGCCCCTCCAGCAGGCCCGCTGCGAGAAGACACGCTGAAACTTGCCACGGATAACGTCTCTGCCAGTCCAGCCCCTAGTCAAAGCTAAATTGAGCAGTGTCGTAAGGTCGTAGCAACGGTGCTTGCCGGGGAGGGAAGGGGTTGATGATACGGCACATGCTGCTCGGCGCAGGACCATGGCGACGGTCTAGAACGAACCGACAGGAGGATGCCCACGGCATCAGATCACGGGGTCAGATCGATAGATCGGTTTCTGGAAACTGATTCACGGGCCACGCACCGAACACCGAGACACTCAGACAACTTGATCCAACGAGTGTTTGTTCCTCAAACATCTGTGGAGCTAAGGGGATTCGAACCCCTGGCCTCTTCCATGCCATGGAAGCGCGCTACCAACTGCGCCATAGCCCCGTGTCTCGCGACTCCCTGAACTTACCGGAGTCGCGGGCGGTGCGCAAGCCGCGGGTCAGGGAAGCTGTCTCGCCGGGGTGTTGTAGGTGGCGAGTCTGGGCTTTTCTCCCCCGATCACCAGCGAGTAGGTGATGTTGCCCGGGATGCTGAGGACGTCGCCGATGCCCATGAAGGTGCTGACCACCTTGGACAGCAGCAGGCCATGAGTGACGATCAGCACCTGCCGTCCCTCGTGTCTTTCCGCGATCTCCCGCACCGACTCCAGGGCCCGGGCGGTCATCTCCGCCAGGGTTTCGCCCGTCGCCGAGCGTTGGAAATCGACCCCGTGAGTGTAGAAGTCGATGAAGCCGGGGAACACGCGGACCACCTCGGCGGTGGTCATGCCGCTCCAGCTGCCGACGTTGATCTCCCGCAGCCGGGCATCCGGCACCACGTCGAGCCCGTGGGGTTCCGCGACCCTGTGGGCGGTGCGGAGGGCCCGTTTCAGGTCGGATGTGTAGCAGGCCTCGAAATCCCAGCCCTCGAAGAACCGGGCCGCCTCCTCAGCCTGCTTCTCCCCCACCTCGTCGAGTTCGACATCCGCCTGTCCCTGCAGTTTTCCGAGCTCGTTCCATTCCGTGCGGCCGTGCCGCAGGAACACAAGTTTTGTGTGCGTCACTGCTCTTCGTCGTCCTGTGGTACCGGCACCTCGTGCACGTTGAGTGGGATCTGCGGACAGTCCTTCCACAACCGTTCCAGGTTGTAGAGGCTGCGTTCCTCGGTGCGCTGCACGTGCACCACGAAATCGATGTAGTCCAGCAGCACCCAGCGGTTCTCCCGGTCACCCTCGCGGCGCACCGGTTTCAGCTGGGCCTGTTTGATGAGTTGCTCCTCCACGGCGTCGACAACCGCCCCGACCTGGCGTTCGTTCCTGGCGCTGATGATCAGGAACACGTCGGTGATGGTCAGCTGCTGGCTGACGTCGAAGGCGACGATGTTGGTGCCGAGTTTCCCGGCTGCCGCCTCCGCGGCAATGGTCACGTGTGTGATCACGGACTCAGATGTTGTCAACTGGAACTCCTGTCTCAGGATGTGGGTAGAGACCGCGTTTCACGATGTACTGCACGATGCCATCCGGCACCAGGTACCAGATCGGCTCGGCACGCTGCACACGTGTACGGCAGTCGGTGGAGGAAATAGCCAGGGCCGGGACCTCCAGCAGCGTCACCTTATCCGATGGCAGATGTGCCAGGTCGTCCTCCGTCATGGGAACCCCCGGACGGGTCACCCCGACGAAGTGCGCCAGGTCGAACAGCTGTTCCGCACCGCGCCACGTGAGGATCTGCCGCACTGCGTCCGCGCCGGTGATGAAGAACAGATCCACGTCGTCGCCGCGCTCCGCACGAAGATCCCTCAGGGTGTCGACGGTGTAGGTGTTACCGGGCCGGTCGATGTCCACGCGGCTCACGGAGAACCGGGGGTTCGAAGCGGTGGCTATCACGGTCATCAGGTACCGGTCCTCCGCCTGGGTCACGTTCCGGTGGGTTTTCTGCCAGGGCACCCCCGTGGGCACGAAGACCACCTCGTCGAGGGAGAACTTCGCGGCCACCTCACTGGCGGCAACGAGGTGCCCGTGATGGATCGGGTCGAAGGTGCCGCCCATCACCCCGAGCCGGTAATGCCGTTCCCGTCCCTGCCGGGCCACCGCCAATTCCGTGGTGCTCATCGCTCCCCCGTTCCCTTTCCGCTGCCGACCCCCAGCCACCATCCCAGCGCACCGAGCGCCAGGATCACCCCCATGATCACGAGGGCCAGCACGGAGACGTCGGCCCCGGTCGGTGTTTCCAGCAAAACCATGCGGGAAATGTTATCCGCTCAACCAGCGCGGGCGGTGGCCACTCATTTTCCCAGGCCGCCGAATCCTGCGGGCTCAGACCCTCACCTGGCCGTCGCCGTTCACGATGTATTTCGTCGAGGTCAGTTCCGCCAGGCCCATCGGGCCCCGCGCGTGCAGTTTCTGGGTGGAGATTCCGATCTCGGCGCCGAAACCGAACTGGCCCCCGTCGACGAACCTGCTGGAGGCGTTCACGAGCACCGCCGCGGCGTCGATCTCGGTGACGAACCGGTCGGCCGCGGCCCGGGACTCGGTGATGACGGTCTCGGAATGACCGGTGGTGTGGCGGCGGATGTGGGTGATGGCCTCGTCGATGTCCGCGACGATCCTGAACGCCAGGTCCAGCGACAAGTATTCCGCATCGAACTCGTCCTCACCGGCAGGGACAACGTCGTCGGCGAACGCCACCACATCGGGGGTTCCGTGGACCGTCACGCCAGCGTCGCGAAGCGCATCGAGCGCGACGGGAAGGAAGGCACCGGCGATGTCGCGGTGCACCAGCAGCGTCTCGACGGCATTGCAGACGCTGGGTCGCTGGGTTTTCGCGTTCAGCAGCACGGCGACGGCTTTGCCGATGTCGGCGGAGGCGTCCACGTAGAGGTGACAGTTCCCGGTGCCGGTCTCGATCACCGGCACCTTCGCCCCCTCGACCACGGCGTTGATCAACCCGGCCCCGCCTCGCGGGATCAGTACATCCACCAGACCCCGGGCGGCCATCATCTCTCCCGTGACCTCGCGTCCCCCTTCCACCAGGGCGACGGCGTCGGCGCTCACCCCGGCGTTCCTCAGCCCTTCACGCAGGGCCTCGACGCAGACCCGGTTCGACTCGATGGCCGAACTGGAACCGCGCAGCAGGGCCGCGTTGCCTGATTTGAGGCACAACCCGGCCGCGTCCGCCGTGACGTTCGGGCGGTTCTCATAAATGATCCCCACCACCCCGAAGGGCACCCGCACCTGCCGCACCTCGACACCATTACCGAGCCGCCAGCCCCGCACCAGGTCACCCACCGGGTCGGGCAGCGCCGCCACGTCGCGCAGCCCGTCGACCATTCCCCGCACCCGGTCGCCGTCCAGACGCAGCCGGTCGATCACAGCCTCGGGCGTCCCTGATCGCCGCGCCGCATCGACGTCGACGGCATTGGCCGCCAGCAGCTTCTTCTCGACGGCCGCCACGGCGTCGGCCATCGCGTGCAGGGCACGGTCCTTCTCATCCCGGGTCAGGGTGGCCAGTTGCCGGCTCGCCTCACGGGCCGCCAGGGCTTGGGATCGGAACTCCATGACGGGAGTATAGGAGGCACATACGGCATCCGTGCCCTGTTCCACCCATCGGTTTGCTGGCCTTGTTTCCGTTTTGCTGGGCCTATTCATGTTTGCCTGCGCTGTGAGGCCAGCAAACATCAACAAGCCCAGCAAACCGGTATTAAGGCCAGCAAACCAATCGACTGGTGAATCAGGGGAT
>CAJPNZ010000051.1 GCA_905372155.1 Propionibacteriaceae bacterium
CATCTTGTGCGTGTCCGGGGTGCTGGGGTGGGGTTTTGGTTACCGGCTGCCGGTGGTTTCGACTCGGGTCGCTCGTTCCTCGCGGCCCGGCTCAACCAGCTTCGGGAAAGAGTCGTGACCCGGCTCGACCGGCTCTGAGGGGTGGTTCCCGGCGGGATGGGAAGTTTTTGGAAAATCCTGAAATCCTCGCCGCGGGGACCTACTGGGGAGTATGAAGAATATTTCGTTCTCCCATCGGTTCCTTACGACCTGCGTCGTCATCTGCGTCCTGTTCGGGCTCGTCTCCTGTTCCTCCGATGAAGGCGAGAAGCCGTCGCTGACCACCGACGGCGTCGTCCTGATCACCAACTCGCACGCCAACGTGCCCAGACCCGACCTGTCGAAGGGTGTGTCCCAGCTGCTGGGCGACGCCCTCGACCAGGGGCTTCCCGTGGTTGTGGTCTCCGCCGACGGAACCCCCGAGGTCGCCGACCTCGGCGACCTGAAGGTGGACACCGTCAACCCGGATGTCCAGCGGGAAAGCCGGAAACGGGTCATGAACCGCATCAGGGCGGGCATCACGGTGCTCCCGAACGCCGACGGTGCCGCCTCCTACGACGCCTTCACGGTCGCGATCAAGCAGGCGAATTCCGAGGGCATGAGGCGCCCGACCTTTGTCTGCATCGAATGCGGCCTCGACGCCCAGGGCCCGATCAACATGGCGCGCGAGGAAATCCTCAACAGCGACGCGGAGAGCATCACCGCTTCCCTGAAGGAAACCGGCCAGCTCGTCACTTTCGGTGACAGGTTCGAGCAGGCCGACGTGATCCTCCAGTCGGTCGGCGCCACCGCCGCCCCGCAGCAGCCGTTCTCGCCGCGCGGCATCAGCAGGCTCACCGACATCTGGAAGGGCGTGCTGACCGCGGGCGGCGCCACGGTCACCGTCGATGAACACCAGCCCTCCTCCCGGGAACCCATTGAAACCGACCACACGGTGCCGACGATCACCCCGCCCGCCGACCCCACCGTCTCCCCGATAAAACCCTGCTCCCCGGAGGCCATCTCCTTCGACGGCGCCTCGAAGGCCAGGTTCCAGCCGGAGCTGAGCGAGTGGGTGGACGCGGCCGAGGCCCGCGAGGCGTTGCGGCCGGTCGCCGAGTGGCTCCGGGCGGACGCCACCCGCACCGCCGTCGTCTCCGGCACCACCGCCGACATCCGCTCCGGCGACCCGGAGGAGGGCAAGACCCTCTCCCTGGCCCGGGCGAGGGTCGCTTCCGACCTGCTCATCGAACTGGGAGTCGCCCCCGGGCAGATCACCGATGTCCGGGGCCTCGGGCCGCACTACCCCGGACGCGTCGAGGACCGGGAGGCCGACGGCACCCCGATACCGAGTCTCATGACGAAGAACCGCAAGATCATCGTCGAACTCGCCTCCCACTGCTGACCCCCGACCGAAAGGAAACCGACATGACCCGCGCACCCGAGACCACCCCCGAGGAGGCCCACATCCCCCAGGCGCTGGGACCCTTCCTGCAGGAACCGGAAAAGCCCATGAAGTACTCCTGGTGGGCCCGGTTCTGGGACCGCCGGGCCGGTCGCGCCGACCGCACGAAACCTCCCACCAACACCGGTGACGTCCCCGTCGCCGACACCCCTTGGCTGCGGAGGCTCCGGGGCGAGTGCGGCACGATGATCGCCAAAGAGCGGGTCCGCACCGAGGCCCTCGTCGCGGTCATCGACCGTGAACTGCAGGAGCTGCGTGCCCGCCACGACAGGGCGGAGGTCGTCATCGAGCAGGCCTCAAACGCGGAGGGGCGGGTCGCGGCGCTGGAGATCACCGACGACGTGGTGGGCGCCGGGGAGCACTACAGCAGCCCCGAGGAACGCATCCAGCGCCGACGCCGGGAACGCACCCAGGCGATGGACCGGCTGAGGCGGCGGCGCGAGGCCGCGGAGGCAGAGCTACTGGAGCTCGCCCCCCGCATCGAGGTGCTGACCCAGGAACGTACCTCCCACTGGGTTCTTCTCCAGGAACGCTGCCGCCGGCTGGTCGAGCACCACCAGCGCCGCGCCGGCACCTACGTCCGTGCCATGGAACGCCGCCGCGACGGCGTCGTCTGGCGGGTCCCCGAACTCGACATCCCCGAATGGGCCGCCGCCCACCCCGGCACCGGCGGCCTGCCCGCCACCCACTGAACCGCTGGAACCCAGGAAGAGAAGAAAGGAACCGACAATGAGCCTCCTCTCGTGGCTGAAAGGTCTGCGACGCCGACCCGAACCGCCCCGCTTCCACGAACGCGCTCTGCCCGAACCGACGCGGGTGAACCTCGCCGACGCGCAGGTCGAAACCGACTTCTTCGTCCGTCTCCCCGAGTGGAGCTCCTACGGCCCGAACCGGGCGGCCTGGGAGCTTCCCGACCAGGACGGCCAGGAGGCGCGCTACCAGCAGCTCATCCAGGAACACGCCGAGCGGGGCGGCCTGGACGGCCTGGTGCCGGACCTCATGGACCGCCTCATCCACGAGGAGATGGACGAGCTGCGCCGACGGGTCGACCAGGCCCACGAGGATGCCGTCGGGATGCTCGACTACTTCCACGAGCAGGCGAAGCTGGCACAGACCCGGCTCTCCTTCCTGGTGCAGGACAGGCGCGGGAGGCTGGCCGTCGCCCAGCAGGGCTACGCCACGGCCTACGAGGAGCTGACCGGTGAGGCGGTCGCAGTCCCGGATCAGCAGCCGGTCGGGATCGCCCCCATCCTGACCCCCACCCGCGTCGTGCCCTACCATCCGCAGCCCCTCGCCCGGGAGGAGGCCGCCGTGGAGCCGCACCGCGACGAGGACGACGGCCCGGGCGAGATGCCCGTCCCCGCCCAGCTCAGGCACTGACACCCCACCGGATCGAAGTCAAGGAGAAAACAATGTCAACCATCGTCGACACCGCGGGCGTCCCGGACGCCAGGACCCCGCGGCACCGTCACCCGGGTCTCTACGTCCCGCTCGGTTTCTGGGTGATGTACGTGGTCGGGATAATCGGATGTTCGGTGGACGCCACCCTGGCCCGCTCGGTCATCAACAAAGGTTTCCACCTGGATCAGAACACTTCGACGGTGATCGTGGTCATGCTCGGGGCCATCGCGGCGGAGGCCGCCACCGCCGCCGCCATCTGCCTCAACAGCGGCAAGAGAGGGCAGGCCGTCTTCGCGCTGGTCGGGGTGGCGGTGCTGGGGATCCTGCTGGCCTGGGCCCGCCTGCGCTATGGTCTGTCCACGGAGGAGACCGGCACCGCCCAAACCGACAGGGATGCCGGGAACCAGACCCACGACGAAATCCCCGCGACCGCGATGATGCTGGGCCTCTACTGCGTGTCCATGATCAGCGTCTTCCTGGCCGCGATCAAGATCTTCCACCCGGCCCGCTGGCAGCTCCGCAAACACGACAAGCAGCGCCGCAAGGTGTCGCAGGAACTCGCCCCGCTGGAGGCCGACCTCGTCGCCATCCACGAACGCATCGCCACCCGCGCCGAGAGGTTCAAGAAGCTGTGCGAGCAGCGCGAGCAGGTCCAGCGGCAGGTCGACGCCCGGGAGGGCGCGCTGAAGGCGTTCAGCCGCGACGCCATCGCCAGGGCCCTCGGCGACCCGTCGTCGACGCCCCTGGTCAGGGCACCCCACGAACCCGGGGAGACGCCGGCGGGGTCGCAGGGATCCCCCATGCCGCCCCGTCCGTTCCCCGTGTAGGGAACCCGTGGCCGGTTGGGCCGGTATTGATCCGGCCCAACCGGCCACGGCCGGGGCCGTTGTCCCTAGGATGGCGGGGGACGAGAGGAGTCCCGGGATGCAGTCCCAGAAATTACCGAACGAGCAGGTGGCGGAGCTGAAACGACCCCGGCCGGTGACCGCCGAACAGCTGAAAGATCTCAAGAAAGCGGTCGAGCGAAATTATGAAAACTACCTGGAATCCATCGAGAAAAAGAATATCTCGAAGACCGAGAAATATCTCCTTGGGGAGGCGGCTGCGGAGGTCGCAGAGAATCACTTGAAACGTCTTGACGAGGAATATGAACGTACTGGCCGGGCCGTTTTATGGCTGTGCGAGGAGGTGAAATTCAAAGCTGATTGCTCGTACAAGCGAAAAGAGATTCTGGGGGATGTTAAAAAGAATATCGGAATCAGTCGGGTTGGTCGGAAGAAAGACGTCTCCCAAGTTTCTCTGGGTGAGGTGGATTCCTCGGGGGCATGGCAGGGCATCTCCGCGACCGACATGCGGCACCTGATGGAGAGCCGGCGATCCTCCGCGGAGGATCAGGCCATTGCCTCGCTGCCCTCCCTGGCCGCGATCCTGCTGCCCCGGATCCTTGAGGTGCTCGGAAGCCGCAGCGGGCAAGGTTCCCTGAGCGCCGACCAGGTGGAGGCCGTGCAGGTGCTGCTGGCCGCCGCGGTCCCGGAAATGCCGGTTCCCGAACACATCAAAAAGCTGCTGGAAAGCTTCCAAGACGACCTCAAGGAATGGCGGACCGACCTGGCGCGGGTGCGGATGGCCCGGAAGCAGAACCACTCGCTGCCCGACCCGGACCTTCGCAAGCATTTCCCGAAGCCCACCGGCCAGAGCAAGGTCACGGGCGACATCAATCACAGCAGGGGAAAGATCCTGCTCTGCCTCTACCTGTTCGTGACGCTCGCACCCGTCGATTCCGCCGTCACCAGAACCAGCGACATGAACGACCTGCTCGACGCGGTTTTCGGACCGAGAAACAGTCTTCCCACCCATTACAGGCGACTGCTCCAGAAGGCAGGTGCCTGCCTGGAAAACGTCGAACCCGGATACCGGGTGGACACCGACGAACTGCACTCCCGGTGCCGGACCGACAACCGGTTCAAGACCCTCACCCCTGACAAACTGATCGACATGCTGCACAGCGTCGAGGACCGCTACGCGAGGCTCGTGCCCGGCCAACGGCACCAGCCCCCGCGGTTCGCGTGCGTCCTGCGCTGCCGAACCCACCATCCCGAATGAGAGAACCATGACATGACCGACGAGAACATCCTCGACGCCGACGTCGAATTATTCCGGAAACTGTTCCGCCCCGCCCCGGCGGAGGCCGCCGGTCTCGACGAACTGGCCGACGGATTCACCGAACCCCGCGCCCGGCGCATCCTCGGCGACCCGGAGCTGCTTGATCACCTCAAAGCCCTGGCCGGGCGCGTCGAACCCGGCGACGGCTGGATGTCGCAGGCGGCCGGGGAGGCCGCCCCGGCCAGCCGGGAGCTGCTGGGGGTGGCACTGGCCGAACGGCCCGGCGACCTGACTCCTGTGACCATCACCCGCGACGACGACGGCGTCCTGCTCACCCCCGAACCCCTCGCGGACGTGAAGGCGGACCAGCTGGCGGCGGTGGAGCTGCCGGGCGGTTTCGCCGCGTGGTCGCCGCAGGACCTGGGGCTAGCCCCCCTGATCCGGTTCTCGGGTCCCGGGATCCCGGACTGGGTGGAGTTCGTCGCCGGGGTGCGCGTCGTCGAGGACCTGCGGGCCAACAGGTCGCGCACCGGCTGGGACCCCCTCGTGGTGGGGCCGCACCCGTTGAGCCGCTACGCTCTCGGCTGCTGGCTGGAGCGGCACCGGCCCACCGACATCCCGGAGGATGTGTTGCGGGCCGAGCTCGGGGCGTTGGCCTTCGAGTTCGCCGGACTGCTGGGCGGCACCGACGCGGCCCGCTGCTGGTTGTTTCCCCTGGGCGCCACCCTTGTCCGGCTGCACGACGAGATCCGAAAGTTGGGCGAGAGGGAAGAGGCGCTGGCGAGAGCGGGGGTCGCCAGCGCCACCGAGGCCTACCTGGCCACCTGCGGCGACGCCCCCGAGGCGGCCGACGTGGCCCGCGCCAAGGCGGGCGAAACCCTGCCGTCGCCGCCCGTCCGGGAGGAGTTCGCCCTGGCGGCGGGCGACCTGCTGGACGAGGAGGAACCCGCCATCCCGGAGGAATTTCTGCACCAGGTGGCGGAACGCCGTCGCCTCGCCAACTCCTTCACCCTGGTGCCCGGCGACGAACACGACCCGGAACGCCCCTTCCTGGCGGAGCTCCTGGCTGCGGGGCCTCGTCGTTGCGAACCGTGAAATTCATCGTTTTTCCCAGCATGCACGGCGTGACAGGGAGATCTGGGCCAAACTCGTGGGAGGAGAAGCCACATCCCAGGAGGAGAGATGAGCAAGTTCCGGTACGGCAGCAGGGGCCGCGAAGGGCACCGCGGCGTTTGCGCGGCCCGTCGTCGCGGTCCGAGAGCGACGGGTGGACGTTCGGGATCATCGTCGCCGGGTGTTACCCGTTCGACGGCTTGCTGGCGGGCTGCCGCTCCGGAAAGTGCCTGCGTGACCTTCTCGCCACCGAGGAGATTCCGCCGGACAATCTGGAGGACAAGCGCATCCGCAACCTCGCGGAAGGCCTGCTGACCCGACCTCTCAGGTATCGGTGGGGTTGTGCGCAGGCGAAGGAATGGCTGTCCGGTGGGGACCCAGAGGTCAAACGTGGCCCCCCTGGTGGAACGGATCGCCACCGATTCCCGGGTGATGCGGGCAGACAAGATCAAGGCCGGGAAAACCATTGACAAGGAGAAAAAACTACGCGAGGAGGAGGTCGCGATGGAGGAGATGCAATACAAGGAAACCGAGGAACGTGAGGACGAACGTGAGCAGAGACAAAAACGTCGCATCTCGAACCTCTTGAAACTGGTCCTGTCGTTTCTCGCAATCGCTGGACTGTGGCAACTGTGGTACACACTGCAACTGGGGAATTCACTTCAGGACTACCTCTCGGAGGATCCGGGTTTCTGGTGGTCCGGGTCGGTCTATGTGGTGGCACTTCTGATTACGTTGATCGTGTGTGCGGCCGCTGCCGGGCGCGTCGGTTTCGTGCCCGAGGTGGTGAGCACGCTCCAATTCATCTGCATGACCCTCGGTGTCGTCAGCTCGCCGTGGGCGTTCGCGTCCCGGGACGGCTGGTCCCCGCTCCGGGCCATGGGGTTGACGCTCCTGGACGACCACCCCCGTGAATGGCCTGCTGTTGTCGGCTTGATCGCGACGATCGGGTACGTCATCGTCGTGATGTACACCCGTCGCGGAGATGAACCCGTCCCGGACGGTGTCGCTAAGAAACGCGAGGCCATGCTCCAGTTCACCGCTCTCCCGCCCCTCGTCGTGCTTGCCTCGACTGCTCTCCTTGCAAGTCGGATGGATTCTTGGCAGGTGTGGCTCAGCACCGCCTCGTGGTGGGCATTGGTGGCGGTGGTCGAGATCATCCTGGTCTGGCCCGCGCTCAACCTGAAGGGTTACAGAACCTGGGTGCCGGCTGTGATCATGGGTGCGGCCGCTTTCTTGCACATCGTCGGTCAGTGGTTCAGCCCGGTCCAATACATTTTCCAGAACATCTGGATGGGGTCCTGCTCCGCAGGGTTCATCTGCCCCGGGGGTGCTTTCGGCACCTCTTCCCCGAACGGATGGCTCTCACCGGGTGATGTGTTCTCCCCGGGCGGACTGGCTATCCTCGCGCTGCTGCTCTATGTGGTTCCCCTCTACGTTCGCTGGGTGCTCACCCGGAAGAAGTCCGACGTCTGAGAGCCGTGGAATCAAGGGTGGAGGTCGTCGGGACTGATCCGCTCGGCTGGGGATCCCAGCACCTCCACCACCACGACCGTCAGGTTGTTCTGGTGGCCCTTTGAACGCCTTCGCGCGCTGCCTGACGACTTCCCGGGGTCGGTCACGTCCTTCCCTCCGGAGCTTGACAAGAACCGGGGACGCAAGCACGCGGTCCCGCAGGAGCCGCGCAAGCTGTTGAGCTGATCTCGTCCGACAGATCCGCATGTCAACCGAGGAAAGGAGAACATCATGGCATGCGCCTGCCAGGACAAGGTCAACAACACCTACGGGCGGTGCCCCGCCTGCAACGAGGCCATCGCACACAACATCCCCGTGAGTCGCCACAGCTGCCAGTGGGGTACGTGCAGTTGAACGAGGGGGTTCGGCCGTGCCGCCCGGCCGAACCCCGCCCGGGGCCGCCTGCACCTGTCATCGGGGTGAGGGCCGGGTGGCCCGCGCAATGACCCCGAGGGTCTGCGGTTGGGAGGACTACTTCGATCCGGATACCTACGACCCGGATACGGAACCGGGGAGCCGGATCCCGAAGCCCTGATCGGCGTGTTCCAGGAAAGTGCGGTGGAGCGATCCAGGCCGCTCTGGTGATCGTAGTGCTCCTCGGTAACGCGGTGTTTCACGATTTTGCAGCACTCAATCCCGAAAATCGCCTCCGAAGGGGCGAAAACCGGCTTGAGTGCTGCAAAACCGGGTGATCGCGAAGAAGACCTCCCGTTCGTGGGGTTCTGCGGACCTCGTTTCGTCCGTCAGGTACCGGTGGAGGTTGGTCATGACTGTTTTCGACTTGCTGGGGCGGGTTCCCGATGACTCGCGGGTGCTGGAGCTCGCGGAACCACTGGCCGCGCTCGATGCGGAGCTCCCGGTGATCGCCCCAGGGGAGTACCGGGGCGGGCATCCGGGTCTGGTGGGCGAACCGCAGGAGGTGGCGATGAGGTCACAGGCCCAGCAACCAGACGCACACCGGCACCAACAGCGCCAGCCGCATGACGGTGCCATCGAATACCGACCCGAGGCAACCAGGCAGGCCGCCCAGCTCGATCTTCTGGAGAAACCAGAAACCGAACCGGGCACACAGGAACAGGCGCACCGGCATCACACCCCACGCCCAGGAGACATCGACGGGGCCGCCGTCGCTGACGGTGCCGCGCACGGAAAACAGTCCCGAACCACCCGAGGGGACGGGCCGGTGGCGGAGCAGCGCGGAGTGGTTCTGCGGCTGCGCGAGTGGTGGGTGGCGCCCGCGGTTGCAGTCGGCCTCCTGGTCGTGTGGGTGCACTCGCTGACGGCGAGAGAACCAGGGGAGGGGGAGTGAGACGTGCTTGCCGCTTCTATCTTGGTTGGACTTCTCGTCATGGCCGTGGCCATTCCGGCTCGATTGGATTTGGGCAATCGCATGAAGAGATGGGTGCATGGCGATTCTGAGCTGATCCTCAAGGTTGCGGCAGAACTTGAGGAGGCCGAGCACCACGTCAGGGACATGACCCTGGCCAAAGTCCCCATTCGGTGGTTCACATGGAAATACCGGTTGCGCTTCTTGGGAATGCTGGTGGTTGCGCTCGTGGGATGGTTCTGCGGGATTGACAACTGGTGGGTGGCCGTGACCGTCGGGGTCCTGCTGGGATTGCAGGGAGCCCTTGAGGCATTTCTGATGCCACTGCTGGGGCAGAACCAGATGGTGGATGACCGGGACTGTCTTGAATGGGCGTGGTTCGCGTTGGGGGTCTTCGGGCGGATCGCGATGGCAGCTGCAGGTTGTCTGCTGATGCTCTCGGGAATGGATTGGATCGATGACGGTAAAGCCCAAGGAATATTTCCGATGCTCGGTGGTCTCGTGGTAATCATGATCGGCCACATGCCGGGAGCGTGGTGCGAGCGGTTCAGTCGGAAACGTCGAGACGGAGGGTTTGCGGAGAAGACAAGTGCCGATAGTATCTTGTTCCTACGCTCGTTCTCGGATGACGCTCTCCATGTCTCCTGCCCATTCAATATCATGGGACTGGGAGCGCCTCTGCTGCCGGGCGGATTTGTCAGGTTTGAGGAAATCTTGGTTGATATTCTGCGAACGCAGGGGCCTGTAGTCGCGATCGGGCGCCCAGGTGAGGCCGTTCCCGAACTCGGGGCGGTTCGCACGTACTGGCCGGATGATCAGTGGCAGGACGCTGTTCGACTGACGGCGAACCGTTGTCTGGCGGTGGTGCTACTGGCAGGTGCCTCCGACGGTCTGGCTTGGGAGCTGGAGAATCTCCGTCAGTGGGGTCTGCTGGGAAAGACGCTGGTGTTACTGCCGCCGGATCCCGACGCGGATCGCTCGAGGGAACGACTCGGAAAAGTCTTGGATTTTTTGGCTCCCGGAGCCCCGCCGTGTGATCTGGAGATGGCACCTGTGCTGTGGACAGGAATCCGGATCATGCCGAACGGGGTGGCTGTCCACTACTTGAGCGAGGGGCGTCACTGGGAAGGATATTTCAGAACAACCGTAGCTCTGCTCGGGGAACTGACCGGAACCTGGAATCCGCCGCGGCACGGCATGCTCAGGGACGAGTGGAGAGACTTGAACGAGGTGTCGGCGGTCGCAGTAGACTTGGAAGACGGGCTACAACTGCTCAAGGAGCGCCGGGATAACAGGCCCAAACCTCCCGTGCCCAAGCAGAAACGCTACCCCGCTCTCGAATTCGAGAAACTGAGATTCCCGACGGATGTGAAAGTCGGTTTGAAAATCAATAGCGGGGTGAAATCTTATGATAATAAGCGATTCCCAGACGCTGCGAAAAAACTGGAGAAAGCACTTGAACTCCTCGATCCCGAAGTCACGCCATGCATGTGGGCGATAGTGTGGACCTTGCTGTCGGACAGCGAGTGGCGTACGAACCAGAAGGCCGGCAAAATGATTCTGGATGAAGTGGTACAGGTTTTCGAGAGTTTGGAAGATGCTCCTAAGAGAATCAATTTTATGGGGAATTCATTGACGCCACCGCAGGTCCAGCTCACCTTGATGGAACTGTCTTGGGAGATCGTCAACACCGAGGGGAGATGGAAAGAAGGAGCTGAGATATTTCGGCTGGGGACCCGGGCAGGAGAATCCCAAGGAGATTGGGAGGAAATCGCAAAGATGCATCTGAAGGTGGGAACATGCCGCAGTTCCATGGGAGATCATCCAGCAGCAAAGAAGTCGTTCCAGGCGGCCTTGAGAATCGCAACGGATCTCGGTAATGTCCCATTGCAGCTGGAAGCCTACGAAGGACTTGCAGGTGCCAGTAGAGCGTTAGGAGACAAGCTCGATGCCTTGGATTTTCTCGATGTTTGGGAAAGACTGAGACGTCAGGCCGGATTTACTGAGGAAACGAAATGGTCGCGCAGCAGTCGTGAAATCATGATGAAGGAGCTTTTGGATCATCCCGAGGAAGAAAACCGATCCGGTGGTTCCGACGAGCTCCGGGTGCCGCTAGTCATTAAATTTTCCGAGGCTTTAGGGCTGCTCGCTTCCTTGGAGGTCGGAATCGAAGGGTTCCTTTGGGGAGAAGAAGGGCGGTTCTGTGAACCGCGATTTGATCATGCTGCAAATCCCTTCAGAAAAGTAGAGGACAAGAGCCCCGGAGATGAGGTGGATCGTTTCCATCCTAATTGTGATGAAAGTGGTATTCTGCGATTTCGGGAGGGCGAGAACCTCGTCTTGGATTTCCCCGCAAGAAGAGTGTGTCATCAGGGGTTCGTCCGTTTCGATGATGAACCAGAGGGCGAGGTGCATGTGGCAGACCTGCGTTCCAGCTGCGGACCGGCGTGGGTCTGGATGACGGATGAGCGATTGGTGTGGATGGCCGAAGCGGCTGATGACCTGCGGGTTCAAGGTCATGTGAGATATCCATGGATCACCGGGGTCTGGTACAGGGCCCGCACGCGTTTCCTGCTGGATTCGGCGCTGAGAGTGGAATTTCTTGAAGCTCTTCCTGATGGGAATGGGGATTTCTGTCACACAGTGGAGCTCAGGTTCCCTCGGGGCTTTG
This sequence comes from Propionibacteriaceae bacterium, assembly GCA_905372155.1. GTDB lineage: Bacteria > Actinomycetota > Actinomycetes > Propionibacteriales > Propionibacteriaceae > Arachnia. The sequence goes on from CAJPNZ010000051.1 coordinate 11,614, forward strand.
ACGCAACCTCGTTGAGCAGATCCCTCATCGCAGAATGCGCACGCCATCACCTGAGAAGGGGTGTTTCTGAAGAAGTCCAAGAAAGGCTGGAAAGAATTCAAAATTTGCCGCATTATTTCCATCCGGAAGATCCTGAATTTCGCGGTGTCCGGCTTCCGGTATTTGTTCGTTTCCCGGGCGGCGCCAGATACCTTGATGGGTGCGGAGAACCCGATGCCTGGACCATTGGTGACGACTGGGGATGGTGACCATGAGATACTCTGCAATCTTGTGACGGACCGAATTTTCTCATTTTTGCCTTGCTTGTTTGAGGAGGTGGCAACCGAGCTTTCGGATTGTCCTTTTAAAGTTGATCTAGACGGTTGCCGCACCACTTTTCGTGATGCTCCCTTGACGTCAAGTGGTGGAAGCAACGAGTGGGTGTTCTCCGGGCTTCGTCAGCCTGGCTCAGTCGCCATGGTGAGGCCTGTGAATAAACCTCTTTGCCTCGGAGGGCGAGGAGCAGGCAGCTCTCGAGCTTGTGGAGCCGTTCGTGTCTAGACCCAGTGATAGTTCCAGCAACGCCCTCAGCGAACGGCCCCAAGACCTGTCCGTCAGGAAGAGGGGAAGGCATAGAAGGAGACTTGATGATGGCTGAGCTGGATGTAGATTCACGCTTGTATTCGATGTTCGTGAGCTGCACACGACAAGCGTGCCCACCGGGCCACACCACATTCTCGGGCAAAGGGGGTCAACCCGGCTCTCAGGGCGAGCGGCCCGTACTCAGCGATGCTCGTAAGTCGTTGCTTGCCCGTCAGAAGGAAGAGACCAGTCACAATTCGAAGGAAGAGGGAACATGGATGCTTTAGCGAAGACCACGCACATCTCGCGTCTGCTGCGTTGGGCATGGCGGTTTGTCAGCATGGTGGCTATCGGCCTCACGTGCTTCCTCATGTGTCTCAGCCCTGGGTGGGTGGAGATCGGCGACGGTGAAAACTGGCCCGTCCCGTACCCGAAGCCAGCATTCGCGCAGGGGTTCCCCGCCCGGGAACAGGTGAGCGAATGGCTCGGGGTGACCGCGATTCCGGTCCAGGCGTCTATCCCAGACAAGCCTCTGTTTCGTGGTATGACCGCCGGTCAGCGGGAGGTGCGTAACTACAACTTGGAATCAGGATGGACGGAGAAATGGCTCACCGCTCAAGGTTCCTCTCTCATCGTGGAAGCTTACGAGTATCGTGAACAGCGGCTCCGACCTAAACCAGTTTATGACGCCAAAGACGACTGGGATATCCCCGGCGCTGAGGGAGCTACCGTTCAACACGAGCAATCCGATGCGGCGAGGACTGAGATGGGGTTGGTTCGGGGGCGGATCTGGATCACAGTGACTCTAACTCTCTCCGGAGAGAATCCTATCAAACAATCGAAGGAAACTCTCACCAGCATCGCTCAATACTTAACGAATAGCATCCCAGAGACCGCCGACAAGCCACTGCCCGCTGACACTCCGAAACCCACCGAGCGCCAAGCGATGAGACTCGCGTGGGCATTTCTGTTTCTCTGCGCAATCATTCTGTCCGCGAATACGGCTTGGAGGCAGGGGCGTGAGCGAGGTAGAATTCTCGCTAAGTTCTCTGCGGCCCGGAGGAACCCTGCCTTCACTGACATCACGCGTTCAACAGTTTGGCTGCGCTCCCGATCGCGAGCTATTGCGCTCCTTCGGCTGGCTTCGGTTGCGTCTGTGATTCTCGTGGCACAGCTGAACGACGTGTCCTTCGAGTTGGTGAATGCGTTTGCGCTGGCGACGCTTGCAACCAGTGTGGTGGTCGAAAGGCTCGTGAAACGGCAGCCGAACCTCTCCGCGCCGAAACGACGAATCAAAGCTCTACCCCTTCTCTGTCTGTTGATTGGCTGGGGTATTGCTGGCTGGATGGCATGGGGATTTGGTGGAACAATCTACCAGGCGCTTACTAATCTAACTGTCGGAGATCCAGAGTCTCCTCTACCGTACTGGATGGTGATGTCGACGGATCTCACGGCTATCGCCCTCATGCTGGTGGTATGGCCCACCATCTTTGTGCCCATCTGGCTCTCTCGCAAGCTTGCGCGTAAAGTCTTGACCCGAGATGGTTCGGTGGATCTGGAACACACACTCTTGCTGCGGAACTTCAGTGACGACGGCCTCAAGATGCGTGCTCACCGGACGGACCGCAGCTCTTGGCTAGACCAGCTGCTCTTCAAGCGTCGTGCCACCTTCGAGGAACTTGCGATCCGGCAAGTTGGGCAGTACGGACAAACGTACGCGGTAGGACGTCCGGGTGAGTTGCTTCCACCCGCTGTTGGCGCCGAGCGGCTCTACTTCTCGGACGACGAGTGGCAGGCAGAAGTCGCCAAGCTGGCAGAAGGGGCGAAACTGGTCACGGTTCTGGTGGCTCGCTCGCAGTGGCTCCAGTGGGAGATTGAATTGCTTCGGGAACGTGGCCTGCTTCACAAGACGGTGTTCCTGATTCCTCCGGTCAAGCGCAAGGAACGGCTGTTGCGACTCGCCGTATTGGCTGACGTTTTGGGTCTTCCACCTGAGACGCTGGATCAAGTGAATACAGGCCGCAGTGTAGCAGCGGTCATCATGCCTATGCTTTCGCCGACGCAGGTGATTGCTGCAGACAGGCTAGACGATCTTACATATTCACTGGCGATATCACGCTGCGTTGAAACCCTGAACACTGAAGAATTTCCCACAGATGAAGGCAGGCCAGAAGTCATGCCGGTACCATCGCCTCTGTCAATGGGCTCGAGCCGACTACCTCGTCCCCAAGTTTTCAGCGGGCGTGCTCCCTCTTCGAAACCAAGACCGTGGTTCATTACCTTGAAGGGCGTGGTCGTTGCTCAGGTTCTCAGTTCCATGCTAGTTGGCAGCCTGATCAACTTCGCCCCAATGGGTGCTGGTAAAAGACACGTCACCATCATGTCCACTCAGGTGGTGTTCGACATCGTCGCTGTGAATGATGAGTTCATGTGGCTTCTCCATGCAGGGAAAACCCTGATACGCACACCACTGCCGCAAGAAAGTGCTTCCAAGAAGGAGACCGAGACCATCGGTCATCTCCCAGACGCAGCTTTCGCCACGGTGACGGACGGAGAGTGGTTCTATGCCAGTGTTATTGTGGGCGATAAGCTGGGCGACTATGGCGTGGCAGCCTTCAATCTGCACACGGGTGAGAAACGCTGGGGGGTCTCCACGAGCCGATGGGTACAGGATCTCGAATTAGTCGACGGAAGACTCTTCTTCGTCGATGGAGACTCGACGTTGCGCGCACTCAATGCAGAGACTGGTGAGCCCGTGGGTGAACATGAGCTTGGGTGCTTCGGATGGGGTATTGCAGCGGTGGGGACGTCCCAGCTTGGGGTGACCTGCCCCTTGGGAGATCAGCTGGTCTTGGTTGATCCACTCATGTTGCAGCGCATCGGGGAGGCGAAAATCTGTCCCGGAGCGCTCGAAGTAATTCCTTTCGGAGCGGGGGGACTCGCGAACTGTCCTATGCCATCGGCATTCGTGCCGCTCAACCCTGAGGCCTCACCTATCTACCTCAGGCGTGCGAGTGCTATCATGGCAACATACACGCCTCCCGGTGAAGCAAATCCGGTGGCGGCATACGAGAATGTTGATTCGGTTTCGGTATTCGGGAAGGGCTGGGGTAAGAGCTATCCGGCCGTCAGTGATGTGAGAGATCTGGTCTTCACTCCTTCCGGAGACCTGATCATCTCCGACGGAAGCACTTTTGTGCGCTGGGAGAGAGCGGGAAAGCGTTAGGCGCTGACGCTGCCAACGGTCTTAGGCGGGGTATCGGCATATGCGTTTCCCGGCTGAAAGGAACCCCGGTGTACGGCTAGCCGGGCAGCGAAACACCTGGTCATGGTCTGGTGTGGTCCATCGTGTCCGACTCTCCGCGGTTCGTCCGTCATGTACTGGCGTGAAGGTTGACATGGGTGCTCTGGCCCCACGGGTGGGGGCCTGTGGTGCCTCGCGGCCCCGCCTACGGGTGCTTCCCTGCCGGGGACGGGGCTCCGATTCGCGCGCGGGGTACTTGAAAGTGGGTGCAGGAGAATGACAAGGGCTCGTTTCGTGTTCTTGGTGTTGGGCCTCGTGGCGATCGTGGTGAGTTCGGGCTGCACGGCCGGGGAGAGCAAGAAGTCGGAGTCGGGAGGTGCGACGAGCGTGTCCGCACCATTCGCGGTGACCATTGAGGATGGCCAGGTAACGATCTGGCCCGGGGGATCGCCGATCAAGACCAATATTCCTGTCGGGAACAACCGGTGGGAAGGGGAAGTGGTGCCATTGAAAGAAAGCAGGGTGGCGCTTTTGAATTCCTTGGAAACCAAGAAAATAAGTGTTGTTGACGAGTCGGGTCGCGGTCATTCTGTTGATATCACTTCCGGATGCGATTCCATTGCCGCGCGAGAAGACGGCATCGTTCTGTTGTGCTCGAAGGAAGTCGCGGGCGGCTATGAGACAAAATTGAAGATCTTCAACAGAGATCTGGGACCGGAGTATGAAGTCAAGCTACTGGAGCCAGCGATCCGTGTTACTCCTGGGTCCAACTACGATGAACCGCCGACCCTGATTGCCGCGGGGGCGGATGCCGTGTGGGTCAGTTATCCATCGGAAGAGGCTCGCTCACGTGGGGGAAAGCGTTTGCTGGTGAAATTCTCCATGGATGGAAAACCTTCCGGGTTCACTCCAATTGAAGGATGGATTTTGCACCCGGCGATTTCCCCGAATGGGAGATTGATTGCATTTGAGGGACATGCCCCCTGTGCTGTTCCATGTGTCGTCAGCTCGCTGCATGTGATTGATCTTGAGAGTATGCAGCAGCTGTGGTCCTCAACATATGCGCCCCCAGCGGCTCGACAGAACATGTCGGATTCCTTGGATTTTGAAATTGCGTTTATGAGATGGAAGAGTGATGACGATCTCTTGGTGCTGGGGCACACCTATTTCCGTGGTAATGGAACTGAAGGGTATGGCGATGCAAAGGATCAACACTGGAGGCGGAGTATCGCGCCTCGTGCCCAAACCCTGAGCGATGAGCTACTCGAATCGCAAGAACGCGAGGAAGTATCGTGGCTGGGGCCCGGCTGCAATGACGTGATCCGAATGCAGAGTGATCAGACTTTGGTGATCTCTCGGAACGGGGTTGAAACCAGAATCTCACCGGCCAGACTTGCGGTCGCCGTCGAGCGTCCTGCGGAATGTCGATGAGTGGAGGATTGGCCATGAGCGAGGAAAACCAAGAAAGCTACGATCTCTTCATCTCCTATCGATCTGCGAAATCAGGTAGGCATGCAACGGCCCTGCGCAGAGCGCTGTATGCCTTCGACAAACGACACGCCAACGTCGGACTGCGAATTTTTCTGGACCGGATCTCCTTGAAGAATGGACCGCTATCGAAGCACATCGAGGATGGGCTGAGGCGAAGCCGGTGTCTGGTTGTCCTGGTCGATTCCACCACGCGTGAATCTCCTTGGGTTGACACGGAGATCACGACGTGGCTGAAAAATGGGGGATCCGCGGAGAAGCTCTTCCTGATCAAGACCGATCAAGTGGATCTGGCCTGGGATAAGGAGAAGAAAAATTTCCGAAGTCCGGAACAGCTGCCACCTGCCCTGTGTGGAGTCTTCAAGGACGAGCAGAAATTCACGGATTTTCTGGTGCCACCACGCCGGGTGAAGGACATAGATCTCGTACCGCTGTACAGCGCGATAACGGAGCAGGACCCCGATGGCCTCGAGGTGGATGAGAAACAGTACAGAGCCCGCCAGCGCGCAAGGTCGCGACTGCTTGTTACGGTGCTTTGCACCCTGCTCGTCGGGGCCATAATCATGGCCATCATCGCTGCCCAGAACGCCATCCGCGCCAATGAGGCCTCCCGCCAGGCGCGGGCGGACGCCTTGGCGGCCGAAGCCCTCCTGACCCTGCCGGTTTCGCCGGAGCGGGCGATGGCCATGGGAATACAAGCGGGAAAACTGAACGACAGCGTATCCATACGCTCGGCCCTGATCGAAATCGCTGCTGGGACGGGGCAGCTCGCTGGAACCATGTCCTTGACCAAGGAGACCGATGCCACGAGCCTCACGGGCCTGTCCTTCGACCCCGACGGGCGATACCTGACGGCCTGGGGGCCCGGGACCACGGAAGGACGAACCGTCGTGGCGACCTGGCTGAACATCTCGGGAGACCTGACGAGGTCCTTTGAGATCGAAGGGAATATCCAAACCCTGATTGAGATTCCCGGGCAGAGCTACCTGGCCTGCACCGACACAAAGGCTGTGGAGATTGACTGGCACACCCATGACATCACAGCACTTGCAGAGGGAAAGGACCTTCATTGCGCCTCCGATGTCACCGCGTCTGGCATGGCCATGATGTCGGTGGTAGAAGGAGAGGATCCCGGGTACGGCACGCTGCACGTTCGCACCATGGAGGGCAAGAGGTACGAAATCAAGGGAAAACCGACCGCTGCTCCCCCCACCTCGCTCTACAGATTCGTGCAAATCGAAGGCGAGATAGGGGATATGGAAAAGACTCGGGTCGTTGTGGTGGGGCCGGGGGGAGTGAGCCAAGAAGTGGAAGTACCGGGCAATCTGGTCAATGAGGATCCCACGGCGCTCACCTTCAAACTGAACGACGGCACCTATGCGGCGCTCAGCATCAAGGACGAAAAACCCGTCTTGACCTCGCTTTCGGTCCCTCAGGACGCAGAGTCGGTGACGAGCTGGGCCGAGTACAGCGGAGAACTGCGCTGGTTCTGGGTGACCAGCGGAGGCGCTGTGGGCACGTCGCTCACTAGCACCACTGTTACCTTGACCGCCGGCAAAGGAGTCCTCAGCGTTCATCATTTTGCAGGAGATGGGGCCTTGGTCATAACTGATCAGACGTTCTCCGAGGTTGCTGTTGACGCCGACGGCGTGCTGAGGAACACCGAGATCAAGCGCTTGGCTCCGGATACGTGGCAAGAAGTCAAGACCTGCGGTGGGAGTAGTCTCGCCATAGGCGATGAACACGTTTTTCATGCGTCGGTCGCGGGAACGGTTAGGGTGTCCTCAAGAATAGGGAAAACCGAGCTCGTCGGGTGCAAGCTCGTGGAGCTCGGTTCCCCTGTGATGGTGGATCATAAAACCGTCATTACCCAAGGTGTTGTTTCCCCGGGGCGTATGGCTATCAGCACATCCGAATCCTTCGAATCCTTTGTGACGGGACGCACCGATGGGACCATTTCGCGGTACTCCCTCGGTGATCCCGCAATCTCTTGGCGCTCCAAATATGAATCAGAGTTCCTTGTTTCAAGGGATGGTTTTTCCCAGCTGCGGAATCCGGCCTTGGGACCGCTGGAAGTTTCTGTGGACGGGGTGAGCCACGAGATCAGGGAGAAGGATGGCGGTAGGTGGCTCCTGCCACGCCCCGACGGTCTGGGCGGGATTTTCATTGATGGAAATAAATGGGCTGTCAAATTGGGGAATGCGCCGAGTAAATTCTACGACACTCCCTCCGCTGACTACGCCTCCTATCGGCCCGGAGCGGGATTCGAGAACGATCGTTCCGCCGCGGAGGAGCAGCGGCTGGTATGCGATATGCCTGCAGATGCGATTGAAATAAAACCAGTCGACTGCATCACGGATGAAACCGTCGAGAGAGGACCGAAAATACTGGACTATCGGATTGGTCCTTCGCTCGGCAGAATCGTTACCCATGATGCGGGAAGAATTGGTGTTACCACTTGGAATGTTGGGGATCCCGATGCCCGGCCGGTGACGCGATATTTCGATCTGCCCGGCCCGGCCCCCGACGCGGCCGCCGTGAGTCTTGACGGGTCACGTGTGGTCGTGGTCTCTGCCAATGGTTCCGAGGCCCAGGAATACAAGCTGGAAAGTAGCAAGTGGGTTTCCAGCGGGGAAGGGTACTCCCTCGGATATGGGGGCGCGTCGTTCGTTTCCTACAGCCCGGATTCCTCCCTGCTACTGATCGCGACCAACGATGGCAGGTTCGAGGTCTTCGACGTGAGCAGTCGGAGGCGCCTGGTGTCCGGTGCGCCCTTCGAAGAACGCACCGAAAAGCCTGTTTTCCAGCACATGTCCGTCATGGAACGGGACGGGTATCTCGTCGCAACCTTTTCCTCGAGAGACGCTCTCGCGTCCTTGACCATCCCCACCTCGACCGATGTGCTGGTGAACCTGCTGTGCGGGGTCCGTAAGACCGAGGAGTGCGGCTCATGATCTACTACGGATACCGTGCGGTGGAACGAGGTTTCCCGTGAGCTCGTCTGAACCAGTGGGGAAGGCGGCTTCCCCGAGTGCTGGAAGGAAACATGATTGGCATCCGGGGTACTGGGATGGGGGTCATCCTCACAAGCACCGGTTTCCCGCCAAGATCCACCGCGCTCAACCTGTTTACGCGACGCACCGCTGGGCTGGACTTTCACGAACACCACCTGACGGACAGGATGCGGTCGGAACCGAATCGAGGTGGCGTAGGGTCGGGGTATGGACGCCACTGCCCGGTTTCGCCGTTCGGGCCGGGTCAGGCTGGCCCGGGTGGCCGAACGGGCCGAGACCTGGACCACCGACTCCGGCAGCCCCATGAGCGTTGAACCCGGTGACATGATCGTCAGCTCCGGGGAACGCACCTGGAGCATCAGACCCGACTCCTTCGCCGCCACCTACGCGCAAGTCAAGGGGGATGTGTACGAACGAACCGGCGAGGTGTGGGCACGACCCGCAGAACCAGGGGAGCGGGTGACGACCCAGGAGGGGGAGGACATCGCGGGGG
>CAJPNZ010000052.1 GCA_905372155.1 Propionibacteriaceae bacterium
GGGCGGGAATGCTTCGATGGTGGCGCGAAGCCGGCCGGATTGTCTGTGGGTGACCCGCCCCGGGGAGTGCGCCCGAGGCGACGCGGTGTGTAAGATCTGAGCGTTGCTGGGAGTAGGAGGTGGTGGATCGCGTGAAAAAACGGAGGAAGCGATGAAGAAGATGCGCCTTGCGGCAGCCGCTCTCGTGTTGGGATCCTGTGTGGCCCTTGGTGCGGTTCCCGCGACCGCCAACACCACCGAGCCGGTCGCCAATCAGAACTCCATCTCCGTGGTGAAAGGCAACGAGGCCAGTGGCATTGGATGTATTCTTAAGTTGTGGTTCGGGACGAGAACTTGGTGCAACTGGTAATGATGGCTTGAAAGAGTAAAGAGTGCATGGTTTTCGAGTCGGGAAGTGAGCTGACCTGAGCGGGGGGATATGAGCCAGGAAGCTGAGGAGAAGAGCCCGACGGTCGCCTTGGTCGACCTCGGGCGCTGGTTCGTCCTGTTCGTCGTAGGGTTTCAGCTCATTTCCAATATTCTGGAGCTTTTCATCAAGGGGGCCGAGATACGCCCCTTGGCTGTCCTGATCCACGTCTCGATCGCGGTGGCTTCCTTCGTGCTGCTCTGGAGGCCGTGGATCGGGCTGTGCATCGGGCTGCTGCCCTTGACGCTCGCGGTAGTCACCGGGGACGCAGACGCGGACCCCGTGTTCTTCGTGCTGGCATCGGCCACTTTCGCTTTCCGCTACGGCGTGCGGCCGATTTCCACGGTCGTTCTGTTGGGAACAGGCTACGGTGGAATTCGCAACCTCGTCGCCATGAGGGGTCTTGATGGCTTGGTCGGGCAGATGCTCGACTACACCTTCCTGACCGTTTTCGGCGTCTTCCTGGGGCTGGCCTTCAAAGGCGTTCTCGCTGTTCTTGAGCGCCGAGAGGTGCGCCTCGCCATCCTGGCCGGGGACATCGTCGAGATTCGCAGCGGTGAACGCCTGCGGCTGGCGGGTGAGCTCCGCCGGGTCGTGGGCGAACGCCTCGAGGAGGCGTGGAAGGGTCACAAGGCCCCGCGCCGCACATCCGACACCTGGGCCCTTCGGGACGCCATCGAAAGAGTGCAGACCGTCTGCCTGGACGCGGTCACCCGCGTCCGGGCCCTGGTCGGGATGCTGCGTGAGGATCCCGTGGCCGATGGCAGCGACGAGTCGAAATCCATCATCGGATCGGTCCAGATACTCTCCAGCGCGGCTGAGGCCCTGCGCCTGCAAGGCCTCCACGTGGACCTGAAGGTCGATGAAGAACTCGACCGAAGAAGCGTCCTCACCCAGCTCACCGCCACCCGGGTGGCGCAGCTGGTGCTGAAATCCTCCGACGCCCTGCGCCCCGACCCGTTGCGTCTCAAGGTGGAGTGCCCCTCCAGCCACACCACCCGCATGATGGTGGAACTCGTCACCCCCAACAAACTCCGGTCGGAGGACAAATCGGCGTTCGAACGAATCCGGGAGCGGGTGCATTCGCTGGGGGGACGATTCTCCAAGGGATTCACCGGCAGAGGACACCTGTTCGAAATCCGCCTCCCGGAATCTCGATACGGGGAAGTGGATGACGCGGCCGCCGTCAGGGGAAAGAAGAAATCACTCGGGAGGAAAATCCTCGGCACCGCCATTCCCCTGCTTTTCTTGGGGATCATGGCTCTTCGGACCTACCTGACCCAACCGCTGGGATGGGCCTTGGCGTGGCCGCTTCTCGGATACGTGAGCAGCGCCGTCATGTTCCGGTGGCCACTCACCGGTGGGGTCGTGGCCGCCGCGGCAGCGGCAGGCATGCTGATCACCCCCGAGCAGACCCCCGTCGCGCTGTCCATCGTGCTCCTGGTGGCGTGCTGGAAATTTGGCCGAACCCAGAATCCCTACTGGATCCTCGGCACGGGAGTCACGGCCCTGATAGGGGTATGGGCGCTTGCCGTCATTGGATTGGACGCCGGGCCGGAACTCATCGCGGGGGCGTCGATTCCATTCGTCGGTTTGGTGTATTCCGCCCTGAGCGGGCAGTACGAGAGGATCCGGGCGGAGCAGAGCGAACGGGCAGCCGCTCTGATGGAGGCCATCGAGGCCGCCCGCACGGAGGAACGCAACCTTCTCGCCCGTGAGCTCCACGACGTGCTCGCCCACCACTTCTCCGTGATCCTGCTGCAGTGCATGGCATACGGGGAGAGCGATGACCCGGCGGAGGTTCGATTCGCTTTGGACAGGATCGCAGGATCGCTCGAAGCGGCGGATGGCGAGCTCTTCCTGCTCACCGATGTCATGTCCGAGGGGGAGGAGGGAAAGCTGCCCGCCCTGGTGCGGCCCCTCACCGTGGCCGGTCGCCTGCAGGGCACCCTCAAGAACTCCTACATCCAGGCCGACTTCAGAATAGACCCGGCATCCGACGATCTGCCCCCGATCACACGACGCACCCTCACCAGAGCCATGCAGGAGGGCGTCACCAACATCATCCGCTACGCGGATCCCGGAGGTAAATGCCTGGTGGAACTGGACGTGGGGGAGACCACCACCTTGCTTCGCATCTGCAACGAAATGCCGAAGAAGAAACGAGAATCCAAGCTGTCGCTCGGCTACGGGCTCTCAGGAATCCAGGAACGCATCGATCTCTCCGGAGGGCGGTTCACCGCGGGGCCAGAAGGGAGCCAGTGGGTGGTGACGGTGGAAATTCCCAACCGGGGGAGTGAAGCGGAGTCCGTCGGAGGGCCGAGCAGCCACATGCGCTGAGGCGCCCCTGTATTCTTGGCAGGCACCGCCTCGGAATCCAAGGAGCACGGACTTGTTCGACACACTTCAGGAACGCTTGGCAGAAACGTTCAAGGGCCTCAGGTCCAAGGGACGACTCACACAGGCGGACATCGACGCCACGATGCGGGAGATCCGCATCGCCCTGCTGGAAGCGGATGTCAACCTCGGGGTGGTCAAACAGTTCGTCGCCGCCGTCAAGGAGCGCTGCCTCGGTGTTGAGATCAGCCGCGCCCTCAATCCTTCGCAGCAGATCATCAAGATCGTCAACGAAGAACTCATCGGAATCCTGGGCGGGCAGGTTCGTCCCATCCGGTTCGCCAAGAAACCGCCGACGGTGATCATGCTCGCCGGTCTGCAGGGCGCGGGCAAAACCACCCTTGCCGGGAAACTCGCCCGTTGGTTGAAGTCCGAGAGGCACAGCCCCCTGCTGGTCGCCTGTGACCTGCAGCGCCCCAACGCGGTGAACCAGCTCCAGATCGTGGGGGAACGGGCCGGGGTGCACGTCTTCGCGCCGGAACCCGGCAACGGTGTCGGCGACCCGGTTCAGGTGGCCCGCACTGCGCTCGAACACGCCGAGCGCAGTCTTTATGACGTGGTGGTCATCGACACCGCCGGTCGACTGGGCATCGACGAGGTGCTGATGCAGCAGGCCGCGGACATCAAAGCGGCCACTCGCCCCGACGAGGTGTTGTTCGTCGTCGATGCCATGATCGGTCAGGATGCCGTCAACACCGCCAAGGCCTTCAACGAGGGCATCGGCTTCGATGGCGTGGTTCTCACCAAACTCGACGGCGACGCCCGCGGTGGCGCGGCACTGTCCATCGCGCGGGTCATCGGCAAACCCATCATGTTCGCCTCGAACGGTGAGGCCCTGGCAGACTTCGACGTCTTCCACCCGGATCGGATGGCTTCCCGAATCCTCGGCATGGGTGACGTGCTGACCCTGATCGAGCAGGCCGAGAAGAATTTCGACGCGGAATCCTCTCGCAAGGCAGCCGAGAAACTCAGCGCTGGCAAGGGAAGCTTCGGGCTGCAGGACTTCCTGGCCCAGATGCAGCAGCTGCGGAAGCTGGGGCCGCTGAGCAAGATCTTTGGGATGCTGCCCGGTGCCGGGCAATTCAAGGACGCCATCAACTCCATCGACGAGAAGGAGGTGGATCGGATCGAGGCGATCATCTTCTCGATGACCCCGGCGGAGCGCGATGACGTCGGCATCCTCAACGGTTCCCGCAGAGCTCGGATCGCCAAAGGCGCCGGGGTGCAGGTCTCGGACGTCAACAACCTCGTCAAACGATTCGTCGAGGCCCGCAAGATGATGGAACAGCTGGCCGGGGGAAAGATGCCCGGAATGCCCGGCATGGGCGGGGGACGTGCGGCACGTAAACAGCAGGGCAAGTCCAAGAAACGCGGGCGGAAGATCTCCGGCAACCCCGCCAAACGCAAACAGCAGGAGGCCGAACGCGCCCTCGGCATCAAGCCCGGGACTGCGCAGACCACTCCCCAGACGCTGGACGACTTCCAGCTGCCTCCGGAGCTGCAGAAGATGTTCGACGAGCAGCAAAGGAAGTAACCCGCTTCGGCCTCGAAGTCTCTATGCTTTCGCTCATGACTGCGGAGCCCATGCACATACACGGCACATTCCTGCCCGACGAGGAACCCCGGGACTTCTGGGTGGCCGACGGCAGACTCACCGCCGAACCCGTCGCCGGGGCGAGAACCTTGGCCCGGGACGCCTACATCATCCCCGGGCTGGTGGACGCCCACTGCCACATCGGACTGGGAGTGGAGGGGGCCGTCAGCGCCGAGGAGACACGCCGGCAGGCACAGGCCGACCTGGCTGCCGGGACCATGCTGATCCGTGATGCGGGTTCCCCCTCCGACACCCGCTGGGTGCAGCAGGACGAGGCTCTGCCCAAGCTGATCCGCGCGGGCAGACACGTTGCCCGCACCCGCCGCTACATCCGTCACCTGGCCGTTGAGGTGGAACCCGAGGACCTTGTCGAGCAGATACGTCACGAGGCTCGTGACGGTGATGGCTGGGTGAAGATCGTGGGCGACTGGATCGACCGTTCCACGGGCGATCTCGAACCCTCCTTCCCGGCCGCCCTGGCGGCAGAGGCGATCGCGGTGGCCCACGAGGAGGGCGCCCGGGTCACCGCCCACTGCTTCGGGGAACAGTCCGTCGCCGAGCTGGTGGCAGCCGGGATCGACTGCATTGAACACGGCACCGGCATGAGCGACGAGGTGATCCAGCAGATGGCGGACCGCGGCGTCGCCCTGGTGCCAACCGTGATCAACCTGAACCGGTTCCCCCAGTACGCGGAGCCGGGACGCGACAAGTACCCGGTGTTCGCCGACCACATGATGGCCCTGTACGCGCGTCGCCGGGAAACCATCGGCAAGGCCATCGAGGCCGGGATCGACGTGCACTCGGGCACCGACGCGGGCACCGTCGTGCCTCACGGGGAGATTCTCTCCGAGGTCGCGGAGCTGGCCTCGCTCGGAGGTGGGGCGTTTGCCATCAAGGCGTCGAGCTGGGGCGCCAGATCGTGGCTCGGCGTGGACTCCCTCGCGGAAGGAGCCAGCGCGGATCTGATCGTCACCACCACCGATCCGCGCGCCGACACCGGGGTGCTGCGGGACCCGGTGGCCCGGGTTCTGCGCGGACGGCTGATCTCCTGACCCTGATTTGATTGACTTGGTGCGTGGCGGAGCCCGAGCAGCCGAGGAACGATTCCCGTGGACTCGAGATCAACCCCTACGCCCCGCCATCGTGATCGACGCCGCCGACGGGGCGCTATTCTCCTCCGGAACCTACGGCTACTAGGTGGCGGATCAACTGGACTCCCTGAAAACGGGCCAGACCGGTGGAGTGGTGCTGCTGGTCAACACCCCGGGAGGCATCAGTCAGGAGTACATCACCGCGGGCAGCGGAAAGGACTTGAACAACCCGTACCGGGACCTGACCGAGCAGGAGCGCCATCGGCTCCAAGCGATGGTCGATGACGACTATGAGATTTTCGTCGCCGAGATGGCCGTGGGGAGGAAACTCGACCCGCAACGCATCCGCAACGAGCTCGGGGCCGGGATTTTCAGCGCTCGGCAGGCGGTGAACGTTGGACTCGCCGACGCCGTCATGGGGCGCGACGAGTTCTTCCGGCACGCCGCCACCGCGGCCGGCCTGGAACCGGACAAAACCGTGGTGGAGCGGGTCGCGGAACCCACGGGCCTGTCCTCGCTGCTCGGGGCGAAACGCGCCTGGGGGACCTCGCTGCCGTTGTCGGCGCTGGGGGAGAAGGTCGTGGCCTCCGCCAGCCTGTGCAGTGTCACGGCCCCGATCGCCTACGCGGGAGGCCTCTCCGGGGTCTGCGGGAACTCCTGAGGATCGGCTCAACCCCACCCCAGCTCGTGGAGCCGCTCCTCGTCGATGCCGTGGTAATGCCCGATCTCGTGGACCAGGGTGATGGCGATCTCCTCGAACAACTCGTCCTCGTCCTCACACATCCGCGACAGGGGACCACGGAACAGCACCACCCGGTCCGGCAACATCCCGAACCACGAGGAATCACGCTCAGTGAGGGCGGTTCCCTCGTAGACCCCGAGGGTCTCGGAACCGTCCTCCGGTTCGTCCTCCACCACGATGGCCACGTTTTCCAGATCGTCGAGCAACTCCTTCGGGAGAGTGGCCAGGGCCTCCTCGACCAGCGCGTAGAAGTCTTCCTCACCGATGTCCACGAGCCGATCCTACGGGGGAGTTGTTGGGACTGCCCGGAGAAATCTGGCAGAATACATCCGCACCTGTCGCTGGCGCCCTCTAACTCCGGCGAGCACGGTTCATCCGGTCAATGCCGGGCGTGCCCCACACGCACCGTTCGTTGGCCATCCAACTCGTCTGGTCACAGACCCACAAGCAACAGGAGATTCCGAACTTGGCTACCAAGATTCGTCTGAAGCGTCTCGGCAAGATTCGCTCCCCCCACTACCGCATCGTCGTCATGGATTCCCGTTCCAAACGGGACGGGCAGGCCATCGAGGAGATCGGTCTCTACCACCCCAAGAACGATCCGTCGTTGATTCGCGTCAATTCTGAGCGCGCCCAGTACTGGCTGTCCGTGGGCGCCCAGCCGACTGAGGCAGTGGTCGCCATCTTCAAGCGTTCCGGCGATTGGCAGAAGTTCACGGGCGATGACATCCCCTCCGGGATTCTTCCGCAGCCCGAGCCGCGCGATCGCGAGGCCGAGTTCGCGAAGGCCCTCGCCGAGGACGGCAATGCCGTTGCCCCCGCCATCTCGAAGGCGAGGAAGAAGGCCGAGGAGGAGACCGCCAAGGCAGCCTCCGAGACCCCGGCCGGGGACGAGGCCGCCGAGCAGGAGGCCTGAGCCGTGCTCGCCGACGCCCTCGAGCACCTGGTGGCGGGGATCGTCTCCAATCCCGATGACGTGACCGTGCGCGACAAGGATCTGCGTCGCGGTCGTCTCCTGGAGGTGCGTGTCCACCCCGAGGACATCGGAAAGGTGATCGGCCGGCAGGGCCGCACCGCGAGTGCGCTGCGCACCGTGGTCGGGGCGCTGGCGGGAAACGAACAGGTTCGCGTCGACTTCGTTGATGTCGACCGGCCCCGCCGTCGCTGAACGGGCCTGCCTTGACCGATCTGGTTGAGGTGCTCGTCGGGATCGTGGGCCGCGCCCATGGCATCCGCGGCGACGCGTTCATTGATGTGCGTACCGACGAGCCCGGACGCCGGTTCCAACCGGGGTCCGGGCTCCGTCTCGTATCCGGGAGGCAACTGGTCCTGGAACGCATCCGATGGCATCGCGGGAAACTCGTCGTCTCATTCCGGGGGCATCCGGACAGGACCGCCGTCGAGACGCTTCGTGGCGAACGCCTTTTCGTCGACGTTCCCGCCGACGAGACCCCGAGCGAACCGGAGGAGTACTTCGACCGGCAGCTCGTCGGGCTTCGCGCCTTGGACGCCGACGGTCGACAGGTCGGTGAGGTCGTGGAGGTGTTGCACCTGCCTGCGCAGGACTGTCTTGCGGTCGAGACCTCTTCAGGGAGGCGCCTGGTTCCCTTCGTGTCGGCCCTGGTGCCCCGGGTCGACCTCGCGGCGGGGGAGGTGCAGTTCGCTGACGTGGGCGGGCTGCTGGAGGAACCCGGATGAGAATCGACGTCATCACCATCTTCCCCGACTACCTGGCCCCGCTGTCGTTATCGCTGGTGGGGAAGGCCATCGAGGCGGGCATCGTCGACCTTGCCGTCCACGATCTTCGCTGGTGGACCCACGACCGGCACCACACCACCGACGACACGCCCTACGGCGGGGGAGCCGGGATGGTGATGAAGCCCGAACCCTGGGGTGAGGCCCTGGACGCCATGGAACACCTCAACCCCGCACCCATGACGGTGGTGGTGCCGACTCCCACGGGACGGGTGCTGGACCAGGACCTGGCCTACGAATTGAGCACCCGGGAGAGACTGGTGTTCGCGTGCGGACGCTACGAGGGCATCGATCAGCGGGTGCTGGACCACTGCGCGGAGAGCTATGAGCTTGTTGAGGTAAGCCTTGGCGACTATGTGCTGAACGGCGGGGAGGTGGCGGTGCTGGCCATCACCGAGGCGGTGGTGCGGATCATCCCCGGGGTGATCGGGAACCCGGACTCGCTGGTGGAGGAATCACACGCTCCCGGACACCGGCTGCTGGAATACCCCAACTACACGAAACCCCCCGTCTGGCGGGGCCGTCAGGTGCCTCCCGTCCTGCTGTCCGGCAACCACGCGGCCATCGCGACATGGCGTCGGGAACAGGCCCTGGAGCGTACCCGGCAACGCCGCCCGGACCTGCTCCAGGACGGGTCCTGAAGGGGCTATTTTCGTCCTTTCCGGGTAGCGTAAAACCCCTTCTGGGTGCGGGTTTGGCGCGTTTTTGCGACGGGGCGACCCTTAACCGGCCCCGGTGTGCGAAACAACGCCGGAAGGCAGCTAGAGTGAGCCCCGTGGCAACATCACTAACTATCCATCAACGAGCGTTGCGGTCCACGGTCGCCCGGAAGGCCCTGATGGCGGTAACCGGTCTGATCCTGATCGTCTTCCTGCTCGTGCACATGTACGGCAACCTGAAGATGTTCGTCGGCTACGAGGCCTTCGATCATTACGCCCACTGGCTGAAGGGCGCCACCGAGGACGGTGGCATCATGGCTCCGATCATGCCGGCCGGGCAGTTCATATGGGTGTTCAGGGCGGCGCTGCTCCTGGCCATCGCTCTCCACATCTGGTCTGCGGCAACGCTGTCGATAAAGACCATCAAGAACCGCGGTGACAAGTACCAGGTCACCAAGCGCCAGGCCCAGACCTATTCCTCGCGCACCATGCGCTGGGGTGGTGTGATCATTCTTCTCTTCGTGATCTTCCACCTGGTCCAGTTCACCATCGTCCCCGGCATCCTGGGCGGCAAGGCTGCCCACCCGCACACCATGGTGCTCGCCGGATTCCAGCAGTGGTGGATCACCGCGTTGTACGCCGTTTCCATCCTGTTCGTGTGCATGCACATCCGGCACGGTTTCTGGAGCGCCTTCGCGACGCTGGGTGGGAACCTGTCCGCCAATTCCCGCAAGTGGCTGAACATCATCGCGCTGATCGTCTCCGTCGCCCTCTACGCCGGATTCATGATCATGCCCCTGTGTGTCCAGTTCGGAATCCTAAAGTGAGCAGCACCATGACGACCACGAATTTCAACCCCGCCGATTACTGGATCGACGGTGAGGACATCGTCGACACCAAGGCTCCCGCGGTGGAGATCGACAAGGTCTGGCAGACCCGCCAGTTCCAGGCCCGCCTCGTCAACCCCGCGAACCGGCGCAAGCTGAGCGTCATCATCGTCGGTACCGGCCTGGCCGGTGGCGCAGCCGCCGCGACTCTCGGTGAGGCCGGCTACAACGTCCTGAACTTCTGCTACCAGGACAGCCCCCGCCGGGCCCACTCCATCGCGGCCCAGGGCGGCATCAACGCGGCGAAGAACTACCGCAACGACAACGACTCCACCTACCGGCTGTTCTACGACACGGTCAAGGGCGGCGACTACCGCGCCCGCGAGACCAACGTCTACCGGCTGGCCGAGGTCAGCGCCAACATCATCGACCAGTGCGTCGCCCAGGGCGTTCCCTTCGCCCGCGAGTACGGCGGCCTCCTGGACACCCGTTCCTTCGGTGGCGTGCAGGTGCAGCGCACCTTCTACGCCCGCGGCCAGACGGGTCAGCAGCTGCTGATCGGTTGCTACCAGCAGCTGGAACGCCAGATCGAGGCGGGCACCGTCAAGATGTACTCGCGTCACGAGATGGTCGAGTTGATCGTCGTTGACGGGCGTGCCCGCGGCATCGTCACCCGCAACATGGTCAACGGCAAGTTCGAGGCCTGGACCGCCGATGCCGTGGTCCTCGGGACCGGCGGTTACGGCAACGTGTTCTTCCTCTCGACCAACGCCATGGGATGCAACGCCACCGCCGCCTGGCGCGCGCACCGCAAGGGCGCCTACTTCGGGAACCCCTGCTACACGCAGATCCACCCCACCTGCATCCCCGTTCACGGCGACACCCAGTCCAAGCTGACCCTGATGTCGGAGTCGCTGCGAAACGACGGCCGCATCTGGGTGCCGAAGAAGGCCGAGGACTGCGCCAAGGATCCTCGCCAGATCCCCGAAGAGGATCGCGACTACTACCTGGAGCGGATCTACCCGGCGTTCGGCAACCTGGTGCCCCGTGACATCGCGTCGCGTCAGGCCAAGAACATGTGCGATGAGGGTCGCGGGGTCGGCCCGGCAGTGGCCGAGAAACAGGCGGATGGGACCACCAAACAGGTGCGGAGGGGTGTTTACCTCGACTTCTCCGACGCCATCAACCGGCTGGGCAAGGACGGGGTCTCCAACAGGTACGGCAACCTCTTCGACATGTACCAGCAGATCACCGGTGAGAACCCCTACGAGGTGCCCATGCGCATCTACCCGGCGGTTCACTACACCATGGGTGGGGTCTGGGTGGACTACGACCTTCAGAGCACGATCTCGGGTCTCTACGTCACGGGTGAGGCCAACTTCTCCGACCACGGCGCGAACCGCCTCGGCGCCTCGGCACTGATGCAGGGGCTCGCCGACGGGTACTTCGTGCTTCCCAACACGATCAACGACTACCTGGCCGACGGCCCCTTCGAGAAGATCTCGGACAATCACCCGGCGGTGGTGGAGGCGGTGCAGACCGCCACGGCACGCTTCTACAAGCTGCTGAGCATCCAGGGCACCCGTTCCGTGGATTCCTTCCACAAGGAACTGGGCCAGATCATGTGGGAGTACTGCGGCATGAACCGCACTGAGGAGGGGCTGATCAAGGCCATCGGCCTCATCCGAGAACTCCGCGAGGAGTACTGGCGCAACGTGCGCGTCACCGGCATCAACGAGGACTTCAACCAGGCCCTCGAGCGCGCCGGACGGGTCGCGGACTTCTTCGAGCTCGGTGAGCTGATGTGCATCGACGCCCTGCACCGGCGCGAGTCCTGCGGAGGCCACTTCCGGGCCGAGTCCCAGACCGAGGAAGGTGAGGCGCTTCGCCACGACGACGAGTTCCTCTACGTCGCGGCCTGGGAGTGGACCGGTGAAGGCAACAAACCGATCCTGCACCGTGAGCCACTCGTCTACAAGGCAATCGAACTGAAGCAACGGAGTTACAAGTGAAGCTCAAGCTGCGCATCTGGCGCCAGGCCGGCCCCAACTCGAGGGGTGCGATGGCCGAGTACGACATCGACGGCGTGTCCCCGGACATGTCCTTCCTGGAGATGCTCGACATGCTCAACGAGCAGCTCACGGACGCCAATCAGGAACCGGTCGCCTTCGACCATGACTGTCGCGAGGGCATCTGCGGCATGTGCGGTCTCGTGATCAACGGCGTCGCCCACGGCGGTTCCGCCACCACCACCTGTCAGCTGCACATGCGTTCCTTCGCCGACGGGGCGACGATCGAGATCGAGCCCTGGCGGGCCGGGGCCTTTCCGGTCATCAAGGACCTTGCGGTGGATCGCACTGCGCTGGACCGGATCGTCCAGTCCGGCGGCTACATCTCCTCCAACACGGGTTCCGCCCCGGACGCTCACGCGACCCCCGCCCCGAAGCGGGAATCCGACAAGGCGTTCGACAACGCCACCTGCATCGGCTGCGGTGCCTGCGTGGCTGCCTGCCCGAACAGCTCCGCGATGCTGTTCACGTCGGCGAAGATCACCCACCTGGCGATGCTCCCGCAGGGGCAGCCGGAACGCTACCGTCGCGTGAAGTCGATGGTCGCCCAGCACGACCAGGAGGGCTTCGGCAACTGCACCAACATCGGGGAGTGCGCCGCGGTCTGCCCGAAGGGCATCCCGCTGGAGTCCATTTCCCAGCTGAACCGCGACCTCATCAAGTCGCTGTTCAAGGGCGACGGCAAGTAGAAGATCAGACTTCTCCGAGCCGACAGCTCAAAGCCACCCGAGCGGGGCGTCCGGAAACGGGCGTCCCGCGTCGGCTTCTCTGAATGCGCATCGTTTCATGCTTTTGTGGCATAATTGTCAGCCGTTGCCCAACCGGGCAGCCAGCCCGAACCCGGCTCCTGCCACAGGGGGACAACCGGGGTGTGGCCAGAGAACCACGACCGCGGTGACCTGTGGCACTGACGAGGACATCATGACCAATCCGTTGATCAAGGCCATCGACCAAGCCGCTCTGCGATCCGACATCCCCGAATTCCGCCCCGGCGATTCCGTGCGTGTGCACGTGCGAGTCGTTGAGGGTAGTAGGTCCCGTGTCCAGGTGTTCGCCGGTGTCGTGATCGCCCGCAATGCCGGTGGAGTGCAGGAAGCGTTCACGGTTCGGAAGGTGAGTTTCGGCGTAGGCGTCGAGCGTACCTTCCCGCTCCACAGCCCCATCATCGAGAAGATCGAGGTGGAGCGCCGGGGCGATGTGCGCCGAGCCAAGCTGTACTACCTGCGTGGCCTGCGCGGCAAGGCCGCCAAGATCAAGGAAAAGCGCGCCTGAGGGCATTTGCTTGGCCCGTGCCTGTAGGGTGAAACCCGGCGGTGCGGGCCGCTTGTTTTTCTCAGGAAGGCGATTGCGTTGGAAAGCACCGATGATTCCGGTACCGGAGCCACGCAGGAGAAGGCGCGGTCCTTCCCGCGACGGTTCTTCGGCGGAGTGGGGGAGATCGCTATCATCCTCGTTGGTGCGCTCCTGATCTCCACCCTGTTGCGAGGATTCGTCGCCCAGATGTTCAGCATTCCGAGCGGCAGCATGGAGAATACCCTGAAAGTTGGGGACAGGGTCCTGGTCGCCAAGTTCGGAGGTTTCCAGCGTGGTGACGTGGTGGTCTTCGAGGATCCTGCACGCTGGCTCTCGGGCCCTCAACCAGCGCACACGCAGATGGAACAGGTCCTGGAGTTCATAGGGGTCCTGCCGAATCCCGGCGCAGGGTATCTCATAAAACGCGCGATCGGTATGCCAGGGGATCGGGTGACCTGCTGCACGGCGGAGGGGGCCGTGACCGTCAATGGAACGGCCTTGGACGAGTCACAGTACCTTTACTCCGAGAACGGTGTTCAGGTTGCCCCGTCGAACCTACCCTTCGATGTCATCGTTCCTGCTGAGCACATCTTCGTGATGGGTGATCACCGGAATGCTTCAGCGGATTCACGATGTCATTTGCGCGACACACGGGTTGGAGGAAAACCGGGAGTGGCGGCGTTCGTTCCCATGAACAAGGTGGTGGGTGCGGCCGTGGCCATTGTGGCTCCCTTGGACAGATTGTCGACCTTCCGGGTGCCGGAGACCTTCGCGAGAGTTCCCAAACCCGAGCGGGAAGCACCTGCGGAACCCACCATCATCGAGGCCCCGGCCGGGTGTTGAAGGATCTCCATGCCTATGAGAACGTCCTGACGGCCGCTGGGTTCGGTCCGGTTGCCGGGGCCGACGAGGCGGGACGCGGGGCCTGTGCCGGCCCATTGGTTGCTGCCGCGGTGATCCTGAATCCCGCCCGCCCGGTCGAGGGGCTCGACGATTCGAAGGCCTTGACCCCGAAACGCAGAGCTGAGCTCTGCCGATCGATACTGGAAAGTGCCACCGCGGTGGCTTGGGCACGAGTTGAACCCGCCGATTGTGACGCCTTGGGGATGCACGAGGCCGATCTTCAGGGACTGCGCAGGGCCGTGGCGCGGCTGCGGGTCAGGCCGGGGTTCGTCCTGACCGACGGCTTCCCGGTGAGCGGCCTGGGAACACCGGGGCTGGGCATCTGGAAGGGGGACAAAGTGGCGGCCTGCATCAGCGCCGCTTCCATCGTCGCCAAGGTCCAGCGCGATGCGATCATGGTCGCCTACGAGCGGGAATACCCCGGCTACGGCCTAGCCGTGCACAAGGGATACTGCACCGCCGCCCACAAGAAGGCCCTGAAGCTGCTCGGTCCGAGTCCCATCCACCGCCTCAGCTACTCCTGTGTACCCGATGCGGCTAGAGTGTGAGACACCATGAGCACGGAAGATCTGGAACAGTACGAGAGCAAGCTGGAGCTTGACCTCTACCACGAGTACAAGGACGTAGTCGGCATCTTCACGTATGCAGTGGAGACCGAGAGACGGTTCTACCTGTGCAATGCCGTTGATCTCAAGGTGCGCACCGAGGGCAGCGATGTCTACTACGAGGTCTCCATGGGCGATGCGTGGGTGTGGGACATGTACCGGCCTGCCCGGTTCGTGAAAAGTGCAAAGGTCCTGACTTTCCGGGACGTCTCGATCGAGGAGATCACCCACTCCGACTTCCCGGTTCCCAACCAGGGCTAGGCCCTGTCGTGGCGGTCCTACTGGGGTATCGCAGATCGGCCGACGCGATCTTCTGAAGGTTCGTGGGAGAAGTTTTTCTGTGGAAAACGGTTTGCGGACATAACCGCCTGCCCAGAGTGGTTGCAGGAGGTGATCTTGTGGTTGTTCGTGGGAAACCCCGGGCGATCGGGCGGATCGGGGAGGAACACGCCGTCGAACATGTGGTCGGTCTCGGGTGGCAGGTGCTCGACCGCAACTGGCGATGCAATGAGGGTGAGCTCGACATCATCGCTCATGATCCGGATGCCGGGGCGTTGGTGTTCATCGAGGTGAAGTGCCGTTCGGGGCTTGGTTTCGGTGATCCACTTGAAGCAGTCACGTGGCGCAAACGCAAAAAGCTTCGACAACTCTGTCTGCTGTGGCTGGCCGAGCACAGAATCCGGGCGGATCGCTTGCGCATCGACGCCATCGGAGTGCTGCTGCGTCCCGGAGAGAAACCCGTGGTCAATCACGTCCGGGGGATTGAGGAATGAGCACCGCGTCAGCCTGGTCCGTGGCGCTCAACGGGATTGAAGGAGCGATGGTCGAGGTTGAGGTGGCCGAGGGGGGCGGTCTTCCTCGCACCGTGCTCGTCGGCCTGCCGGATGCGGCGCTCTCGCAGGCAAAGGAACGGGTTCGGGCAGCAGTGACGGGGGCTGAGCTGCCGTGGCCCAACGGCCTGGTCACCATCAATCTTTCTCCGGCGAACCTGCCGAAAACGGGAACCCACTACGACCTGGCCATAGCAACGGCTGCCTTGGCGGCTATCGACAAGGTGCCGAAGGAGGCTGCCCGGAACCATGTGTGTCTGGGGGAGCTGGGGCTGGATGGAAGGTTGCGTCGCGTCCCCGGGATTTTGCCAGCGCTACTCGCAGCGGTCAGGAGTGGCTTTGACAAGGTGATCGTCCCGGCAAGTCAGGAAGCCGAGGCATCCCTGGTGCCCGGGATCACGGTGTGGGCCATCGGGCATCTGAAGGATCTCGTCGCTGTGCTCAACGGGGAACCGCCGCTGGGCGGGTGGGAACCTCCGGCCGATGAAGACGTGGCTTCCAGGCAGAGACCTCCCTTGGATTTCCGGGAGGTGCGTGGGCATCTCGAGGGTCGTTGGGTCATGGAGGTGGCAGCAGCGGGACGACATCACGTGTTCCTGCACGGCGCGCCGGGCGTGGGGAAAACCATGCTCGCTTCTCGGTTGACCAGCATCCTGCCTTCTCTCGATGGCGAGGAGGCGGTTGAGGTCTCGGCTCTGCACTCGCTTGCCGGGTTGGACCTCAGCGGAGGGCTGCTGATTGACCCACCTTATGCGGATCCTCATCATTCATCCTCCCCGGCCTCGATAATTGGTGGGGGAGTGCGGCTCGTGCGGCCAGGATCGATTTCCTTGGCTCACCGTGGTGTGCTGTTCCTCGATGAAGCCCCCGAGTTCGGTACGCGCGTCCTCGATGCGCTGCGCACTCCGCTGGAATCTGGTTGGGTCAGTATAGGCAGAGCAGCGATCCAGGTGCGATATCCGGCACGATTTCAGTTGGTGTTAGCGGCGAATCCGTGTCCTTGTGGTTTCCACGGGGTCACTGGCCGTGAATGCCGCTGTTCTCCCATGGCGGTGCGGAGATACCAGGAGCGATTGTCGGGGCCGATCATGGACCGTATCGATATCCGGCATCACATGTTGCCGCAGTCTCGTTCATTCCTGGGGAATGCCCTGGAGCAGCCCGAGTCCAGTGCCGAGATCGCAACGCGTGTTCTCGTGGCTCGGGAAAGGCAGGCCCGACGGCTTCGAAGCACGCCGTGGCGCACCAATGGTGAGGTGGCAGGGCCGTGGCTTCGCTCCCACCTGCCCCTGCCGGATGACCTTTCCCCCTTGGAGAAGGCGTTGAACCGTGGCCTGCTGAGCGCCCGCGGTGTGGACAAGGTGCTGCGGCTGGCGTGGACCGTGGCGGATCTCGCTGGGGAGGACCGGATCTCCGCGGCTTCCCTGCGTGTTGCCATGCAGCTGAGGCAGGGCATGTTCCACGAGGCGGCATGATGGATGTCCGGGAACGTAGGGCCCGCATGGCTCTGTGTGCACTGCAGGTGGCGGCTGATCCGCGGCTCACCCAGCTCGTCGAGAGCTACGGGGCCTTGGACGTGTGGGAAACCATTCAGCGGCAGGGGGAATCCACTTCCTTGGGGCGTCGCGCACGGGGCGTCGATCCTGGGAAGTTGGAAGCGGTGACGGTCCGGAGCGGCGCCAGTTTTCTGGTTCCCGGGGACGAACTCTGGCCGGACAGTCTCACAGATCTTGGGACTTGCCAGCTGGGGGACCAGGGAGGTCGGCCGCTGGGGCTGTGGGTCGCCGGGGACCCCACGGTGCTGGCCATGCCGCGAGCAGTCGCGGTTGTCGGGGCGCGATCGGCCACCAGCTACGGCCTGCACGTGGCGGGAGAACTCGCAGCCGACCTCGGCACATCAGGTTGGCTGGTGATCTCCGGGCTTGCCTTCGGGATCGACAGCGCAGCTCACCGTGGCGCACTCGGAGCAGGTAGTCCGACCCTTGCAGTGATGGCGACGGGAATCGACAAAACCTATCCCGCCAGTCATCACGGGTTGCGGAAGCAGATCGAGACCAACGGTGCAGTCATCACGGAAATGGCTCCAGGCGCCCACCCGTTGCGAGCCAGTTTCCTGGCGCGCAACCGCTTGATCGCGGCGCTCGGGAGTGGCGCCGTGGTGGTGGAGGCGGGGGTCCGCTCCGGGGCCCGGAACACCATCTCCTGGGCGGCGGAACTGGGTCGCGTGACCATGGCCGTACCCGGACCGGTCACGTCCTCGCTGTCCATCACCCCGCATCATCTGATCCGGGATGCGGTGGCCACGCTCGTCACGTCAGCCGCTGATGTGACGGCCTTGTTGTCCCCTCTGAGAGCTCAAGAGGAGCTCCCATTGCGGGGCGAGGACCGGCCAATCGATTCTCTCCCGGCCCTACTCAGATCCGTCAGGGAGGCAATCCCGGTGGGTGGGACGTCAGGGGTTGCCGAGCTGACGGCCGCCACCGGGATGACAATGCCCGAGGTGATTGCCGCGGCTGCTGAGCTCACCGAACTGGGATGGCTCGAGAACACCGGCCAGGGATGGCGATTGCCCAGAGGGGGATGACCAGCTGCATGGAAAAGGACTGTGCTCCGTGGAACTGACCGCGGAGCACAGTCCGGAAAGGCTTTGCTTCAGTCCGGCCCCGGAAACCCGCGGCTCTGGACTCTTTGGCTGCAGCCGTTCACCTTGCCTACGCCGGCACGGAGCCCAGGGTCAGGTATCCTGGGATTTCGGTGTCCTGTTCTGCATTTGCGAACTTCAGGGGAGCGCCACCATCCATGGGGTTTGGGATGCGGAGAGTTGCCAGGCCGCTGTTTCCTTCGAGAGTGGCTGTTACTTCCGTGGTTTGGCCGGGAAGGAGCGAGGGAAGGTTGGCGTCGGCTTGGGTCGAGGCCACCGTTTTCGCGGGTTCTTGGGGGTTGATGAGGGAGAACTCCAGTGGCCAGTTGTAGTAGAAGGGGGCGACTCCTCGGTTGGTGAGGCGAATGCTGACCTGGGTTTTTCCGTCTGTCACGACGGTGCGGGTTTGTGTGACCGCGAGGTCGTAGCCCAGTGCGGCGTGAGCTTTTGTTGCTTTCTCGAGTGCTGCTCCGCTGTAGCCTTCCGAGAAAGCCTTGTGATTCACGAGCCATGTGGCGTGAGTCTGTTTGGTGGCTTCGCTGAAGTCCTCAGCATGATCGCAGTCCGTTGGCTCGTTGAACACGCAGAGTTGGTTCTGCGGATATACCTCGCCCCCGATTGCCTCGGTCTGCCAGCGTTCGGTCAACTTGTATGTCTCCATCCGGGCCATGAAGTGCCAGTCAATGGTGGGAAGCGTCGATTCTGCGAAGGAATCGTCGTGGAAGCCAACTTTGATGTTCTCCAGGTCTGGTCCGGGGTTCCTGTTCAGGAGTTTCGTGGTGTTGAAAGCTGCGTCCCACGCCTGGTAATAGGAGAGCTCCACCTCACGAGTCGGCATCCACTGTGCGCCATTGGGATTGTCTGTGTGTGAATTGCCGTCCATCGGGTACGTGTGCTGCTCCCCCCAGAAGCCGATGAGGCCGGTGGTGATGTAGCCGATTCGAGGGTCCCCGTCATAGTTCTTGCCGAGCTCGGACACGAAGTCCTTGATCAGGGACTGGACTCTGGGGTCGTTGTAGTCGGGGGAGAAGCTGGTTCCGTTGTTGTCGTAGAAATTGTATTTTCGTGACTGGTCTATGCCGCCGGGTCCCAAGAGGTAATCGGGAACCCCGGTGGGCTTGGTTGGGTAGTCAAGATAGAAGCGGAGCGCGGCTTGGTGCCCGCGGCTCTTGATGGAGGACAGCTGCTTCTCGAGCTCTGCCCAGTCGTAACTGCGTTCTCCCTTCACCACAGCGTTGAGTGGCATATAGAACCACTCCATGGTGTGGGGAAAGGCGGAGGCGTTGTTGTCGAGATTTTCGTTGAATGGTGCGAAGCCTTTCAGCGGATTGTCCGTGCGGGCCTCGGTGGTTGTCAGCGTCTGCCAACCGGTGTCGGCGCGCGCCTGACCCGCACCGCAGGCGAGCCCGAGAGACAGGGTGGCAGTGACCACGGCTGTTGCTGCCACCTTCCACTTGGATGTGTGAGTCATGATGCTCCTTGATATCGATTTCCCCTGATTCCTGTTCCCCCACCCCCAGCTGCGAGGCTGCTGCTCCATCGCGACCAAGGCCAAGTACACCACAGTGGGGGTGCAGCCGATCCGCATGGCGGGAGGGGCGTCGTGGGGTCGTGGCAGTGGCGATCCGGGGTGGTGTTCATCGGTGGGTGGTCCTGTCGAAATTGTCTGGTGAGGGTGATTGCAAGCGCGTTCAGTGCTGGTTTCCAGCTCGTCGTCCGGTGTGTCCGGCTCCTGCTGGTTGGGTCGAGCGAGCGTGTTATGGGATACATACACATGATCGTTGTGGTCTTAATTGGGGAGTGTCCGTGTGTCTGGGCCGCGTGGCGGTAGTGGGTGTTGATCGGACTCGATCGCATTCGTTGTGCGGGTCACCCGGTGGATTTCGGGGTCGTATTCGAGGAACGGCACGAGCTCTGCCCATGATGATTTCCAGAGCTGGATGATCGCCGGATACCGTTCGTCCCAATCGGCTGCGAACTCCGCGGAGCGATGCTTGGGTGCCTGTGTGGAGGGGCTGTGTGAACGGGTGGGAGTGAGTCGAAAATTGTCTCATGGTGTTAGCGCCTGATGTGGTGGAGCGAGTTGTGGATTAGGTGAAAGATGCACTGCTGTACGAGCGTGTGTTCCCAGGCGGTGCTGATCGCTTCCGGCCAGAAACAGGCTCCCTCAGCGTCGAACCGCAGCCCAGATGCTCAGAATGTTGCGTTCTGTGTTCGTGATTTCCATGACGGTGTGGAACCGGTGTCCCACGTCAAGTAGTTGGCAGGAGGCTTATTCATAGGGGTGTTTTGGTTTTCCTCAGCTAACGCTTTATCCGAGGGGGATGTGGGGGCGGCTTGCCCGATCTGGGATAATTCAAGGTGTAGAAACAAGAACCTCAGATGAAAGACAAGCCGCTGCCGTGAACACTACCACAAGCCTTGACCGCGACCAGATC
>CAJPNZ010000053.1 GCA_905372155.1 Propionibacteriaceae bacterium
CTGGGCATCGGGCACCGGGGCGGGCGGGCGCGCCCAGAGCACCAGCGCGATCGAGGCCAGAAAACCGAGCACGGTGCCCGCGAACAGGTTGTGGTAGCTCATCACGGTCAGCAGGACGGCCGCCAGGGCGGGGGAGAGCAGCGACTCCAGATCGTAGGCCAGCCGAGACAACGACAACGCCGCCGTGTACTCGTCCTCATCCGGCAGGACCTGCGGGATGGCGGCCTGGAAGGCGGGCGTGAAGGTGGCGGAGGCGGCCTGCAGGCCGAAGATCAGCAGATAGATCTGCCAGGGTTCCGTGACGAACGGCAGGGCCAGCGCCATGGTCGCGCGCACCGCATCGGAGCCGACCAGCACCGTGGTCCGGGGCAGCCGGTTCACCAGGGCGGACATCACCGGCGAGATCGTCACGAATGCGACGATGCGGATCGTCAGGGCGGTGCCCATGACGATTCCGGCCTCGTTCCCCGCGACATCGACGGCCAGCAGGCCGAGGGCCACCGTCAGCAGTCCCGTCCCGACCAGGGCCAGTACCTGCGCGGCGAACAACCGGGCATAGGCGCGGTTGCGCAGCGCGGCCAGCATCACGACCTCCCGTGGTGCGCCGGATGCTCGTCGACGGCGTGTTCGGCCTGGAACAGGGCGTCGGCCACCAACTGGCGGGCATGCTCGTTGGTGAGGCTGTAGAAGATGCGCTGCCCCTCCTGGCGGCTGGCGACCATGCGGGCCAGCCTCAGCTTGGCGAGATGCTGGGAAACGGCGGTGGGCGTCTTGTCGACGGCCTCGGCGATCTGCCCGACGGAGAGCTCACGGTCCTCCAGCGCCAGGATGATGCGCACCCTCGTCGGCTCGGCCAGCATCGAGAAGACCGCCACGGCGAGGTCGATGTACTCCGGGTCGGGGGAACCAAGGACGGGCTTATCTGCATTCATGTGCAGATAATTACATATGCAGGTAGCTGGGTCAATGGCTCCCGGGTCCCGGGAGTTTTGTCGGTGGTGGTTGATATACCTGATGTGCGACGGAGGGAAGACCATGAGGTTCATCGCAACCGCAGACTGGCAACTGGGAATGACCGCCCATTTCCTGGACGACGACGCCCGCGCGCGTTTCCACCAGGCCCGGCTCGACGCCGTGGGCGAGATCGGCCGGATCGCTGCGCGGCGCGGCGCCGGTTTCGTGGTGGTCGGCGGTGACGTGTTCGAGTCGAATCAACTCGACCGCTCGATCCTCCTTCGGGCCTTCGAGGCCCTGCGCACCTGCCCGGTCCCGGTGCTGCTGGTCCCGGGCAACCACGACCCCCTGGACGCGTCCTCCATCTACCGGTCCCGGGCGTTCGTGGACAGATGCCCCTCCCACGTCGTCGTCGCGGAGAGCTCGGAGCCCATCGAGCTGGTGCCCGGGGTCGAAGTGGTGGCGGCGCCCTGGTTCTCGAAACGCCCGGAGGCCGATCTCGTGGCCGCGGCCTGCGCCGCTCTGCGGCCCCCTGCCGAGGGCGTGACCCGGATCCTGGTGGGGCACGGCGCGGTGGCCGGTCTCAACCCGGACCGGGATTCGCTGGCCGCCATCGACGATGCGGCCCTGGCCGCGCGGATCCGTGAGGGCCTGATTCACTTCGCCGTCCTGGGGGACAGGCATTCCCTCACCGAGGTGGCTCCCGGGATCTGGTACCCGGGCACCCCGGAGGTGACCGCCCGCCGCGAGACCGACCCCGGCAACATCCTGCTCGTGGAGATCTCCGGCACATCCCCGCGGGTGGAGCCGATCCGGACCGGGCGCTGGAGCTTCACCGTGCTGGAGGAGGACCTCTCCTCCTGCGTTGACGTGGACCGGCTGATCGCCCGCCTGCAGGAACTGCCCCACAAGGAACGCACCGCGGTCTGGCTGAAGCTGCGTGGCACCCTGTCGGTCACGGAATCCGCGCGGCTCGATGAGGAGCTCGCCGAACTGGGGACCCTGTTCGCCAGGCTCGACACGTGGGAACGCCACACCGACCTCGTGGTCCTCCCCGACGATCACGACTTCGCTGACCTGGGACTGACCGGTTTCGCATCCGATGCCCTGCGGGAACTGGTCGGGCTGGGCGCCGAGAACGCCACCGCACGGGATGCCCTGTCCCTGCTCTATCGGCTTTCAGGAGGCCTGGCATGAGGATTCACCGGATCACCCTGCGGAACTACCGCGGCACCGTGGAACGCACCTTGGAGTTCCGCGACGGCGTCACCGTGGTCGAGGGTCGCAACGAGGTGGGAAAATCCACCCTGGTCGAGGCGCTTCGGCACCTTCGCCTCCACAAGGCCAGCACGAGCCGGAAGGAGGTCCGTGACACCCAGCCGGTGGGACGGGATGTCGGCCCCGAAGCCGAAGTGGAGCTCAGCACCGGCGAATACCACCTCACCTACTGCAAACGGTGGCTCAAGGGAAAGAAGACCGAGCTGAACATCACGGCCCCGCACCCCGAGAAACTGAGCGGGGACGATGCTCACGAGCGTTTCCTCCAGGTCGTCGCGGAGACCACGGACGACGGGCTCTTCGAGGCACTCGAGGTGGCGCAAGGCAACTCCTTGGGACAGGCCAACCTGGCCCGGTTGCCCGCGCTCCGCAGGGCGTTGGACGGGGCCGGCCCCTCGACCGGGGAACACGACGCCCTCCTGGAGGCCGTCGAGAAGGAATACCTCCGGTACTTCACCCCCACGGGCAAGCCGACCGGGGACTATGCCCAGGGGCAGAAGGACCTGGAGGCCCTGACCGAGAAAGCGCGGCTCCTCGAAGCGGCAAGCCAGGAGATCGATTCCCTGACCGCGAAACACGAAAAGGCCGTCGCCGCTCGTGACGCCAAGAAGAAACGCCTGGGGCAGGCGCGCCAGCAGGAGACGGAGTTCGTCGAGGAGAGCAGGCTCCTCGACGAACTCCGCCAACGCGTGGAGCGGGCGGCCGCACGGGTTGCGGAGGCCGATGCGGCCCGGGAAACTGCGGAGAGGCTGGCACGCGAACGGGAGGATGCCAGGGTGCGGGTCCGAGAACTCGAAGCCACCCTCGCGGAGACCCTGACTGGAATCGAACGGACACGGCAGCGGGCGAGCAGCGCGCAGGATGCCCTGGCGTTCCGCGCCGAGGAGGCGCGGAACGCGGAGGAAGAAGAAGGAGTTCTCAGGGCACGGCTGCGTGGGATCGACAACCGTGTCCGGCAGGCCCGTGACGTGGCGGAGCTCGAGGCCTTGAAGGAGCGGTTGGAACGCCTCGCGGAAGCAGAACGACGGCTGCATGAAGCTGCGACGGTCCTGAACGCCAACACCATCGACGACGAGACCTGCCGCATGCTGGAGAAACTCGAGGTCACCGCGCGGATCACCCGGGAGACCTGGGAGACCAGGGCGACAAGGGTCGCCATCGAGGTGGCGGACACGACCCTCCTGGACGGAGAAGCCCTCGAACCCGGAACCCACGGCCCGATCCCGGTCAAGGCTCCTGTCGTCGTCGAGATCCCTGGCCACGCGAAAATCACGGTTTCTCCCGGCGACGGGACCGACGACGTGGAACGCAGAGCCCGGGACGCCGAGAAGGCCCTGACCGAGGCGCTGGCGAGCCACGGCGTCCCCGACGTCGTCGCGGCCCGGGTGATGGCGGGGGAGAACGACCGGGCCGGGCGGGAGCGGGAGGCCGCCGACAAGACCATCCGGATGATCCTCGGGGACGAGAAAGACGCCGAGCTGCGGGCCCGCGCCGAGGCGCTGGCCGAATCCGTGGGGGACGTGGCCGCCGGGGAACTGGTCGGCGCGGAGGAGGAACGCTCCGAGGTCGCCGCGGCCGTCGAGGCGGCCGGGGAGCGGACAGTTGGCGCGCGCGTGGCGCTGGAATCCGCGCGGGCCACCCAGCAGGAGGCGCGGGAGGACCTGATCCGTGAGGAGACCGAGCTGCGCAGCCTCGAGGCCCGCAGGGATGACGTCGCGGCGAGGCTCGAGGCCGCGCGGGCCGGGGTCCCGGACGAAAAAATAGGGGCAGCCGTGACCGAGGCCGTCGCCGTCCTTGAGAAGTGCGTCGCCGAAAAAGACGCAGCGGACGAGGAACTCGGACTCGCCGATGCCGCTGGCCTGGAAGCCCGTCTCGGGAACGCCCGCGCGGTGGTGACCCGGCTGACGAAGGAGTGCGGGGACCTGGATGAGGAACTGACCAGGCTATCCGCGCTGCTTGACGACCGGCTGTCCGGGGATACCTACGACAGGCTGTCCGAGGCCCGCGCCCGGCTGGAACAGGCGGAGGCGCGTCAGGCCTCCCGGCAGCGCGCGGCCGACGCGGTGGACCTGCTCAGAAAAACGCTGAACCGTCACCGTGCCGAGGCCCAGCTACGCTACGTCGCCCCGTTCCGGGAGCGCATCGAATCCCTGGGGCGACTCGTTTTCGGCCCGGACCTGGCGGTCGAGGTGACGCCGGAACTCAACATCGCATCCCGCACCCTGGCAGGTGAGACGGTGCCCTTCCAGTCGTTGTCCAGCGGGGCCCGCGAGCAGCTCTCCCTGCTCGGCCGGCTGGCCTGCGCGCAGCTCGTCCAACCCGGTGAGGGGGTGCCCCTGATCATCGATGACGCGCTCGGGTTCGCTGATCCCGAGCGCCTGGCGCGCCTGGGAGTGGTGCTGAACCGTGTCGGGGACGGCGTCCAGACGATCATCCTCACCTGTCAGCCAGAACGTTTCGACCAGATCGGAGGTGCGCACGTGATACGCCTCTGACCGGAGGGTGAGCGGCGATACAGTCCAGGTGTGAGTGTGTGGGACTGGCTGCGGTTCGGTGGTGGGATTCTGGCACTCGTCACCACGGCGATTCTTCTGCTGCGGCTGCACGGAGTGGCGCTGCGCTGGTTGCCGTTCACGGCGGTCTTGCGGGCGGCGGTGCAGCTGGCCGCGATTTCCGTGCTGCTGAGCGGCGCCAATCAGTGGCCCTGGCTGGTGCTGGGGTTCATCGCGTTGATGCTCTCCACCGCATCCTGGACGGGAGCCTCCAGGGCCGAGGGGCTGCCCGGCGGGAGGCGCAATGCCGTGATCTCCGTTGTCGCGGGAGGGATGTCCTCCCTGCTCCTGACCCTCCTGGTCGGGCTGATCTCGCCCACGCCCCAGCACGTGGTGGCCATTGCCGGAAGCGTCATCGGCAACGCCATGAACATAGTCACCCTGACCTCGCGCAGGATCCGGGCCGATCTCGACGCCCACCGGGGCGAAGTGGAGGGGTGGC
Organism: Propionibacteriaceae bacterium; assembly: GCA_905372155.1. GTDB lineage: Bacteria > Actinomycetota > Actinomycetes > Propionibacteriales > Propionibacteriaceae > Arachnia. The sequence goes on from CAJPNZ010000053.1 coordinate 5,227, forward strand.
TGGCCCTGGGCGCCACCCCGTCCCAGTCGACCGCATGGCTCCGGCGCCTTTCTGTGAGGGAATCCCTGCTGCCGAACCTCGACCAAACCCGCAACACGGGCCTGGTGACCCTGCCTGGGGCATTCATCGGTGCGCTGTTCGGGGGCGCCAGCCCCGTCGAGGCCGCGATGTTCCAGCTGACCATGCTCTCCGCCATCCTCGTCAGTGCCGCCGTCACGGGGACGTTGTTCTCCACCCTGAGCGGGCGCAGCCCCGTGTTGCCCGCCCCTCAGGAATCCTGATAATGGAAACGAGTTTCAAACATGGTGAAGGACCGTTTGATCCGGGTGGATGATCTCGCGGTGTCGATAACCTGGAAACGGATGAAGAATATCCGCCTGCGGGTCATTCCACCCGGGGGAGATGTGGTGGTTTCGGCCCCGCTTGGCGTTTCGCCGGAACGGATACGCCGTTTCGTCCAGGAGCAGCGGCCCTGGATAGACCGGAAACGCGATCAGCTGCGAGGCCCGGCCCTTGACGTGGACCGGTTCGAGGACGGGGGAAGGGCCAGGCTGTGGGGCAGATGGCACGACGTGGAACACAGGCGGGGAGGCCGGGCCCGCGCCTGGATCGCCGGCCATCGGCTGATAATCACGGGCGAGGACGAGGCGGCCAGGGAGCGCGCCATCGCCAGGTTCCGGCGCAGCGAGATGGAACGCGTTTCCCGGCCGCTGCTCGACTCGTGGGTGCCCGTCATGGGGGTGCCGCGACCAGCCGTGATCCGGTATCGCGCCATGCGCACCAGGTGGGGTTCCTGCAATCACCGGACCGGGGCGATCACCCTCAACACGACTCTCGTGAGATTTCCCGTGGCTGCTCTCGAGTACGTGGTCGTGCACGAGCTGGCCCACCTGAAACATGCCGACCACGGTCAGGAATTCTGGTCTTTGGTGGCGACCGCCCTTCCGGATCATCTCGAACGGAGAAGGTGTCTCAGCGCCTATACGACCTGAGCCTCATGCTGTACCATGATTTCCGTTAGCAAAGGTGGGACGTGAGTCCAAAGTCAAGCAGGAGCCCGGTGGTGAGACGTTTTGCAGTCGTCCCTGTGATTTCGCTTCTATTTCTTTCAGGATGTACTCAGGAAGTCCCTGCAAGCACCAACCCGAGCGACTCTCCGGGTGAAGTTTCAAGCAGTTCTGTCGTTTCCAGTCCAGCGGAGCCGACTCCTGCATCGGCCGAGCCCAGCGAGTCCCCCAGCCCCGCATCGCAGTCGACGCCACCCGCAACAGCATCCGTGGCCGCCCTGCTCTCTCCGGGAGACAGCGGTGACAAGGTCCGGGAACTTCAGCACCGGCTCCTCCAGATCGGATGGTTCGAGGGGCAAATTTCGGGAAGCTTCGATGACAAGACCAAGCTCGGTGTAGAAGGCTTCCAGGCCAAGCGTGGTCTTCCGGTTCTCGGTTTCGTGGATCAGGCGACGATGGACAACCTGACCTCGATGACCCGGAAACCCACCGAGGACGAGATGAACAACGTCCTGAAACCCGGCCCCGCCTTGATGGCGAAAGGTGACAAGGGGGACAACGTCAAGGATCTCCAGGCCCGGCTGAAGCAGATCGGCTGGTACGGCCCGGACGTCAACGGTGACTATGACGATGCCACGGTCGAGTCCGTGAAGGGGTTCCAGGGCAAGCGGCAGCTCCCCGTCACGGGCGAGGTGGATCAGCGCACGCTGGATCGGGTCAATTCCATGACCCGCAAACCCACCCCGGACGAGCTGAACAACGTCAAACCCACCCAGAAGCCTGAGGAAAACGGGATGACGCTTGACGACCGCTGTCTCCAGGGGCGGGTGTTGTGCATCTCGAAGGCGCAGCGAAAGCTCGCCTGGGTGATCGACGGTCAGGTCCAGATGACGCTCTCCGTGAGATTCGGTTCGGATGAGACCCCCACCCGTAACGGGGTCTTCTCCATCGGCTGGAAGTCTCGTGACCACGTCTCGACGATTTACCACACCCCCATGCCCTATGCCATGTTCTTCTCGGGAGGGCAGGCCGTCCACTACTCCGCCGACTTCGCCAAGAACGGCTACAACGGCGCCTCCCACGGTTGTGTCAACGTGCGCGACAAGGGAGCCATCGCATCCCTGTTCGACCAGGTCGGGACCGGGGACAAGGTCGTGGTTTACGCGGACTGAGGTCCCAGGGGGAGACCAGCCTCAGGTCTGATGGTTCGGGAAGAATCACCCACTAGGGTGTCCCTTGCAGTTCTTGCCAACTAGTGAAAGGTGACGCGCGTGGGCATTCCCCTTGCCATCACGTTGCAGGTGATCTCCTCCTTCCTGTTCGCCAGCGGAGCGACCCTGCAGCACCTCGGCGTGAAGTCCACGTTCGACCCAAACGCCACGGCATCCTCCAACCGTCTCACCCTGACGGGGATGCTGAAACTGCTCTTTATCCCCAAGTGGCTGCTCGGCCTGCTCTGCGTTTTCGCCGGAGCCGGTTTGCACCTGTGGGCGTTGACCATGGCCCCCGTTGCGGTCGTTCAGCCGGTCGGAATCCTGGCGGTCCCGTGGTCGGTGGTCCTCGCCTCCCGTATCCATGGCCATCGGATCTCCTTTCAGGTGTGGCGGGCCGTCCTGGTGACCGTGATCGGAGTGGTCGGATTCACGGTGTTCTCGTCCCTGTTCGTGAATGGGGAGAAGCAGTTCGGTTTCATGCCGATCACGTGGTCCTTCATCGTGGTCTGCGTGATCTGCGCAGTGCTCTCCTTCTTCGCCGCCAAGAAGGCCGTTCCTTGGGCAAAGGCGGTGATGTGGTCATCGGTCGGAGCAATTTTCTACGGCTTGGCATCCGGCATGATGAAGGCCGCCATGAACATGGTCCAGTCCGGGGAATTCCATCTGCTTCACCCCACGACCCTCGTGGTCATTGGATACATGCTCGCCTGCTACGGTCTCGGGGTCTGGATGATCCAGCAGGGCTACGCATCCGGTCCCGCGGAGATCACGGTGGGGACCATGACCACGGTGGATCCTTTCGTCGCTGTCCTGTTCGGGTTGTTCGTCCTCGGTGAAGGGGCCGGAATGGGGATCGGTCCTGCAACCGGCATGATCGTCTCTGGCGCGGTGGCGGTGTACGGGGTGGTGATGCTTTCCAAGGACCACCCCGACGCGGTGGCGGAGCGCGAGAAGGCGGCCAAGGAGTCCGACACCGTTGTCAAGGGGTGACCTTTAGAGCGGCCAGGCCTCGGCCGTTCCCGTTTTCGGCCGAGAGAACAATGGTGCTCATCTCCTTCGGTGCCGCGAACTTGAGGGAGATTTCCGTGGGTTGTCCGGATCGGGCTCGCATGGATGGCGCGTTTATCGGTTGGTAACTTTTCATGGTCTTGCTTGACAGCAGGTAGATGTCGAAGGACGCCGAGCCCTCGTTCAAGGTGATGCGAACCTGAACCTCGACGGCATTGTCGCTGGTCCAGTTGGAGGAGAGAAGCTCGAAAGTTCCTCCACCATTCGCATCGAAGGGTGCTTTGCTCTCCTCCGCACCCAGCGATGACATGTTCACGGACGGCGCTACAGTGCTGGGGCCTCCGGCGGCCCCACCTTGGCTCGATCCGAGGAACTGCAAGCCCAACAGAACAGCAGCGACCACGGCAAGGGCCACGACCCCGATCAGTATGCTGCGTGCCGCACCGCCACGCGGCTGCTGGTAGGCCTCGATTCGCGTGGGAGTGTTCAAGGTGCTGGACACAGGGGTGCCAAAGGGCACCCGTGGATCCCGCCCCTGTCGGGAGGGAGGATTCTGCTGAGGAGTGTTCTGCCACTGTGGAAGGTTCATGGTGGCTCACACCATACCTGCCCAGCTTGTCAACAATCGTGACGGTTCAAGCGAAAACGGAGAATCCGGTTCGCAACCCTCCATAACGGTGGTGTGAATACTTTTGAAACCACCTTGCACAGTTCCACCGACGAAGATCTCCTCTGCGTCCCCGGGATTTGTCTCGGCTTCCGCCCGACGGAGTCCTGCGTGGTACTGGGGATCTCGGAGAACCACGTGGAGTTCTGCGTACGTGCGGACCTCGACTGGCTTGACGAGGGCGGAGCCGCTCTGGTCAAGCAGGTTGAGGCCGCGGCGCGGGCCGTGGAGTCCAGCAGTTTTGTGGTCCTCGGGTACACGGAGAACCCGGACGAGCACAGCGAGCGACTGGTACGTCTCGCCTCGGAGATCAGGGGCAGGGTGACCGATGTACTCATGGCCGCATCGGATCGTTACTGGATCGTCACTCCCCTGGGTTTGACACCTCCTGAGGGGTGCGCGTGGGATCCCGCGGCGACGGCTCTTTTCGCTGAGGCCGTCTATCTGGGGATCCAAGTAGCCCCGAATCGGGCGGAAGTGATCGCTGAGGTGTGCCCCTCCGGGGAGCCCGCGGAAGCGGAGTTCCTCACGGAATCGGCCCTCGAGTACATTGCTGAGCTTGGACAGGGGCAACGCAGAGAACTCATGGAGAAGTTGCTGGCTGGTGGAGAACCGCTGCTCCCCGTCGAGGGAGCGCAGCTGGCGGTTCTGGTGGGTGACCCCAGGCTGGCGGGGGAGGTGGTGGCCCGTCTCGATCGTGAAAGTGCAGCCAGACTACGTCTCAGGATCGCTTACGCCAGACGCATGTGCAGCGATGCGCAGGCCTCCGAGGTACTTGCGTTGCTGTCTCTGATCTGCTGGTACGACAATCAGGGAGCGCAGCAGACGGAATGTCTGGATCAGTTGGAAAAGCTTGCCCCGCGGCACCGGCTTCTGCCGTTGCTGCGGGGGCTGAGGGCTCTGGCCGTCAAACCTCCAATTTCCTTCCCACCGGCCTGAAGGACCACTAGAGTAAGTACATGCGTTTCGTTGTGTGCGGAGAAGCTCTCATCGATCTGCTGCCCGGAGAACAAGTGTCCTTGTCTGAGACACGCTGGTCGGCACTGTGCGGTGGCGGTCCAATGAACACGGCCCTCGGGCTTGCGAGGCTTGGGGAGGACAGTCACTTTCTAGGACGACTGGGAGGTGATGCCTTCGGGCGCCAGCTTGAACGCTATCTCCAGGGCAACGGTGTCGCGACCGACCTGGCGATCAGGACGGGGGAGCCCACATCTGTAGCGGTTGTTTCACTCGATGCCGAGGGCAGGGCGTCCTACACCTTCCACTTCCAGGACACCTCGAATTTCGGCTGGCGGGCAGGTGAGTTCCCCGAGCTGAGGGAGAATGACTGGCTGCATTTCGGATCGATCGGAACCATCTCCGGGCCGGGTGCGCGGGCCGTCCTGAATTTTGTGCGCTCCACCCCTGCTTCGCTCAGCTACGACATCAACGTACGCTCGACCGTGCTGTCCGACCGAGTGGAGTATTTCCAGCGCGTCGAGCAGCTGATCGCTGCCGTAGGGGCCGGCGGCGGAATCGTCAAGGCCAGCGACGAGGACATCTGCTGGCTCGTGGACGACCCGGATCCGCTGCCCTACGCGGAGGCATGGTGCATCGAATACGGTCTTGCGCTGTGCGTCGTCACGCTCGGCCCCGATGGTGCCGTCGCCATCAAACCCGACGGGCGGCAGTTCCGCGTTCCGGGGCACACCATCGAGATGGTGGACACGGTCGGGGCCGGGGACACCTTCATGTCGGGATTCCTGGCCTCCTACGCCAGGCGTCCGGACGATGTCGACAGAGCCCTTCGCTGGGGTGCCGGAGCGTCCGCGCTGGTCTGCACAAAACAGGGGGCGAATCCCCCGACCCGCGCCGAACTGGAGGAGTTTCTGGCCTCACCAAGGAAGAAAATTGATTAAGAAAACCTTTCCTTATTCGCAATAAGATTGGTTAGGTGAACCTAATTTCAGGCGTTGTGTGTGCCAAAGGGGATTAGTCTTTGAGGCATGGCAACGATGCTTTCTTCCAAAGCGATAGATCGTCTAGCTATGGCGCACGACGCCTCTCACTACGCCTTCACACCGGTGCAGATTTCGAGGCCCCAGAGCGTCAACGACATCCTGGACCTGTTTGCCCACGCTCGTCGTGAGAGTGCCCCGCTGACCTTCCGGGCCGGTGGTTCCAGCCTGTCCGGGCAATCCGCAGGCGACGGTATTCTCGTCGATTCGCGCCGTGGATTCCGCGGGATCCAGATTCTCGACGAGGGACGTCGGGTGAAGGTCTCCCCGGGGGAGACCATCCGTGCCGTCAACACCCGTCTGGCCCGGTACGGGTACAAACTAGGTCCCGATCCGGCGAGCGAGATCGCCTGCACCATCGGTGGCATGGTCGCCAACAACTCCTCCGGCATGCAGTGCGGCACCACCGAGAACTCGTACGCCACCCTGGATTCGCTGGAGTTCATCCTGGCCTCCGGCACCCGGATAGACACGGCTCACCCGGACGCCGCCCGGCAATTCGCCGAGGCCGAACCCGAACTCGTCTCGGGGTTGATGAGGCTGCGTCAACGAATCCTGGACAACCCGGACTCCGTGAGCATCATCCGCCGCCAGTTCGCGATGAAGAACACCATGGGTTACGGGATCAACTCCCTGCTGGACTTCGAAACCCCCCTTGAGATCGCCAGGCACCTGATGATCGGTTCCGAGGGGACCCTTGGGTTCGTGGCCTCCGCCACCTTCCGGACCATTCCGGTGGCGCCCCACGCGGCCTCCGCCCTGGCCATCTTCCCGACCCTTCGGGAGGCCACGGCCGCGCTCCCCGATCTGGTGGCCGCCGGTTTCGCGGCCGTCGAGCTGATGGATGCGCAGTCGCTCAGGGTGGCGCAGACGCTTCCCGAGGCCACCCCCGAGATCCTGGAACTGGACGTGACCGGCCAGGCCGCGCTGCTCCTGGAACTTCAGGACGCCACCGCCGAGGGGGTCGGGGGCAAGATCGAGGCCGTGGCGCCGCTGCTGGCCTCGCTGCCGTTGACGAGCCCCACCCAGGCCACCAGCCACGGGCCCACGCGTGCCCGGCTGTGGCACATCCGCAAGGGCCTGTACACCACGGTCGCCGGACACCGCAATCCCGGCGCGACCGCCCTGCTTGAGGACATCGTGGTGCCCGTGCCGACGCTGTTGGATACCTGCACCGAGCTCATCAAGCTGTTCGGGCAGCACCAGTACGAAAACTCCGTCATCTTCGGTCACGCCAAGGACGGCAACGTCCACTTCATGCTCAACGAGAACTTCACGGATCCAGCGTGCATGGAGCGCTACATCCACTTCACCGAGGACATGGTCGACCTGGTGATCGGGCACGGCGGGAACCTCAAGGCCGAGCACGGCACCGGACGCATCATGGCCCCGTTCGTGGCCCGCCAGTACGGGGATGAACTCCACCAGGTGATGCGCGAGATCAAGCGCCTGTTCGATCCGGCGGGAATCCTGAACCCGGGTGTGGTGCTGACCGACGACCCGCAGGGCTACTTGAAGAACCTCAAGCTGGTGCCCAGCGTCGAGGACGAGGTGAACCGCTGCGTGGAGTGCGGTTTCTGCGAACCTGTCTGCCCCTCCCGCGAACTCACCCTCACGCCGCGGCAGCGGATAGCGCTGCGCCGGGAGCTGGCCTCCAACCAGCTTGACGAGCAGCTCCTGAAGGACCTCGACAAGGACTACGACTACTACGCCATCCAGACCTGCGCCGTCGACGGCATGTGCGGGGAGGTCTGCCCCCTCCACATCAACACCGGCGACCTGGTGCGCAGGCTGCGCGCCGAGCAGGCCAATCGCGTGCTCGGCGGGGTGTGGGGGGCCGCCGCCAAGGCGTGGGGGCCATTCACGAAGGGCGCCAGCGTCGCGATGACCACGGCGCACGCCGTCGCACCGGCCGCCTCGGGCATCACCAAGGTGGCGCGCAAGATCATCAGCCCGGACGTCATGCCCCAGTACTCGAGGGACCTCCCCAAGGGAGGCAAACGCCCCAAGGCCCGGGAAGTGGCCGATCCGGTGGCCTTCTACCTCCCGGCCTGCATCCAGACCATGTTCTCCAGCGGTGTTCCCAGGGCGTTCACCGCTCTGTGTGAACGCGCCGGGGTGCCGGTGACCACGCTGAACACCGGCAGCCTGTGCTGCGGCACCCCGTGGAAGTCGAAGGGTTTCCTGAAGGGCTACGAGACCCAGCTCAAACGGGCCGAGGAGCGTCTCGCCGGCAGCCCGGTTCCCATCGTGGTGGATGCTGCCAGCTGCACCGAGGGTTTCCACGTCATGCAGTCGAAATCCTCCAGCGAGGAGTTCAAGGCCGTCCAGATAGTCGACGTGGTCAAGTTCGCCCACGAATGGCTCCTGCCGCATCTGACGGTGACCCACCGCCTGGGATCCATCGCCCTGCACCCCACCTGCTCGTCCACCCACCTCGGGTTGAACGACGCCTTGAAGGGCTTGGCGGAGGCGATCGCGGACGAGGCCTACGTCCCGCTGGACTGGGGTTGCTGCGCTTTCGCCGGTGACCGCGGAATGCTCCACCCGGAGCTGAACGCATCGGCTGCGAAGCGAGAGGCCGCGGAGATCAACTCCCGCCACTTCGACGCCTACGCCTCACTCAACCGCACCTGTGAGATCGGCATCGGCAGGGCGACGGGCAAACCCTACGTCCACATCCTCGAACTCGTGGAGCAGGCCACGCGTCCCTGAACCCGGCGCGGGGGCGGGTTCTCAGACCAGCCCCCGCTCCCAGGCCTCCCGTACCGCGGCGGCCCGGTCGAGCACCCCCAGCTTGGTGTAGATGTGGGCCAGGTGGGTCTTCACGGTGGCCTCGCTGATCCCGAGTCGTCTCGCGACGGCCCGGTTGGTCAGGCCGTCTGCGACCAGCGCCAACACCTCGGTCTCTCGGTCGGTGAGCGACAGCTGCGACCCGTGGGGGGCATTGACGTGTGTCCGGGGGGAACCGCTCATCAGCTCTCGGACGGCCGCTATGAGCTGGTCGCGGGGCAGGTCCTTCAGCAGGTATCCGTCGGCACCCGCCGCCATCGCTCTGCGGACGTCGCGCTCCGTGTCGTAGGTGGTGAGTACGAGAACGCGGGGACGCCCGCCCCGTTCCCGCAGCTGCCTGATGGCCGCGAATCCGTCGCCGCCGGGCATCCGGAGGTCCATCAGCACCAGGTCGGGATCGCGCTCGGCCACGACGGCCAGGGCCTCGGGGCCGCTCCCGGCCTGCCCGACCACGTCGATGTCCTCCTCCAGGGCGAAGATCCCGGCGAGGCCGTCCCTGACGATCGGGTGGTCGTCCACCACCACCAGACGGAGGGTCATGAGGGAACCACTGCTGTCACCGTGCATCCTTTCCCCGGCGCGCTGTCCACTCTCAGACTGCCGCCGATCTCTGTCAGGCGATCACGCATACCGGAAAGCCCGTGTCCGGCTGCGAAGACGGGTGTGAAGCCGACACCGTCGTCGGTGATGCGGATCCGCGGCCCGGTGGGTGTGCCGTCGAGGCGCACCCACACCTGGCTGGCGCCACTGTGCCGGGCGATGTTGGCCAGGGACTCCTGGGCGACGCGGACCAGCACCCCGTCGTGTGGCGAGGTGGCCGGGGCGTCGTCGGCATCCAGTTCGGTGACGATGCGGTTCATCCGTCCCCAGCCCCTGATGATCTCGTGCAGGGCATCGGCCAGGGGATCGTCATCCAACTGGCGTGGCGCCAGGGCCTGCACCGCCCGCCGGGCCTCCGTGAGGCAGTCCCGTGCCACCTGTTCGGCTCGCCGGACTCTTTCCCGGGCGGGGTCGTCCAAGGATGAGGGGAGCGCCTCCAGTTGGCGGATCACGCCGATCAATCCCTGCGCCACGGTGTCGTGGATCTCCCGCGACAATCTCGCCCGTTCCTGGTCGATACCCATCTGGCGGGCCTGCGCCATCAGTTCCTCGTGCAGGGCCAGGTTGGCCGCGTTGGCTTTCGCCAGCCGCTCGGCGGTCTCCTCCCGGATCCGCACCTGACGTTCGCGTTCCCGGCTCAGGGTCAGCATGAGGAAGGCCACCCCGATGTTCACCAGGGCCAGCAGCGGGAAAAGCCAAGGAGTCGCCGAGGCCCCGGGGATTCCACCGGCCTGCCCGACCGCGATCACCAGCCCTGTGGCGATGGTGGCGGGCACCCGGAAGGAGCCCGTGGCCAGGCGTTCGACATCCGGATAGCTCGAGAACACGTAGATGCACATGAACGGGTTGAACAGGGAGGCCGCGAGGGTGAGCAGCAGATTGCCCGCCACGAAAGCGAGTGCCGCACGGCTTCCCCCGGACGGCGGCCGGACCGCCACGAGCACGCGGCCGAGCAGGATCAGGACGGCGGGGCACAGGGAGACGAGCATGCCCCCGGGCTCGATGAGCGGGCCCGTCAGGGCCCAGCCGATGATTACCGACACGGCGAGCAGCACGAAGGGCCCCCAGCGTGCCGCCCGGATCGCGATCGGGCTCTCGTAGCGTTCCACCGGACCATTGTCCCGGTCCGGTGGAGGGAACCGCCATCCACCGATCGGACGATGGTGGAGGCGAGCCCGGAATCGTAACTTCGAATCATGACCACCGAAAAATGCCTTCACGAACCCGGCACCGCTCGTCGCGATGCCCTCCCGCAACGCCTCCACGGCCTTGACGCCGTCCGTTCCGGCGCCCTGTTGCTCGGCATAGTCCTGCACTCGTTGCTGCCCTTCACCGACATCGTCTGGATGATCAACGATTCCGAGCGCAGCATCGTCGCCCTGTGGATATCCGGCACGATCCACCTGTTCCGGATGGCGTTGTTCATGCTGTTGGCGGGCTATTTCGGGCGAATGGTCACCCTGCGGCGCGGGCCCGGCAGCTACTTCCGGGATCGCGCGAAGCGGATCCTGCTGCCCGCCGTCGTCTTCTGGCCGTTCACGGTCATCCCACTCGGTCTCCTCGCGATGTACGGGGCCTCGGTCCGGGGTCTGCCTGCACCGATGGCCTCGGAGCCGACCTCACCCCTGATGATGTTCACCCCGGGGCAGCTCTGGTTCCTACTGGTGCTGTTCGAGCTCGCCACCCTGGTGCTTCTCGCCCGGGCCGCGCTGCTCCGGTTCCTGGGTGCGGAGCGCGCCGGGCGGGCCGCCACCCGGATAGGTGAGGTCCTGTCCCACCCGGCCGGTGTCCTCCTCCCGGCCCTGGTCTTCGTGGCAGCGTTGCTGCTCCAGGGCGGCGAACCGGCAGGTGGGATCATCGCCCCGACCACCATCGTCCCGGAAGCGGCATCGACGCTCGGTTACCTGGGGGCGTTCCTGACCGGCTGGTTCCTGCACGCATCCCCGGGGTCCATGCGACGGATCGCCGGGAACTGGCTCTCGATGCTCGTGCTGGGTCTCGTCGCGACGGTGGTCGTGTGGCTCCCGGGCGTGCCGCGGGAAGCGCTGATGGTCGCCGTCTCTCTGGCGGGCTGGCTGCTCGGTTTCGGTCTACTGGGCGCCGCGGTGCGGTTCCTGGACCGGGAACACACCTGGATCCGCTACCTCGCGGACGCCTCCTACTGGATGTACCTGGTTCACCTGCCGCTGCTGGTGCTGTTCGAGATTCCGCTGGCTGACCTGGGATGGCCGATCCTGGTGAAGCTCCTGGTCACGTGGGCCGTCACCACCGCGGTTCTGCTGATCACCTACGAACTGCTGGTCCGGCACACCTGGCTGGGTGCCTGGCTCAACGGCAGGCGCTACCCGCGCCGGGCGCGCTGATCGGGCGGTGAGGGTGAGGGGACGGGATTTCTCCCGTCCCCTCACGCTTCGTCACGAACCGGTCCTGGGGAGCCCGGGCCTGATGGGGGCCGGTGACGACGTCCCCGTCGGATCCGGTTTCGGCGGGGCCGGGGTGCACGATGAATCGTCCCCGGTGATGTTCACCTGCCGGTGGGCGAGGGTCCCCGAAGGAGCGAACCTGAAGGTCAACGTCTGGGTTCCGGTAGGTGCGGAGCAGCCGCCGGGCAGCGTGACATCGACCTTCGCCCTGCCGTCGGTCACGGTCCCGCTGCCGACGCTGGTCCCGCCCAAGAAAACCTCGACGCCATTGTTCGCGAGCGCCGGGCTGACCTTGGCCGGGTCCTTCGGGGAGGCACCGGCCGCCTCACCCAGCAGGAAATCGATGCCTTCCCGTGCCTTTGCGTCGTCACCCGGCACATCGAAGTTGAAGGTGGCGGTCCCGCCGTTCCGGTTGATTTCGGTGGGGGCGTTGACCAGCGACAGGCCGCGCTTGACGTAGCTGGGGGAGAGCGTCTGCTGGGTCTTCACCCAATCGGTCCAGGCCTCCAGATCGACGCGCCCCGTGTCCCGGGTCCCGGTGCCCTTCGCGAACTCCCGGAAATTGTCCCCGCCCGCGATCAGGAAGGAAGTGGAACCGACGGTGTATAGCCGCTCCGGATCGAGCGGGGAGTCCCCGACGAAGACCGATGTGATCCGGTTCCCCTCCGGGCGGGACTCGTCATAGGTGTAGGAGACGTTGCTGGACAGGCCCAGGCGCAGGAACGGGCGTGAGGGGATCTCGCCCTTGTCGTTGCGCTGCCACTGCTGCTCCAGGACCGTCTTGAACTGGGTCCCGGTGAGCCGGGTGGTCATCAAGGTGTTGGCGAACGGCAGCGCGAGCGCGGCCTCCTTGTAGGTGATCTCCCCGGAATCGAAGCTGTCGCGGGTGCCGCCCGGGTTCTGGACACCGATGAAATACGGATCGTTGCCGCCCAGCACCTCTCGGAACATCTGGGCCACCATGTTGCTCATGGGGGACTCCACGTCCCGGACATCGGAGTTGCCGGTCGGTGTCGAGATGGCCTCGCTTGCCCGGCCGATCACCCGGGCGCCGATCTCATCGGCCTTGGTGACGGCGGCGGAGACGATGTCGGTGATCTCCCGGATGCGTGGCAGGCTCGTGTCGAATGCCTTGGCATCGATCTTTGTGGTGGTGTTGGAGATTCCGCACAGGGCGCCGTCGCCGGTGACCCCGGCCTTGAGTTCGTTCAGGGCCGCCGCGTAGGAACCGGCCTGGGTGAACAGCTGCCCCTTGTCGTTGGTCCACGAATAGGTCTGGTGGGTGTGCCCGCCCAGCACCACGCGAATCCTCGGGTCGATTCCCGTCCACATCCTCCGGAAGTTCGGGTTGGCTGCGGCCTGCTCGTCACCGGTGCCGTTTCCGCTCGGTGCCCCTTCGTGGATGGACGCGATCACCAGGTCGATTCCCTCGGGAAGCTGGGAAACGGTCTCGTTCACGGCATCCACGGGGTCACCGATGGTCAGGTCCGAGATCCCGGCGGGGGAGACGAGGGAGGGCAGATCCCCGGTGACGGCGCCGATCACTGCGACGTCGAGTTCCCCGACCTTGAAGGTCGTGTACGCCTTGAGTGGGGAGGCCACCTGCCTGGTTCCCTTGAGGTAGACGTTCGCCCCGAGCTGATCCACCCCGGGCACCGCGGGGTTCACGCGACCCGCGAGGTCGGCCCAGCCCTTGTCGAACTCGTGGTTGCCCACGGTTCGTGCGCTGAGATTGGCAGCGGCCATCACCTTCAGGGTGGGGTTGTCGTCGTCGGCCATGGATTCAAACGTGGAACCCCCGATGTCGTCCCCGCTGCTGATGAGCGCGACGTTCGCATCCCCCTGGGAGGCGCGGGCCTTCTCCACGGGGGTGAACAGGGCCGCGGCGTTCGCCAATCGGCCGTGGAAGTCGTTGTAGGTGAACACCGAGACGGTACTGGTGGGTGTGCAGTCGGCCGGGTCGGCCGTCGCGCGGGGCTGTGCCATGAGATGTGTTCCGAGCCCCAGGCACAGGGCTGTCAGCCCGGCGGCGAAACGTTTCCTGAGCGGAATCATGAGCAACTCCAGGTGTTCTCCGGTCGACGCTGTTGTCGATCTCTCCGAGGTCACCTTCCGGCGCGGGCCCCGGCCCAGTCAAGGAGTTAATCCTTTGTTAATCCAAAGTTTGTTCATTAGTAATCTTTCTCGGAGTTTCCAACAGGTTCGAGAACCGGTGGAGGATCCGGTCCCAAGATGCCCAGAGTGTCGGCATGGGGAGTCTTACGGAGCAGCAGCAGATCGAACGGGCACGGTTGGCGCTCGTCGCGTCGGGGCAGACCCCGCTCGGTGCAGCGCGCCGAGCGGACGACGTCCCGCCCGGGAGTGACGGACCCGGGAAGGAAGAGCCTCCTACACCCCCCGGGCAGGAGGCCCCCAAGGGATGGCGGCGGGTGGTGATGCTCGGTCGTGAGCACATCATCGTGGTGGTAGCCCTGCTGGTCGGCGTGGTGTTGGTAACCATCTACGCCTTGGGGCAGAGCTCCGCGACGGAACTGCCTGCCGCGTCGCCCGGCGTGGTCTCCGTCCCGACCGCGGCCGCCCCACCCGGTCCAGTGGCCTCCGCGAGCCGCGGACCGGTGCGGGTTCACGTCCTCGGGGCGGTGGTCAGGCCCGGGGTGGTGTCGGTTCCGGAGGGGGCCATCGTGCAGGACGTGATCGAGGCCGCCGGAGGACTGGCCCCGGGAGCCGATCCCGGGGAGCTGAACCTCGCGGCCCCGGTTGGGGACGGACAACAGGTCATAGTGGGGACCTCGGAATCGCCGCGCGGGGAGGTCGTGGATCCCGGTGGAGGCAGCCCTGCGGCGGGGCCGGTGACGACCTCCGGGGCGGGGCTCGTGAACCTCAACAGGGCCACCTCGCAGCAGCTTCAGGAA
>CAJPNZ010000054.1 GCA_905372155.1 Propionibacteriaceae bacterium
GAGGTTCTGGCAGTCCCCGACCTTCCCCACCCGGACACTGCCGCGGGGCCGCGCCCACGCCGAGCTGCGCGACCACCTGGAGGCAGGATACGCGGGTCGGCACTGGGCCTACCTGATTCCGCCCCCCGCCTTCGTCCCTGAGGGTCAGGCCACCGGCAGCTACCGGGTGTGGCGCCCATCCGAGGACGAGTCGGAATTCACCCACCGCTCCATCGGCTACGCCGACTTCGCACTGGCGCTCGCCGATACGGTCGAACAGAACTGGACGGGCACCTGTCTCGTAGGCACCTGAGCGACGGCGTCACGCACCCGGGCTCTGGTAGTGCCGCGACATGCGGTGGAACAGCACCAGCGACAGGGGGAACAGCACCCAGCCCATCAGGGGCGACGCCCACACCAGCCATGCAGGAAGCGGCACCTCCGCGACCCGGTCGAGCAGGGCGGTCGTGGGCAGGTAGGCGACGAACCCGAGAGGGAAGACGAAACAGAGGAACAGCAGACCCTCCGGCCCGAAAATGGTCAGCGGGTAGATGCCGAAGGTGGTGACGATCCGGTCGGCCTGGATCTGCATGATCCTGGCGCCCCCGCCACGGAAGGCCAGCGACCCGATCACCATCTGGACGGCGGTCTCCACCAGCCCTCCCCCGACGACCGCCGCCACGACGTAGCCGAGCCTCCACCACGTCCATTCGACGGGTGCGAGGAGCCCGAACCCGACCAGGGCCGCCAAACCCAGCAGTCCGTCGCCCACCGTGAGGACGTTGAAGCGCCGGGTGATGATCTGGATGAACCGGTCGACGGGTCTGAGCAGCAGCAGGTCGAAGTCTCCCCCGCGCACCAGCTGTGTGGTCTCCAGCAGGCCACCGAAGGGCATCACGTAGAACGAGTGAGCGGCCAGCCGGATCCCGACCAGCAGGCCCAGCTCCGCGAAACCCCAGCCGCCGATCAGCCCGAAACCGTTCAGCAGCAGCGCCAGGAAGACGACATTGATGCCCTGGTAGGTCAGACCGCCGATGAGGCCGACGAACAGATTCGCTCGGTACTGGGTCTGAGCGCGCAGAGCGGCCCTCTCCAGCACCCACCAGGCGCGCAGCGCGCCGGGGAGTCGTCGTTCAGCCACCGAGGACCACCACCCTGCGTTCGGCGCGCCGCCACACCACGTGAATCAGTCCCACAAGCACCGCGATCCACACCAGCTGACCCACGATCGCCAGCCATGCGGCGGTTCCGTCGAGCTGCCCGAAGTAGATCGACAACGGCGTGAACATCTGGGCGCGGAAGGGCAGCCAGTCGAGGACGGCGGCGAACCAGCCGGGCATGAACCACAACGGGACCAACGCCCCCGAGAGCAGTCCCGAGCCGAGCCGGTACAGCATGTTGTAGCCGCCCGTCTCCAGCGACCAGAAACACGTCAACGACATCAGCAAGTTCATCAGCAGCACGATGACCACCCCCAGCAGCGTCGCCAGCAGCCACTGGGGCACCGTTGGGATGGACGGTGGCAGGCTCAGCGTCCCGGTCAGCACCGCCCAGGCCAGGCCTGCGGCCGCGATCGGCAGTTGCGCCAGGAAGGTGCCGACGTTGTGTGACAGCACTTGCGGGACCAGTCCGAGGGGTCGCGTCATGTCCACCCCCACCTGCCCTTTGCGTACCCGCATTTCCAGACCGGAGAAATGCCAGGGCAGCAACGCGACCTGTAGGCAGGCGGCCAGCACCGCATAGCTGACGGCCTGTCTGGGATCGATGCCGTTGACCGACGCCGAATCGCCGTAGACGGTCCTCCAGACCACGCCGAGCAACCAGACCTGGATCCACAGCCCGGCGATCGCCATCACCATGTCGAGGCGATAGGTCCACGAGGTTTTCACCGAGTTGCGGACAGTCGCCCGCACAGCGACCCACGCATTCACCGGGACGCGGCCTCGTCGTAGATCCGGGCGACCACGTCGTCCAGGCTCGCCTCGGCCACTGCCAGGTCGGTGATCCGCCAGCGTGCGGTGACGGCGGCTATCAGGTCAGGGGTGCCGACCCGTTCCGGATCGTGGGTGAGCACGGCCTTGCCGTCCACCACCGTGGCGGTGGCGCCGTCCACCCGGATCAGCGCCGGGTCGACATCGGCGGCCGGGGTGACGGTCAGGGCGCGTTCCCGCACGTAGCGGTGCTTCAGGTCCTCAAGGGAGCCGTCGAACAGCACCGTTCCCCGGTCGATCATGATGATGCGCCGGCACAGCGCCTCCACGTCGTCCATGTCGTGGGTGGTGAGGATCACCGTGGTGCCCAGCCGTTCGTTGATGCCCGCGACGAACTCGCGGATGCGGCGTTTCGCGACGACGTCGAGACCGACGGTGGGTTCGTCGAGGAAGACGACCTCGGGTGAATGCAGCAGCGCAGCCACCAGGTTTCCGCGCATCCGCTGCCCCAGGGACAGGAATCGCACCGGGGCGTCGAGGAAATCGGCCATGTCCAGCAGCTCGGTGAACATTCCGAGGCGCTGCCGGTAGTCCGCGTCGGCGATGCCGTAGAGGTCACGAATCAGTTCGAACGAGTCGCGCAACGGCAGGTCGTACCACAGCTGGCTTCGCTGCCCGAAAACCGCTCCGATGTGGGCGGCGTTGGCGCGACGGTCCCGCCACGGCACCCGGCCCGCCACCTCGACCACGCCCGAGGTGGGAACGAGGATCCCGGTGAGCATCTTGATGGTGGTGGATTTCCCCGCCCCGTTCGCCCCCAGGTAACCGACGAGTTCCCCCGCCGCGATGTCGAAGGACACGTCGTGAACGGCGACCTTCTCCATCTTCCGGCGGGTGAACAGCCGACGCACCGCCTTGAACCGTCCCTCGGGTTCTGCGGGTCGCTGGAAGACCTTCCTCAGATCTTGTACGTGGATCAGCGGAGGGGATGCGGTCGGTTCATCCGGCCCTAGGTTCGGATTCACGACGCGAACGCTAGCATCCGGCCGGCGTGTTGCCCTTCCAGCGCGCATCTGGCCGGTTCACCGGTTCATGGCATGGTGCCCGATCTGCGGTCGGTGAGACGAAATCCGACACAGGCCAAGGTCACCATGGCCAGTGACGCCACGAGCAGAAGCGCACTCGTCGGGAGACCACGACAAGAAATCCCCATCGCCGCAGATTTGCCAGTACTACCGCTCATTCCGCGATCATCGGTCCTTCTTCAGGAAGTGGGAGGCGCTCTGCGAAATCACCACGACGACAGCGCCTATAACGAGTCCGGCCAGCAGGTTCGCAAATTTGTCAGTTCCCCACTGCGGCACGACGATTCCCATCATCAGGACCAGCGAGTGGGCGATCCTGAATCCCGGGGTGCATTCGCAGTTTCGTGCCACGTATGTTTTGTACGCGATGACACCGACCGGACCGATGAAGAGCATCAGAGCCATGACCACGGCCCGAGGGATCGTCGTCCACCCGACAATCACCGAGATGACTGCGGCGAGAAAAGACATGCACGCGGCGAATACGACGATTGACGGAAACCTGCGCCTCCACCGTTTCCTCGCGAAACGCTCGGAGTCCTCGAGGATGTCGCAGAGAGAGTCACCGGAAGACCTCCGGGGTTCCGGTCCCGGCTTCGCTTTCACCCCATCCTCCTTTTACCATTCATCTGATTCGAAGACCCGCCGCTTTGGCAGGGAGAGTTATTCGCATCGTTCACACCCTTCCGATGAATGAGATCAGCGGATCAGGTAACAGCATTTCACAGGTTCACTTTCCCGAGGAGACAATCCGCTTTCGGAAAACCGTCAGAAGGCCAGCACCTATGAGGGTCGAGGTCAGAGCAGGCCAGAATTGCACACTCCCTACGAGCGGTAGGACTATGGAAGCAGCGACTGCCAAGGAAGTGATGATCACGTAGGACAAAGAAGCACGATCTTTCCGCGACACGAAGACCTCATACGCCGTGGCTCCCAGAACGACTACGGTCAACAACCCCGCAATCAGCCCAGCGGTTCCCACCTCGACCCAGGTGGACACCCAGGCAAGCAGAAAGACCATGGCCACCAAACCCAGCCGGAATCCACACAGCGCCACATAGGCGATCACCTTCTCACGCGTACTGGGTTGCGTATCAGCAGACATCATGAAACCCACGGTGTCGAGCACCACGCCACGATGACCGCAAGAGAGGCGACCAGGACGGCGACGCCCCCCTTCAGGGCAGTAGGCCCGACCACTCTGATCAGGTACGACGCCACTTGCGCATACTTCCCCTTGGAAGGCAACGCCACGACCCCGCCTCCCACATCTGCTTCAAAGATTCCCGGAACGACCCTGTTGAGCACGCATTTGCCCCACTCCCCGCTGCCGAATTGGTGTTGGGGACTTGCTCCCTTCTTCCCGCCTGCTCCCTTGTCCTCCGAGCCTGGGAGCACATACTTTCCGATCGGGACATTGAACCTTTCCGCGATACGTTGCAGATCGGCCTCAGGTGCCCCGTCCTGCCGGACGGCCTCGACATCGACGCTCCGCCTGTCTCCAGAATCCTGCTGAAGATAGCGTTCAAAAACGGTTGTGACCTCGGCCTCCAAAGCCTGGAGATCGACATCTTCCTGCACGGGACTCGGCACCGATACTTCCTCGGGAACAGTGACAGCCGAAGCAGGAAGCATCGCCTGACCACACGACATCGTCGCAACGAGAGCCGTCGTCGCCGACATCTTCTTGACCCTCACCGGGATCTCCTCATCCTCTCTTCTTGAGACCTACCCACGAAACAACGGAACCTGACGAACTTTCCCGCGCGGACACACCGAACGGGTTCAGCACACGCACTGATTCAACGGCGCACCGCCCACCCCTGAGATTCGCAGTCGCAACACCTCGGGAACACCAGCGCTTCCAAGTTGTCGCACCCTTGCCTCGGTCAGCGCCACGATGCAGATCCACTCAGACCCCCTTGTCAAACCGAAATTGCGATGCGAAATGCCATGCGACAGCTCTCGGTGAACTTTTGTTCTTGTCACGTTACCCCGCCGACGCCATCCGGCAGTAGTAACTATCGGCCAACAATCATCTCACAAAGAGTTCCGCGGGTGGTGACCACATCACGCCCGGCTCAGCCACCTTCCGCACCCACACACCAGCGAGACCGGGCGGATGCGCTGCTTCTCACGCCAGTGTCCTCAGCCGGGCGAGGCGCTCTCGGGAGGTCGAACCCGGGGCCGCGGTCCAGGCGATGATCTGCACCTCCGGGTCGGCCTTTTCACCGGAGAAGAACCGGCGGGCATACCCTCCGGATCCGGCCGATCCCATACCCCACCCTGATTTCGAGACAGCTCCTCGACTTGCCTTCCCCAACGCCTCGCCTTGTGGCTATCCTTGTGCCCGGCACCCCAGTCAACGCTTCCGCAGTGGAGCATCACACGAACTGGAGCCGTCTCATGCACTCACCATCGCGACCGCTGCTGACCACGCTGGTCTGCTCCCTCGTCGCACTCACGGGCTGCGCCTCCCCCACGACACGGGAAGCGCTGAGTCCCGCCGACTCGCTCTCAGCCCCCGCAGCACCACAGTCTTCGGAGGACACCTGTCCCGGACCCGTTCCGACGTCGCCCCATTCGGCCTCGGCAGGAAACGTCCCGTCCGCGCCCACATCGACAGCTGCCCAGCCGAGTGCCGGCCTGCCGGAGTTCCACTCCTTGGCCGATGCGCGCACGCAGCTCCCGAAGGACTCGACGGGTTTCGTCCTGACCGATGGCATCACCTCACTCACCTACGCGAAGGGCACCGGAGACGGTGAGGTCACCATCAATGACACGACCTACGCCACCACCTTCGAAGAGGTCAAGGACGGCAAGAAAGTAGGGTTCATTCCCCTGCTGGCGCAGGACATCCCCGCCGATGCGACGTCCACCCTCAAGGCCGCCCTGGAGCTCGCCACACAACGTGGCGTCGGGGTCCGGCTGAGCCCGTCGCAGAGCTACACCGTCTCCGCAGAGCTTCAGCTTCCGAAGGGACTCACGTACTTCGACGGCGCGGGTGCCACCATCACAGCCGCACTCAAGGGCGGGACCAGCAATGATCCGAAGAACGTTTTCCGAATCGCCCCGGGCTCCAGCGGAACGACCCTGACCAATACCACGATCGACATGACAGGTTCCGATACCTTCACCCGTGGGGTGCTGGCCTTCGCAAGAAGTGGGGAGAATATCAGCGATGTGACCATCAGCGGTCTGACCATCGTCAATTCCCGGTATCGCGGTATCGCGGTGCTGGGGCGCGAAGGCGATGTTGACAACATCCGCATCGAGAACAACCAGGTCACGGTACGGCCCGAGTTTCAACGCACCGAAGGGGTGGTTGCGATCGGCGTCTACTCCGGTCTCTCGAAGGATTCCAGGCCGGTCTACGACCGATTTGTGACAACCGGCGAGGTGCCAAAACTCACCCACAGGGCGACCAGGGTCACCGTCTCCGGGAACCGCGTCACGGGCGGGTACTACGGCATCGAGTTCTCCGGGGTCGGCTGCAGTGTCGTGAGCAACAATTTCTCCACCATGAACACCCGCAATCTGTCCATGCAGGACAGCTCCCACGGGAACACGGTGGAGGACAACCACTTCAACTACAGCATTTCCTCATCCATCCACCTGGCCTACGGGTCGCACGACAACACGATCCAGCGCAACACGATCGTCACCGGCATCTCCATGGGACAGGGGCTGCTCCAGGCCTACCAGGGCAGCCACGACAACACCTTCCGCGACAACACCGTTGAGGTCTTCGAGGACAAGACGGTACAGGTTTTCGAGGCACCCAACCCTGGGGAGGAAGACAAACCCCGAGTGATTGTCAAAACTCCGAAACAACCTTCTTGGATGCTGTACGTCGGACCGCACTCGGACAACAACACCTTCAGCGGAAACGTCCTTTCAGGACAGGCCAAGAGGTCGGTCGTCGCAGTGGAATCCATCTGGGACAAGAAATCCTCATTCTCCGGCGAAGTGAGCGGAAACCCACACTCGTACATGGAAACCAAACCGGGATACCCGGGCACCTCCATCGAGGTGGACTATGTCGGGGGACGAAGGGACCTCACGGGAACCACGATCACCGGTAATGTGATGCTGCCCACCGGAACCCCGTTCTACGTGGCAGCCGATGTCTCCAAGGGCTTGAAGGTCGAGAACAATGACGTCGCCAGGGCCTCGGAAGGCACCGAACGTCTCATCGGCAACAATACGGGCCTGAACCTGTCCGGGAACCAGCTGGCGGGTACCGGATACCCGGTCGACAAGCCCTTGGTTCAGCACGAGGGCACCCTCGACGGCGTCGGCACGGCCCACGTCACCTACACCGACCGGACGATCGGCACCCATCACTCCCGGATCACCACGCAGCAGGGCGATGGCAAGGACACCAATCTCGTCGTCGACTCCCCCGACGACACCGTGACCGACACCGGGGGCAACGACACCCTCAATGCCGCCGTCGACTCGACCTTGCCGTCGGGGGTGGAGAATCTCCGGATGCTGGGCAGCGGTCCGCTGCGGGCCACGGGCAACGACCTGTCGAACACGATGCGCGGCAACTCCGCGGACAACGTCATTGACGGCGCCGCCGGCGATGACACCCTGGCAGGCGGTCAGGGAAAGGACACCCTCACCGGTGGCGCGGGACATGACAGGTTCGTCCTGGACGGCCAACTGAACGGTGACGTCGACGAGATCACGGATTTCACCACGGGACAGGACAGGATCAGCCTGCCCGTGGCCACCTTCGGCGGGCTGAACGGCAACTGGTTCACCACCGACACGGTCACCGCCACCACGCGGGTGTATCAGCAGGGGGAGACGCTGTTCTTCGACGCTGACGGCTCGGGCGCGCTGTTCGCCCCGGTTGCATTCGCGACGCTGCCGTCAGGAGTCCAGCTCACCGTCAACGACTTCGCCTGATCCCCTTCCCCAGGGCCGCGGATCGGTGGTCGGGAGGCCTGCCTCGGCAGGTCTCCCGACCTTTCGCGTGATCAATGGGAGCAACAATTGCGGAATCAACCATTTGGGAGGGTTCCTAGGATGGAGGTATGGGCACCTCCGACGACTACACCACGCTCACCGTGAGGTCGGACTGCATCGATTCCGATGGACGTTTCCGAACCGACTTCACCGGGCGGGGCAGGAACATCTCCCCCAAGCTGCGCCTCGACGGCCTCGACCCGAGCACCCGCACCCTGGCGGTGACGCTCGAGGACCTGACCCATCCCCTGTTCGGCTCCATGGCCCACTGGGTCGCATGGAACATCCCTCCCGGGGATTCGATACCGGCCGCCATCCCACCGGGTCGCGTCAATCCCTCGACGGGGATCGTCCAGGGAACTGCCTACGGGTGGCACAGGTACCGTGGCCCGAAACCTCCCCGGGGCATGACACACACCTACCGGTTCACCGTCCACGCGCTCGACTGCAACCTGACGATCCCCTCCAGAACCTGCCTGGCGGGTTTCAAACGCGCGATCGAGGGGCACGTCCTGCAGTGGGCCGTGCTCGAAGGAATCTACGAATAACCGCAAACGCCCCCAGCTCGTGGGCGGAGCGGCCACGCCTTGTTGGCAGGTTTTCCGTCGGGGGTACGGACGGTCACGAACCGTTTTCCGCGGCGGCTTCTCGTGCCGGTTTTTCGTTGTCTCTCGGAGAGTGCTTCTCCAACCAGTCGAGCAGGAACTCCATGAGGACGAGAGCGATCAGGCTGGCCGTCAGCGCCGCGAGGAGACTTTGGAAGAACGTTGTGAACAACCATGCGACCGCGAGCCATATGAGGAGGTCCTCGAAGACGTCGTCGATTCTTCGGAAAATTCCTGTGACGAGAAGAGCGGTCAGGAACGCGTCGATGACCGTGGTGATGACCCAGAAAGCAGGAAACATCCACAGGAGGTTGAGCCAGAGCCATGGATCGTGGCTCCGCAGCTCACCGACGCCCGGGATGAGGGCGACGCTCACCACGCCCACAGCCATCGGTACGGCGGCAACAGCGCTGATAGCTGCAAGGAGCCAGAAGATGATGATCGCACCCCAGAAAGTGACGGGCTGATCCTTCGACGCCACGATCCCACTCCCTCCGATCACACGTTCAAAAAAGCAATGGCAGGCTCGGCACATCGACGACCGACCACCGCCTCCCCGGACACGATCACTCCGACACCCCCTCCTTGCCGACTTCATCATCACCGGGGTCGTCCTCATCCTTCGGGGCGTGTTTCTCCAGCCACGTCACAAAGGGCTTCATGGTGACGGCTGATATCAGACCGGCCAGCAAAGCCCCCAAGGGATCGCGAAAAAAGACGGTGAAAAACCACGAGATCAAGAGCCACGCAAGAACGTTCCCGAGCAGTTCTCCAACCTTCTTCGACCTTCCCGTAGCGAAGAGATGGTTCAGGACAGGATCAACGACTATGCTGAGCCCCCAAACAGCTGGATACATCCACAGGAAATGAAGAAGAAGCCACGGGTTGAGGCTCCGGAATTCTCCAACCCCCGGAATGAGAGCGACGATCGCGACCCCCACCATCATGGGGATGGTGGAGACGATGATGGCGGCGACGAGGAGCCAGAACATGATGATCGCACCCCAGAAGGTGACGGGCTGATCCTTCGAGCTCATGTTCTGGCCCCTCTCGTTCAGGCGAACGTCACGAACCACCGCGCGATTTCGATGGCCACATCCGCCGGGATGCCGTTCTGTGTAAGGAAGGTTGCGATACCCAGCTCGGTCGTGGCTTCAATGGAGTCTATCAAGCCATAGATCTTGTCCGCCCAAGAACGAATAGTCTTTGGCAAAAAAATACGCCCATGCTTCAAGGCCACTTTGGCCAGTTTCTTGGCGATAGTGAAGATGGACTCCTGCCCATTGCCAGCCACGCCACCTCGCTGGGCGACCTTGCGGGCAGCCTGAGCACCTTCTCGATCGCCTGCCGCTTCCGCTTGGCGCGCGATGGTTTCCCAGTCGGTGGCGCTGATGTCCCCGGCGGTCCGTGTACCGTTCTGGTCGTTCGTGAGGACCGCGGGCGAGCCGCTCGTGGTCGCGGATGCCTGCTGCACTCCGAGGCCGACCCCGCCGAGCAGGATCGTCCCTGCCAGCGACGTCACGGCTGCTCTCTTCACGCGAGAGCGGAACGTGGATGTCAGTGTCATGTCAACTCCTCTGCGATGACTGGTTGATTCCGGGACGGGAAACAGCCTTCCAACACCACACGACGAGGCGCAACGGTCAATCGGACCGATCAGGCACCCAGATGGACCAACATGCGCCCAGAAGCGACCACATGGACTCCGCGATCCGTGATCGATGACCACCCGGGCAGCCCTGCTGTCCTTCTGGACAGTTTTTCATCATGTTCCGGCGAACCGGACATGCCTGTCGTACGCTGAGAGGATCGAGCCAGCGCGAGTAGATGTGAGGAAGGGGTGCTCGGAGAGAATGAACATCAGAGTTTTAGTGGTTGACGATGACCTGTTCGTGCGGCAGAGTCTCCAGAAAATGCTCTCGCGCACTCCGGGAATCAGCACGGCCGGATTCGCCGAGAACGGCACCCAGGCGCTTGAAATGTTTGCCTCCGAGGCGGTCGACCTGGTTCTCATGGATGTTCAGTTGCCGGGCATGGATGGTGTGAGCACCGCCGCCGAGATTCGTGCCCTGGATCCGAAGGCTCGCGTGTTGATGTTCAGCTCATACTGTGACCAGAGCATCCTGCGAAAAGCGATCGGGGCGGGCGCCTCCGGATATATTCTCAAGGACGCGGAACCGGATACGCTGATCAGCGCCATCCGTGCGGCTGCTTCAGGACTCCTCGTGTTCTCGGAGATCGTTCTCCAGATGCTCTTTGACAACCGTCCCGCCGGGCCGTCACAGGTCGACGAATTGACCCCGGGGGAGCAGGAGGCGCTGCATTTGCTGTCCCTGGGGAAATCCAATCGTGAGATCGCGGAGGCGTTGCACCTCTCGGAATCCTCGATCAAGGCGAGGCTCTCGTCCGCCGCTTCGAAACTCGGCAGCTCTTCCCGCACGGGAACCGTTGCCCGCGCCAAGGATCTCGGAATTGTCTGACCCACGGCACCCCTCCCATCATCCTCGCAGTGACACGCGGACGGGCAACGGCGCGCACCGCAACACCGGCAGATTCGGCGCCAGCTCTGTGCTCAACAACGATGATTTCGTCATCCTGCCGCACGACCACCCAACGGTCGTCGGTTTTCGTGACCTCACCGACACCCACGGAGCGGAGATCCCGGGTATCGATCAGGAAACCCCATGGTCGGAAGCATCGCTTCTGGCAGCGGAACAGGCATATGCACGGTTTTCGGACGCAGAGGCGGACCGGACGAGGGCGCTCCACGAGGCCTTTCTCGGTGAAGGCCTGGTGAGGCTGCACGGCGGAAGCTGGGTGAAGCTCAGAGCCCACACCAAGAGCGGTGAACCATCACATGGATACGGAATTCACCACGAAATCACCGATCACATCGACGTGGTCACGAGCCTCCCGTCGCTGGCACGACGTCTGGGCACAGGGTCACACTGGGCCGTGATCTACACGTCAACGGCCAAAATGCTGGACCTGGCCCTCAACTACAGCACTCTCACGGCACAGTCCTGGCGTCAAGCGGTGGAAATCGCCGCGCGCTCCGAAGACTTCAAGATCATCTGATCAACACTCCCTGCCCGCAGGGAGCACAATCGGGGAAAATCTCCGGAGCCGGCATCACGCGCCGAGGTGGCGCGTAGCCGCTGGCGGCCGGTTCTTGCATCACCCGTGGGACTCGCGGCGGCGCCAGTTCGCCTCGCCCACCCGTGGCGTAGAGCCGCCCTTCCGATCACCGCAACCGCCAGTATCGCCACCATGACACCGAGTGCTGGGACGAGGCGGCGTAGGCCGCGTCAACACCGCCGCCACCCAGCTCCCCGGCAACCAAAACACCCTCCAGGAGGAACTCCTGGAGGGCGGCACCCACATTCACTTGGGCGATGTTTCGTGTAAGTCGCTTGTGGTGGCCCTCACCGACACCCTCTCGAAACAATGGCAGCCGCTCCTCGATCTGGTCGCGAGCTTGCCGCCTGACTTTACCACCCGTGATGAGGGTTCCGCCGTGTCGCGTCTGCCTCATAGGGTCAAGTTCACTTCGCTTACCTTGGCTCAGCGCGCTGAGGTCGCTCGTCTCTACGCGATCGGCGTGTCGGTGCCGGACATCTGCGCGCGCTTCAACATCACGAAGAACACGGTCATCCGCCTTCGCAAGCAGGCTGGCGTTCCCCAACGGGAGCGCGGCCTCAATGAGCCGCAAGGCGACGAGGCCGAAGCGATGTACGCCTCCGGTAAGTCCCTCTTGACCATCGCCAAGCGCTTTGGCACCGGCGTCGGCGCTGTCCGGGGCTGCCTGCTACGGCGCGGGGTGAGGATGCGAAGGAGGAACGGGGCGTAGTGGGTCGCGCGAGGGCTACAAGGCCTTGTCAGAGCATTGTTTTTCCGATTCTCGCGGGCGGTCTGGCACTCAGGAATTTGGTTTAGATTTCATCTTTCTGGCTGCGATCTTAAAGTTCCCTAAGAAGATGGTCGTGTCGTCCCTTCGGCTGTCAAAAGTTAGCTATCATTGGTCTATTCAGGGCGACAGGGCCCCGATGAACCTCAAGGAGGCTCGAGATGAGTGTTGCGAAGCGCTTCCTGGCCATGTTCATGGCCTTGGCCGCTTGCTTGGCAGCTGCGGTATGCATGGCGCCGAAGGCGGCAGCTGGCCAGCGATTCACGATCGCCTACACCGGTGGTATCGGGGTGTATCCGCGTTCTGGGCCAAGTATGAGCAGCCAGCGCGTCGGGGCGGCGCTGCCGGAGGGGTCGTCTGTGGAGGTGGCCTGTGAACTTGAAGGAGAGCTGGTCGACAACAACACCACGCCAGCTACCAAGATCTGGGAGCGTCTGAGCGATGGGACACACATTCCTAATGTCTACATCAACTCTGGCGCAGATGGATGGACGCCCGGAGTGCCGAGGTGTGATGTTGAGGGCAAAACCCAGCAGAAGCTTAAGATTGGTAAATATAACCGTTTTGAAGCAGCTCGCGTTGCATTTAGAGACGCGTTCGACCCACATCTTTTGCTTGATGCAGATTGCACTCGATACCTTTCTGGTATTATGTGGGATCATGGCGGTCTTCCGCAAACTGATGAATGGACTAACTCATCTTCCGATAAGAGTAAGTGGGGTTCGCGATATCTTCTTCCGGGCTACACAAAGGCGGCTATCAACGCAAATGAGTTCACTCAATACATGAAGCGAAGCGGAATTGCCGAAGTCCAAGAGCTTGCATGGTCTGAGAAACCTGCTAATGCATGGCCTGGAGATATCATTGCCTATGATTGGGATAATGGCGCAGATGGCGTTATTGATCATTTGGCAATGATCACTGGAGGCACTAAGGATGGCCCATTTGTATCGCAACATAGTCCCGGTCAGCGCGACCGTTACTGGTCCTGGTCTATCGAGCAAAATGGCTGGATTCAGGAGAAAATGCCAGGCGCCCGCGTCTACTTGATTCGGATCATCGTGTAGTTTATACTCCTAATACATGATGTGGTTGATTCAAACTAGAATGAGCGCGATAGCGGAAAAGGTTGCTTTCTTTCCTGATTGGCTATTGCCGGTCAGCCAGACATCTGAGGGGTTGTCAATCTGGTTTGGCAGCTCCTCAGTTTATATCAGACCTGTCCAATCTGTTATATTATTTGCTGCATTGCTAATTTTTGGGCTAGCTATTCCTATGCACTACGGAAAAGAGAGAAAGAGTAGTCCGGCATTGACTCTTTTGTCCTGGCTTGTTAGTGTGTTGATAGGAGCTGCTACTGTTGTGGCAAGCCTCGCCGTATATCGCAGTGATATTACTCTAGCGATACTGGTCGTCACTCTAGTCGTTTTGATTCCAGGAGGGGTTATTACTATAGCACGATATAAGCATCAATCTGGCTGATCGCAGAGGTGGCTCAGCCCCACAACCATGCCCTCCAATAGTCTATCCCACTTCCACGAGACCCAACCGCATTTCTACAACATATAGCCGTTTATCTACGCTTGTCATTTCTTGTCATGGGTGCGGCCGGGCATCGGGCCGGAGATGAAGGCGAGTCGTTCTGTCAGGTCGCATGCGACTTGGATGTTGACGCCGGTGGTTTTGTGTTTGCCGGAGTGCAGTTCTGGCATGGTGCGCCATGACCAGGTCGGCAGTAGGGTGCCATCGACGATGAGTGGGTCGCTGAGGTCGAGGTCGTCTACCGTGGGGCGTAGATCTTGTAGGATCGATCCAAAGATGGGCGTCAAGGAGGCTTATGCACAGTCATCCCCAAGTCTTTCCCCGACTAGGGGTTTTGCCAACAGAGGCGCCGGCTATGAATAAGCTCCCTTAGAGTATATGTGAAGGCTCAACTTCAGATTGATTTTGCGGCTATTTTCAATAGTTCCGGAAGTAGAGCCTTACGTGCACATGCGACACGCGCAGCACCAATTAAGCATCACATTCTGACTAAGCCACCGTTAGGTAACATAAGGTTTTTCACTGTTCAAACACATGCACTCCATCTTCGTTTTCGATGATGTCGAAGCAGCGGGTGGCGTCTTCCCAGATGGCTGGGTAGTTCCAGCGGATGTAGTCGGTTGGGATGCCGATGGTGTTGGTGATGGTTTCGAGTTGTTGGCTGAAGATGTCTTCGACGAGGGTTCCGATGTAGGCGCTGCGGTTTGGCCAGCTGCCGTGGTAGCAGTTGGTGAAGTTGTGGTGCCAGTCTGGGTCGAGGGGTTGGTTTGGTGGTTGTCCGGTGAGTTGGCGCCAGGCTGTGATGGCGCCTGCTGGGTAGTTGTGTGGTGGGGTTTCGGGTGTGTTGTCTGGCTGGTGATTGCCGGTTTGGGTGTGTCGTGGTTGGTGGTTCATGGTGTCTTCTCCTTTCTGGTTAGTTGTTCAGCACGTCTGCTATCTCCTCCAGTGAGATGGCGCTGTGCATGCCTGCCGGTAGTGTGGTGTCGCTGGTCAGGATGCGGTGGAGTTGTTGCTTGCGGGCGGGGTGTGGGGTGATCCAGAGCACGCGGGGGAAGATGCCGCGGGTGGCTTGTTCGGTGCCGGCTTGGTAGTGGCGGTGGTAGGCGCGGGCTTTGGTGGTGATGCGGGCGGGGTTTTCGGTGGCGAGGTCGATTTCACACCACCAGTGGTCTTGGTAGCCGTCGGTTTCGGTGATGAGACTGAGGTCGGGTTTGACCCATTCGGGTTGGCCGTAGGGGCCGAGGTGGCTGCGCCAGCAGGTGGGTTCTGGCTCGATGTGGCGGATGGTGATTGGGCCGTGGCGGGCGGTTTCTTCGATGGTGATGCGTGTTTCGGTGATGGCGAGGGTGTGGGTGAGGAAGCCGAGGGATGGTTCGTGCCAGCGTCGTCGGGTTGGGGTGCCGGTGCTGGCGTCGTGGCGGGTGATGAGGCGGTGGCCGGGTTCGGTCAGGTGCCAGATGGTGGCCCCAGAGCCGGCGCGCATGCCGCCGATGCGTCTGGTGAGGGCGCGGATGAGGTGAAGCGTGGCCAGGTGTTTTGTCAGGCGGCTGGTTTGGCGTAGGGCTGAGGCACGGCTGGCGTGGTGGGGTCTGAGCAGCCGGGCGAGGTGGCTGGTGGTGGCGAAGCGCTGCTGGGCGAGGAATCGCAGGACGGTCATAGCGCGCTGGCTGAGACGTGCCATGAGGTGGTGAAGTTGGTGCTCGGAGATACGAATCATGGGAGTCCTCCTTTCACAATGTGGTTAGCGAGAGGCCCGGCTCCGGGGCTGCTGGCCGGTGCGGGTGTGTGGCTGCCTCGGTGAAGAGGTAGACAGTCGTGTCCCGTAATTGGTGGTTGAGGGCCGGTTGGCGGGGTGAGGGCTGGTTGGTTCAGTGACGCGACTGGTCAGGCGATTGGTCACTTCTGGCGGCGTTGGTTGGGGCCGGGCGACGGCCGAATTCACCCGGTGACGTTGGTGGTACTGGTGGTGAGGTCGTTTCGGTGGCTGGTGCTGTGGGAGTGGGTTGGCTGGCGAGTTGGGTTAGCGCGGTTTCGGTTTCCTCAGCGGGGATGCCGTAGCGGTGGCGGCTGGCAGCGCGTGCGTCGATGGCGGGGTGTTGGCTCGGGTGTGGTGGCAGGGTGATGCCGGAGATCCAGCCGGTTTCTTTGCCGTTGACCCACGCGGTTGAGTAGGTGGCGTAGCGCGGTAGGCGGATGAAGTCGAGTGGTTCAAGGCCGGATGTCATGGCGGCCATGTCACGGGCGTCAGGGGCGGCCAGACCGAAACAGATTTTGTTGCGGGCGTTGGCGTCGATGGCCGCGCGCATTGCTGGGGTTAGTTGGCTGCGGTACTGGTGCGCCAGGTGCCAGGCCACGCCGAGCGAGCGGGATTGTGCCAGGGCGTCTGCCAGGTCGCCGGGGATGCCGTGGAGGAAGTCGTGGACTTCGTCGACGTAGATGCTGACCAAGTGGCGGCGTTCTGGCGGCAGCGTGGCGCGGGACAAGATGAGTGGCCAGAGTTGCCCGATGAGCAGCGACCCGAGGAGCCGGGCGGCCTCGCTGCCGATCACCCCCTTGTTGAGGCTGACCAGCAGGATGGTGCGGTTGGTGAATACGTCTCGGAGTTGAAAGCGTGGCTGGGTTTGTCCGAGCACAGCGCGCAGCTGCGGGCGGATGACGAATTGCTGGAGTTTGTTGAGGACTGGCGCTATCTCCGTGGCTTGCTGCTCTGGGCTTTTGGCGTCGAATTTTGCCCAGAACGCTGATGCGCCGAGCGGGTCGTGAAGCTGGCGGGTGACCATGCGTCGGAAGGCGGGGTTAGTCAGCAGGCTGGGGATCATCACTAGGGTGGCTGCTGGGCCGCCTACCTTGGCGAGGGTCAGCAGCGCGGCGGTCAGGATTTCCTCGGTGCGGATACCCCACGAGTCGGCGAACACAGCCTTGCAAGTCGCTAAGAGCGCATCAACGGTCAGCTCCGGCTGCCTCGTAGCGGCTGCCAGCGGATTCAAGCCAACCGGGCTGGGGTCGGTGGGATCCAGCACCACGACATCATCCACACGCTCGGCTGGGATCCGCTCCAGCAGCTCGGTGACCAGGTCACTTTTGGGGTCAATGACCACCACGCCGCGGCCGGCTGTGATGTCAGCCAATGCCAAATGCTCCAGCGCCGTCGATTTACCAGCCCCGGTCGGGCCGAGCAGAACCGTGTGGAGCAGTGCATCCCGCGGGGGAATCCCTAACGCGACTGGCTTGCCGGGTGCGCTGGAGTGAGCGAATACCCGTCCCGCCAGTCGTTGGTGCATGCCGGCCAGCCAGTTCGGTGGCGCGATCTGCCGAGGCGATGCCGGCGGCAGGCCGGGCAGGTCTCCCTCGCCGACCGGCCAGCCGGTAAGGCTGGCGATCTCGGTGCTGTTCAGCTGCAATCCGTAGTACCACGGCCGCCGTATCTGGTGGAGTTTGGCGGGATCCTCGGGCCACAACCGCAACCGCACGCCGGCCGCCTCGATGGTGCACAGCGCCCCGAACAGCCGCTGGATCAGCGCCCGAGCCTTTTGGGGCGTGGCTGCTTCGGCGCCGAGCCGCACGCTCACCAGTGCGCCGTGCTGCCGGCGACGTTCGCGTACCCGGACGAGTTCATCACCACTGGCAGCTTGGGCTCCGTGGTTGAGCAGACTCCACCACGACTGCCGCGCCTCGAGGGGCGGACGCCGCGACAGCATCGGCGCAACCCGCCCACCGATAAACAGCTGCAACACCAGCTGCTCACCGGTTCGGAGCCCCGACAAACCAGCCAGCAGCGCCCGAGTCACCGCTTCAATCCGGCTGGTATCCAGCACCAGCAACGGATGCGTCACCTTGAGGCGCGCCGCCCGAGTCACCGCCCGCCGCACCCCGGCCGTCACCGTCTGCATACCGGGAACCAGCTCGCCCAGCAGCGACTCCACCACGCGGATACACCTGACGTCGGCTGCGATCTGAAAGCGGATCGTCGCGTTCGTTGCCCGGGTTTCAATGACCAGCGGCCCCAGACCAGGATCAGCCACCAGCCGATGCATCAGCTGCTGCACCACCGTCCATTTCAGCGGCCGCGGCCAATACAACTCACGCCAGCACCATCGCCGCTCACTACTCACGATGCGCCTCCATCATCCGGGGCAGGGGCACTGACTCCATCGGCCTCGTCGGGTCCGGCGATCCCGTCGGTCTCGGTGGTTGCTTCTGGGGTTTGTTCGATCCGCCACAGCAGGTACATCGCCAAGGCTTTGGCCAGTTCACGCCGCGATATCGGGGTCTGCCACAACGGCACCACCCGCACCTGCGATGACCGGGACGTGCCGCGGCCGACCTCTCGTTTACGTCCACGCCGTGCCATGCCTGCCTCCTCGTCGTTTCACCACCAGAACCGGTTTCGCCACCACCGCATCAGCCCCCACGCCCCGGCGGCGACGAGCCCGATGCCGCCGGCAACCAGCATCACGGGCAGCCAAATCCTGCCCAGAATGCACACCGTCATCTCGACGCATACGGCGCTTACCAGCAGCGATAGCGCGCCGGCGAGTAGCTTCGTAGATCGGTTGTTCGTCCCACCACCAGACATCTCTTCCTCCTCGTATCCGTTTCATCACTGCACCTCCATAAGCTGTTTTATTTCGCCCTGGTTGTGGCCGGTATCGCTGGGCACCGGATACCCCGGAATGACAATGTCAGCATCAATCTGGTTACCCCACACCGACCAATCCGCCCGTGATTCTGGACGTCGGCGTGCAAACAATTCCAGATACGGGCCCCGCGACACCCGCTCGATAACCGCGAATTGTTCAGCCGGTTTACGGGAATGCTCCCGTACCGGTGCGGTGAACCATGTCGGCTGCGACCGGAAATTCACCGGCTCTCGACCACGCGTACAAAACAACAACTGCTCCGTAGCGTTACGCAAGGAATACCGTCCACCTAGACCCAGCCGGAACTTGACCCACGTCAACGGCGAGCGCACCGTGAACCCCCACGCCTCCGCCACCCCATAGGCCTCCCGGAGCAGGCCATTCGTCGTCCACAACCACAAATGCGCATCCGTTCCCACCAAACTCGCCACCGGCAATCGCCTGATCTGCTCCAGGCTCATCACCGGATAGTGTTTCCCACTCGACTGACCCGGCCACGGCGGATCCGCCAACACCGTCCGGAACTGCTTGTCACAACCTGCATACTGCATACAACCTCCTCCTTCTTCATTACAATTAGTTACTGCCAGCGCCCCGGATATACCTCGTCTCACCCCGGCACCTCCGGAAGACGGCATCCGCCCGGGGCGCTACCTGTATTACGACGCACTCAACCCGAGAAAACAACCATCCACTCGGACACAATTCCCACCGATCGGACACCCCAACCACCCAGCCCCACCACAGAAATAGCAGGGCATATTCAGCAATTAAGGGACACGAAAACCGCTATTGTAGAAAACGCAACACCCAGCCACCAACCACGATCATCCGCCCTAGGCGGGCCGGGTGCCACGCCCTCAACCATCACGACCGGCGCCGCAACTCCTCAACCACCCGCCGCATCATCTCCCCCTGAACCCGGAAAGCCTGCTGCCTGAGCCGCCCAGCCACCCGACTGGCCTCACGCTCAATACGCCGCCGCTCCGCCCGAGCCCGCTCCTTGGTCAGCCGCCGCTCATCCCGCCAAGCCTCCACCC
>CAJPNZ010000055.1 GCA_905372155.1 Propionibacteriaceae bacterium
GCCCGCAACCCGGCGCAGCCCCCCAGAAGGGTGCTGCCGGGGCGGGTGATGACGATCTCGACGAGATCGAGGCGCTCCTGAAGAAACGCGGGATAGTCTGACCGGCAATCCCGGTCCGGATCGGTTCAGAGTCTGACCGCGCTCAGCTCGGTCAGGATGATGCCGCGGGCCCCGGCCTCGAATAGCCGGTCCATCAGCAGATGTGCGCCGCGCCGCGGCACGAGAACCCTCACCGCCATCCAGCCGGGCTCGGCCAGCCGGGAGACCGTCGGGCCGTTCACTCCGGAGGCCAGGGCCGTGGTGGCCTCGAGATTCGTCTCCGCGACGTTGTAGTCCATCATCAAATAATTCTGCGCCACCAGCACCGACTCGAGCCGAGTGCGCAGCGAGGTCAGTCCTTCCGGTTCGACATCCTCGTCGCGTCGGATGAGGATCGCCTCGGATGTGCAGATTGGCTCCCCGAAGACCTGGAGCCCGGCTCTCCGAAGCGTGGTCCCGGTGTCGACGACATCGGCCACCACGTCCGCCACCCCCAACCTGATGGCGGATTCCACGGCGCCGTCGAGCTTCACGAGGTTGGCTTCGATGCCCTGTTTCTCCAGCCAGCGTCCCAGCAGCCCGGGATAGGAGGTCGCAATGCGTTTGCCACCCAGGTCTGCGACGTCGTGGGATCGGCCGGACGGGGCGGCGAACCGGAACCGGCTGCCGCCGAAGCCGAGAGACATGACCTCCGTGGCGCGGGCACCCGAGTCGAGGAGCATGTCCCGACCGGTGATCCCGACATCAAGGTGCCCCTCCCCCACGTACACGGCGATGTCGCGGGGGC
This sequence comes from Propionibacteriaceae bacterium, assembly GCA_905372155.1. Taxonomy (GTDB): domain Bacteria; phylum Actinomycetota; class Actinomycetes; order Propionibacteriales; family Propionibacteriaceae; genus Arachnia. Next base: position 827 of record CAJPNZ010000055.1, read on the forward strand.
GCAGGTAGTAGAACTCGACATCGTGAGCGGAGTCCACCAGGGTCAGGTCCTTGGGATCGGTGCGCTGCCGGTATCCGGCGGCCCGGAGCATGGCGGTGGCCCTTTCGGCCAAGGAGCCCTTGTTGGGTACGGCGATCTTCAGCATCTTCACTCCCTCGGCTCACAGGTGCCGGTAAACATCCTCGAGGTCCAGGTCCAGCGCGATCATCATCACCTGGAGGTGGTACAGCAGCTGGCTGATCTCCAGCGCGGCGTCGTCGGTCGTCTCGTGTTCAGCGGCCATCCACACCTCGGCCGCTTCCTCCACCACCTTCTTGCCGATGTGGTGCACCCCTGCGTCCAGGCGAGCCACGGTCGACGATCCCTCTGGTCGGGTCCGGGCGGTCTCGCGGAGCTGCTCGAAGAGCTGTTCAAAGGACTTCACGAACCGACACCCTAGTGGGTCACAGCTTCACCCCGAGCAACGCATCCACGGCGGCGGATATCCTGTCGTACCCGTCGATCTCCTTTCCACCGGATTCGATGCTCGCCGTTGCCCATTCATCGACGATGTCCAGCGCCAGGGGGGCGTCGAGGTCGTTGCGCAGGGCACGCCGCAGCTCGGCGATGGTCTCCCCCGTGGGATGGGTGGCGTTCAGGTCGCGGAGGGAACGCCACGTGGCGAGGCGTCCGGCGGCGCGTTCCAGCAGCTGCGGTTTCCACTCCCAGTCGCTGCGGTAGTGCTGGCCGAGCAGCGCCAGCCGAATCGCCATGGGGTCGGCCCCGCGTTGCCTGAGCCTGCTCACCAGTTCCAGGTTGCCCCTCGACTTGCTCATCTTCTCGCCCCCCAGGGCGACCATCCCGGAATGGACGTAGGCCCCGGCCATCGGCACCCCCGTCACGGCCTGCGCCTCGGCAGCACACATCTCGTGGTGCGGGAAGACCAGGTCGGTTCCGCCGCCCTGCACGTCGAAGCAGGGGCCGAGATGGTGCAGGGAGATGGCGGTGCACTCGATGTGCCAGCCGGGTCGGCCATCGCCGAGCGCCGAGGTCCAGCTCGGTTCACCCGGACGGGCGAACCGCCACAGCAGGCAGTCCATCGGGTGACGCTTCCCGGGCCTGTCGGGATCCCCGCCGCGCTCGGCGAAGATCTTGAGCATGCGTTCCTCGTCGTAGTGACTGACCTCCCCGAAACCGGGCGCGCCCGCGGTATTGAAGTACCAGTCGGGGTGTTCGGGATCCTCCACCTGATAGACCAGCCCTGTGGACAGCAACTTCTCGATCAGTTCCACCACGCACGGGATGGATTCGACGGCCCCGACGTAGCGATCAGGTGGGATGACGCGCAGAGCGGTCATGTCGGAGCGGAACAGTTCGGTCTGGTCCTCTGCCAGTTCCTCCCAGTCCTGCCCCGTGGCGGCGGCGCGTTCCAGCAGCGGATCGTCCACGTCCGTGACGTTCTGGACGTAGTTGACTCCCAGACCGAGGTCCCGCCAGACCCGGTTCACCAGATCGAAGGTGAGGTAGGTGCTGGCGTGCCCCAGGTGCGTGGCGTCATAGGGGGTGATTCCGCACACGTACATCCGGGCCTCGCCCTCCGCGGGGCCGACGGGAATGGTTCGGGCGGAGGAGGAGTCGTGCAGCCTGAGCTGCCTGGGCGCGTCCTGCGACTGCGGAATGCTGGGAATCTCGACTGGAGCCCACGAATACATGGCCACAAAACTACTGCCTTTCGGCGCCCCGCCCGGAATCAACACCGGGAACGGCGGGGTGTCGGGTCAGAACAGTGGTGCACGATACCCGTTGCTGCGGGGGCAGATGTGCCCGGCGGCGTGCACCGGCTGGGCACAGAACGGGCAGCTGGGGTCGGCGGTCGCGACGATGATCCGGGCGCGCGCGGCGAACTGCCTGGCAACCGCGGGATACAGCCACACCTGGATCATGGCCGCCATTCCCTGCACGTCCTGGTCGTCGGGGTAGAACTCGAGCTGGATGGCCCCCCTCCTGGTGTCGAGGGCCCATCCGATGGCCCCGACGTTGAACAGGACGTTGACGGGGGCGTCCAGCGGGCCGAGTTCCGGCTCGATCTCCGGAGGTTCGCCCAACCACCCGAGGGCCGTCGCCTCCTGCAACAGGGAATCGATGCGGCGAGCGATGGACAGCGCCGCCTCACGTTGGACACCGACGGCGACCAGATGTTCCCCCTGACGGATCTGGATGACGAAGCTCCGTTCCCCGACTGGACCGAGGGCACCGACGACCACACGATCGGGGTGAGGAAATTCGTACAGCATTCACCCCACCCTACGGGGATGTGGGCCTGTGCGCACCGGGGGCTCGGGATGGTCCGGGTTTCCCGGTGGGGGTCTCGTCGCGGTCACTGAAGCTCCGTCGCTCACCGGCGTGCTTCAAGCATCCCGGGGAAGCCGCGCTTTACACTGCCCGAATGGAATATCGGGCACTCGGCGGATCTGGGCTGCACGTCTCCAGGATCGGCCTGGGAACGATGGCCTGGGGCAGGGACGTCGAGTGGCCGGTTGTTCGTGAACTGGTCCACGACTTCGTCGAGAGCGGCGGAAACCTCATCGACACGGCCCCCGCCTACGGCGGCGGGGTCGCCGAGCAGATGATCGGAAAACTGCTCGCGACGGGCATCCCGCGCGACTCCCTGGCCATCGCCACCAAAGCCGGTTTCATCATCCGGAACGGGAGAAGGATCATCGACACCTCCCGCGCGGCGTTGCTGAACGACCTCGAGGGGTCCCTGCGCAGACTCCGCACCAATCACGTCGACCTGTGGCAGGTGCACGCCTGGGGCGAGGCACCCATCGAGGAGACCCTGTCCGCGCTCGATTCCGCCGTCTCGCGCGGGCTGGCCCGCTACGTCGGTGTGAGCAACTTCGTCGGATGGCAGACCGCGACGGCCGCCACCTGGCAGGAGGCGATGGCGGGACGCACGAAGCTGGCATCGGTGCAGGTGGAGTACTCGCTGCTGGCCCGCCGCGCGGAAGTGGAGGTGATCGGTGCCGCGCAATACCACAAACTCGGTCTGCTGGCGTGGTCGGCGATGGGCCGGGGCGCGTTGACGGGCCGATACCGTCGGGGCATCCCGAAGGACTCGCGGGCCGCCTCCGAGCATTTCGGCTGGTTCCTGGAACCGTACCTCCAGCCACGAAGCCGGGCCGTGATCGACGCCGTCGCCAAGGCCGCCGACGGCCTGGTGCTCACCCCCGCACAGGTGGCGTTGATGTGGGTTCGTGACGCCCCCCAGGTGGTGAGCGCCCTGGTCGGCCCCAGAACCCCGGAACACCTGGCAGAGCTCATCGACGCCGAGACCAAACAGCTGGTCCCGCCCATCGTCGCGGCCCTCGACGACATCTCCGGTGGCCCGAACCAGTTCCGGATCACCGATTGAACCCGGTCGTGGTTGCGATTCCCTCCGGCCGCCTGCTATCGTTTCTCGTCGCGCCCACTGATGTGGGGGCAGCCCGGGTCCGGGTGGCGGAATAGGTAGACGCGCTAGCTTGAGGTGCTAGTGCCCGTTTTCAGGGCGTGGAGGTTCAAGTCCTCTCTCGGACACATTGATTGGGTCTGTTCGCGGAGTCGAGCAGGCCTTTTTCGTTCACCGGTCCCTGCGGACCCTGGGCATGGCCCTCGCGGCCAGCACCCCCTCCGACATCTCGCCGTCGGCGTTGATCGGGGTCCAGCGTTCGGCCGGGGTCCATTCCGAACGGCACCCGTTGCACCGGAACAACGGCAACCCGTCGTGAAGCTCCCCGGCGTCGCGCCAGTCGCACAGACCCCGGCAGTCGTGGTGAACCAGACCCATGATCATCTCCTCACAGCCACCAGCAGCGTAGCCGCTCGGGCCGGTTCAGTCCCCTCGTACTCGAGGTCGCAGGTGCGGTCACCGACTTCGAGGCCATCGCCAGGGCCGCCCAACGCGGATGCTCCCTGGATGCGGGGAAACAAACCTGGTCTTGACGCATGTGCAACACGACGACCCCCTACGAGCCCCCGTCCGTTCCCCCGGGGCAGATCTTCGAGACCTATCCCGAGTTCTTGGCGGCCATCGCCCCCGGAATGCGCCTGTGCACCTCCGACTTCACCGGCTGGGGCGAGGTGACGGGCACCACCGAGCGCTCGGTGTTGGGCACCAGGGACTCCGACGGCGCCGGGGTGGAGGTTCCCCAGGAGGCCCTCCTGGACATCCGGGGAGGGCACTGCGTCCGGCTGGACCGGGCCCGGGCCACCATCGATCGGCAGGGCTGGGAGATCTGAGACCGCCCCTCAGCCGGCCTTCGCCTTCTCCTGCGCGATGATCTGCTGGAAGGTCTCCAGGGGCTGGGCCCCGGATATCGCCCGGGTGCCTATGAAGAAGAAGGGGGTCCCGTCGATCCCCATCCGGCGGCCCTCGGCGGTTTCGTTCTTGACCGCGGTCCGGGTCTCCTCGGAGCGGTAATCGGCCTCGAAGGCCGCCATGTCCGGCACCCCGACCTGCGTGGCGATCTCCATGACGAGGTCATCCTTGACGTCGGGATGCCCCTGGTTGGGAAGCCTTCTGAAGAGGGCGTCCTGGAACTCCCAGAAAAGGCCCTGCTTCCCCGCTGCCCGGGCGGCCGCGGCGGCTGCGACGGAGTCGTCGCCGAAGACCGCGAGGTCACGGAACTCGATCCGCAGGGTTCCGTCGTCGATCAGCGGCTGTAGCTTCGGGAGCGTGTCCTCGGCGAACACCGAGCAGAACGGGCACCGGTAGTCGGAATATTCGATCATCACCACGGGGGCGTCGACCCGCCCCTTGGCCATCGGGTCGTTCTCCTGGCGCCTGGCCAGTTTCGCGATCTCGGCCTCCTGTTCGGCCTTCCGCGACGGGTCCACCGTCTGCCCGGTGTTCTCGGGTGTGGCAGTCGTCGTCGCCGCGTCCGGGGACGACGCGGAGGCGTCGGTCTGGGACCTCCCGCTCAGCAGGGTCTGACTCAACACCCCCAGGCAGAACACGAGAGCGGCGGCCAGGATCCCCGTCGCGATCTTCCACGTGCGAGCGGGGTCGCCTCTTCCCGGCTCCGCCTGCTGTTTCCCGCTCATCGGTTCCCCCTCACATTTTCTGGTTGCGTTGCAACAAGAGACTACGGTGCGTCAACCGTTGATCCCAACTGGCTTTCGGGGAACTCCGGACGGAGTAGAGTGGAGCGTCCATCCCAGGAGTGAGGATTACCGCCCTTGAGCACTTCCCGAGGCGATCTACAGCGCGAAATCGCGCTGGAACAGGCACACATTGACCGGGTCTACAAAAACCTCGCGGCCTCCACGGCCAGCGCCCGGGCACTCGCCCGCAGCGGCGCGGAGATCTACAAAACGGACCGGGACGACTACCTGCGGGAGGAGTCCGGGACCGCCCTGTTCGAACGCGACGCCTTCGCCTACCAGGCGGCGAAACGTCTCGCGATCCTCGACGCGGAACACGAGGGACTGGTTTTCGGTCGGCTCGACCTGAACTTCCCCGAGACCCGCTACATCGGCCGGCTCGGGGTCCGCGACGCCGAGTACGAGCCACTGGTGATCGACTGGCGGGCCCCCGCTGCCGAACCGTTCTATCGCGCCACCCAGGCGTCCCCCATGAACGTGATCCGACGTCGCGTGCTGCGTTGCCGCGACGATCACGTCATCGGCCTGGAGGACGACCTGCTGGACACCAGCGCCGAGACCGACCTGCCGATCCTCGGGGAGGGCGCGTTGATGGCGGCCCTGACCCGGGCCCGGGGACGCACCATGCGCGACATCGTCGCCACCATCCAGGCGGAGCAGGACGAGGCCATCCGCGCCCCCTACCAGGGGGTGACGATCATCGGCGGCGGTCCCGGCACCGGCAAGACCGTCGTGGCCCTGCACCGCGCCGCCTACCTGCTGTACACCAACCGGGCCCGCCTCGAGAAGGGCGGGGTGCTCGTCGTGGGCCCCAGCTCGGTGTTCATGAACTACATCGAACGGGTGCTGCCGAGCCTCGGTGAGGAGTCCGTGACGCTGCGCGCGGTCGGGGCCGTTGCCGGTGACGTGCTGGGCATGATCTCGGAGCGGGTCGACGCGGCACCTGCGGCCACCCTGAAGGGGTCGCTGCGGATGCTGAAGGTACTTCGCCGGCTGGTTCGCCGGCCCCCGAGCCCCGCCGCGGAGGAGGTGCAGGTCAGCGTCAAGGGTGAGGTCCTGAAACTGGATGCGGTGGAGCTGGCCGGGATCCGGGAGTCGGTGCTGTCCAACTACAAGATGAACCGCGGCCGCGCCGCGGCAACGGCGTCGGTGGCCCGGGCGCTCGCCGGGAAGCTGACGGTCGACGTGGCCCTCGACCCTGAGGAGATCGACGAACGGATCCGCGACCACCAGCGGTTCAGGGAGTTCATGGATTCCTGGTGGCCGATGCTCGACGCCCCCACCGTGCTGGCCCGCCTGGCGAATCGGGAGTTGCTCGACGAGCTGGCGCCGAACCTCACGGCCCGGGAACGCGACGATCTGGCTGAGTCGTACCAGTGGTTGCAGACCGATGACGTCGAGATCACCGGCTGGTCGGTGGCCGACATGGCCCTGCTGGACGAGCTGCTGGAGATGCTGGGTCCCGTACCCGCCGAGTCGCACGAGGAGCCGGTGTTCATCGACTTCGGGAACGTCTCGGAGCTGGTCACCACCTCCGACCTGCTGCGCCGCGAACACTCCGTCGACCCCGACGACGACCCGCAGACCACCTACGCCCACATTCTCGTCGACGAGTCCCAGGACGTCACGCCCATGCAGTGGCGGATGCTGAGGCGCCGGGGCCCGCAGGCGTCGTGGACGCTCGTCGGCGACCCGGCGCAGAGCTCCTACCCGGATGCCGCCGAGTCGGAGCGGGCCGTCAGCGACCTCGTGGGCCGCGCCCCGCTGCGCCGTTTCACGCTGTCCACGAACTACCGTTCCCCCTCCGAGGTCTTCGACCTGGCGGCGAAGGTCATCACCCGGGTGTTCCCCGACGCCAGCCTGCCGCGCGCGGTGCGCAACACCGGTCTGGTCCCAAAACTCGCCGAAACCGATGAGGCCGGTCTGGCGGAGGCGATCATCGCCCTGACCCTCGGCCTGGCCGGACACGTCAGCGGAACGGTGGGCATCATCGTGCCGCCCTCGCGACTGGGGGCCACGACGCGCCTGGCGATGTCCGATCCGCGGCTGGCGGCCCTGGAGGAACGCCTCCTCGTGGTCACCTCGCTGCAGGCCAAGGGCCTGGAATACGACGGTGTACTGGTGGTCTGCCCCGACGAGATCGTCGCCGAGGCCCCCGGCGCGGAACGAGTGCTCTACGTCGCCCTGACCCGCGCCACCCAGCGCATGACGATCCTCGACGTCGGAACCTCGACCTGGCGGGCGGCCCTCAGCTGACCCGATCCCCCCAGCCGATGGCATCGAGGACCTCCGAGGTGGCCTTCCAGCGGTTCTGGGTGAAGAACTGGAGTCCTGGGGCTCCCGCCGCCAGGAGTTCCCGGCACAGGTTGATGGCGCGGGACAGCCCGATGCTGCGCACCTCGGCGGGGTTCCTGGCGGCCCTGAGGGCGGCGACGAAGTCGTCGGGGAGGGGGCAGTCCGCCAGCGAGGCGAACCGTTCGATCTGGGTGATCACCGTCAGCGGCGCGATGCCGGGGATGATGGGGATCTGGCTGCCGCGTTCGCGGACCCGGTTCACCAGCTCCACGTAACGGTGCGACTCGAAGAAAAGCTGCGTTATGGCGTAGTCCGCGCCCACAGCGGCCTTCTCCGCGACGATCCGGGCGTCCAGTTCGGGATCGTTGTCGGGTTGGTGGACGTTCGGGAAGGCGGCCACACCGACGCAGAAATCGCCGTGCCCTTTGATGAGCCGCACCAGTTCCGTGGCGTTGCCGAGCCCATCTGGGTGCCTTTCCCAGGGTTGCTGCGGCCCGCCGGGCATGTCCCCGCGGATGGCCAGGATGTCGCGGACCCCGGCCTCGGCGAAGGCGTCGAGGGTTCGCAGCAGGTCGTCGGTGGACTGCGAAACGCAGGTCAAGTGGCCGACGACGGTGGCGTGCTGGGCGACCCCCAGAGCGGCGGTCGCGGCCACCGTGCGGTCACGGGTGGAACCGGAGGCCCCGTAGGTGACCGACAGAAAGGCCGGGTGGAAACGGCCCAGTTTCGCAACGGATGCCTCGAAACGCGGCTGCTCCTCGGGGGTACGGGGGGGAAAGAACTCGAAGCTCAACGTCGGGGACGCGGCGTCGCGGAGCAGCTCGGCAACGGTCGGAGACATGGGGACAAGGATACGAGAACTCGGGCAACTTGGACCGAACCAACAAGCTGGTTGAGCCGGGCCGCGAGGAAGGAGCGACCCGAGTCGAAACCACAGCCGACACCCGGCAACCACATCCCAACCACACCCCCCAACATGCGCGAGATGGTTTCGACACGACCGGCTCGCTGACGCTCACAGGTCGACTCAACCAGCTTGGATCAAATTGTGCCGGTACCTGTTGACGCGACCTCTAAGCTGGGTCGCATGCTGAATCCCCCCGCCCACGACCCGACGAACCCGGCTTTCGTCTCGGCGGTGGGGAGGGCACTCATCGAATTCCTCGGCGAACAGAGCGAACTTGCGGACCGCACCGTTGCAATCCCCCTGCTGGAGGCGGCGCAGGTATGCGTCGCGGGCGGGAAGCGGCTGCGTCCTGCCTTCTGCTACTGGGGGTACGTCGCGGCCGCCGGGCGACCCACTGACCCGGGCCCGCTGCTGCGCGCCGCCGCCTCCCTCGACCTGCTGCACGCCTCCCTGCTGGTTCACGACGACCTGCTGGACGGCTCCGACACCCGGCGCGGCGCACCGTCGGCCCATCGCCGTTTCGAGGCCCTCCTCCCGGGACCCCGGGCCGTCCGTTTCGGGGAGGCCGCCGCGATCCTGCTGGGCGATGTCCTGTTCTCCTGGAGCGCGGAGATGTTCGAGAGCGCCGGTCTTTCCCCGGAGGCCGTTCGCCGCGCCGCCCCGGTGCTCGCGACGATGCGCAGCGAGGTGCTGTTCGGTCAGTACCTCGACGTGGCGGCCGCTTTCGGAGCCACCGACCGCTCCACTCGACAAGCGCAGATGGACACCGCCGAGAAGGTGCTGGAGTTCAAGTCCGCCCGCTACTCGGTGCGGCGCCCCGCCGAGTTCGGTGCGACGCTCGGCGAGGCCCCGCCGGGGCTGCTCGCGGCTCTCGGCACCTACGGTTCCCTGCTGGGAAGGGCCTTCCAGCTGCGCGACGACATCCTCGGGGTCTTCGGGGATCCTGGGGTCACGGGCAAACCCGCGGGCGACGACATCCGGGAGGGCAAACGCACGGTGCTGGTGTTGACGGCCCTGGAGAACGGCGACGCCCGCCAGCACGACACTCTGGATTCCCTCCTCGGCACCCCCGGGCTCACCGAGGAGGATCTCACGACCGCCCGGGAGATCATCGAGGCCACCGGGGCGCGGAACTCCTGCGAGGAACTCATCGCCCGTTCCGCCACGGAGGCCCTGACCGCTCTGGAAGGAGCCGACATGGACGCAGAGGGACGCTCGGCCCTCATCACACTCGCTGGACTGGCCACCGATCGTGACCGGTGAGCTGCGGGGCCTGACCGCCGACCAGGTGGCGGAGCGGGTCAGGGAGGGAAAGGTCAACACGCTGCCGGAGCGTTCTGGGCGCACCACCTGGCAGATCGTCCGCGACAACGTGTTCACGCGCGTGAACGCGATGCTGGCGGTGCTGTTCGTGATCGTCGCCGCGACCATGCAGTTCGCCCAGGGGGCGTTCGCGATCCTGATCGTCGCCAACTCGATCATCGGCATGGTTCAGGAGCTGCGCGCCAAACGCACCCTCGACAACCTGGCCGTGATCGGGGAGGCCCATCCCGTCGTGCTGCGCGACGGGCAGCGGGTCTCCCTGCCGCGGGACCAGGTGGTGGCCGACGACCTCATCGCGCTGTCCCCGGGCGACCAGGTGGTCGTCGACGGCGAGGTGGTGGCCGCCGACTACCTGGAGGTCGACGAGTCGATGCTCACCGGTGAGGCCGATCCGGTGGCCAAGGGTGTCGGCGACGAGCTCATGTCGGGCGCCTTCGTCGTCTCCGGTTCCGGCGTGTACCGGGCCACGAAGGTCGGCGCCGAGGCCTACGCCGCGCAGCTGACCGCGCAGGCCGCCAAGTTCACGCTGGTCAACTCCGAGCTGCGGGCGGGCATCGACCGCATCCTGAAGTTCGTGACCTGGTTGCTGATCCCTGCCGGGTTGCTCACCATCTGGGTGCAGTTCCGCCAGCCGGGCACCACCTGGCAGGATTCGGCGCTGCGGATGGTGGGTGCCCTGGTGCCGATGATCCCCGAGGGTCTGGTGCTGCTCACCTCGATGGCCTTCGCGTTGGGCGTGATCCGGCTGGGACGCCGCAAGTGCCTGGTGCAGGAGCTGCCGGCCATCGAGGGCCTGGCCCGGGTGAGCGTGGTGTGCGCGGACAAAACCGGCACCCTCACCCAGAACGCCATGACCCTCGGCGAGGTGATCCCCCTGGAGGGAGGCGCGGACGAGGTCACCGAGGTGCTGGCGCAGCTCGTCGCAGCCGACCCGGCGCCCAACGCTTCGATGACGGCGATCGCCGAGGCCACCCCCGCAACCGGCTCGCCGTGGGAGGTCACCGCCCGGGCGCCGTTCACCTCGGCCAAGAAGTGGTCGGGGGTTTCCTTCGGGACGCGCGGCGACTGGGTGCTGGGTGCGCCCGACGTGCTGGCCCCGGCCGACGTGGCCGCCCGCGCTGAGGAGATCGGCTCCACGGGCCGCCGGGTGCTGCTGCTGGGCCGCGCATCCGAGCCCGTCGACTCCCCCGACGCGCCGGGGAGGGTCACGCCGGTCGCGTTGCTGGTGCTGGACCAGCTGGTTCGTCCCGACGCCGCCGACACCCTCGCGTACTTCAACGACCAGCACGTGGCCGTGAAGGTGATCTCCGGTGACAACGCAGCCTCCGTCGGTGCGGTCACCCGTTCCCTGGGGGTGTCCGTGGCCGAGGCCGTGGATGCCCGCACCCTGCCCGCCGAGGGCGAGGAGTTCACGGAGAAGATCGCCGGGGCCGACGTGTTCGGGCGCGTCACCCCGCAGCAGAAACGCGCCATGGTCGCGGCCCTGCAGTCCCGGGGCCACACCGTCGCCATGACCGGTGACGGCGTCAACGACGTGCTCGCCCTGAAGGACGCCGACCTGGGGGTCGCGATGGGTTCGGGTTCCCCCGCCACCCGGGCGGTCGCGCAGATCGTGCTGCTCGACGACCGGTTCGCCACCCTCCCACACGTGGTGGCTGAGGGCCGCCGGGTGATCGGAAACATCGAACGGGTCGCGAAACTGTTCCTCAGCAAAACGGTGTACGCGGTCTTCCTGGCCCTGGTGATCGGGTTGATGGGCCTGCCCAACCCGTTCATCCCGCTCCAGATGACCGTGGTCGGCTGGTTCACCATCGGCATTCCCGCCTTCCTGCTGTCGCTGCCCCCCAACAAGGAACGCGCCAGGCCGGGTTTCGTGCGCCGCGTGTTGTCGCTGGCGGTGCCCTCGGGCGTGATCATCGGGACGGTCTCCACCATCACCTACGTGGTCACCCGCGGTTTCGGGACGGTGTCGGCCGTCGTGCAGGCGCAGGCCTCGACGGCAACCCTGGCTGCCCTGATCATCACGTCCGTCTGGGTGCTGGCCGTGGTGGCGCGCCCGTGGGTGTGGTGGCGGCTCGGCCTGGTGGTCGTCTCCTACGCCTTCTACCTGGCCATGTTCCTGATTCCGTGGGCGTGGCTGCGGGGCCAGCTGCTGCTGGACCTGGACAACCCGTCGACGATCCTGTTCGGGGTCGTGGCCGGGCTGGTCGGGGCCGGGCTGGTGGAGGCCGTGTGGTGGTTGACCGCCAGGCACCGGGGCGAGCCCGCACGGATCTGGCGGGGTTCAGACGAGAGCTGACAGGCCCGACAGCAGGCCGTGCCGCCACCAGGAAAGGTCGTGGCCGCCACGGAACTCCTCCGCTGACACCAACCGGCCGGTTCTCTCCGCGATCCCGGCCAGCCGCTGGGCGCCTTGGATCAGGCCGCGTTCGTCGGTGCCGGCCTGCACCACCACCGGCACCCCCAGCGTCCTCGTGCCCGCGGTGAGATCGCGCAGCAGGGTGCCCTCCGCCTCCGGATCCGGAACGGGATCGCCCGCGAACCACAGCGACGCCGACTGGGCGATCACCGCGGTGACCAGATCCGGCCGGTGGGTCGCGAGTTCCACGCACGCCAGGCCCCCGAACGACTGCCCGGCGGCGATCACCTCGCGGCCCGTCCCGGCCAGTTCCCGGGCGCGTTCCACCAGCGGGGCGCAGCCCCGCGCCGTGGTCAGCCACGCGGCCCGCTGTTCTCCCTCCCCGGTGTCGACGGCGACGACGGTGTGCCCGAACCCTGCGGCCCGCAACGCGGAGGCCACCCCCGCCAGGCGCCAGCGAAGCCCGTCGAACAGCACCAGGGTCCGGTCGTCCCCGGGCAGCACCGCGAATCTTCCGCCGTCGTGCAGCCGCCACCGCTGCTCGGCCTCGCCGGCCGGGGTCCACGGGACGGGATGGAAGTCGGGTCCGCGCCACACCGACTGTTCCCGCAGGTCGAAGGCGGGCAGGGTCTCGGGGTTGAGCGGATCCGGTTCACCCTCCCGGTGCACCCGCAGCCAGCCCTCGCGGGTCGCACCGATGTCGCGGGGTATTTCGTCGCTGCGCCAGTAGCGATAGGAGTAGCAGCCGTCGGCGGGCAGCCACCAGGACAGGGCCTGGATCCCGGTGTCCCCGAACGGGTTCATGACGGCGGGATCCAGCCGGGTGCGGATCGCATCGGTGAGGCTGTTGAGGTGAACCAGCACCTCACACCCCCGGGGTTCGTGGGCGACGAAGGTGACCTCCACCATCTCCACGCCATCGATCACACACCGTTTCCCCATGATCGGGGAGTGGTCCAGCTGGTCCGGCAGCTCCGGGTCCGCAGGGTGCGGGGCGCCCGTGGCGGACAGGGGCGTGGGTGGCAGGTGCATGGTCATCGCGGCACCACCATCGGGGTCCCGGTGACCGGATCCGGTACGACGAGCACCGGGAGTCCGAAGACGCTCTCGACCAGTTCCGCGGTCAGCACCTCGGCGGGCGGCCCCGAGGCCACTACCGCCCCGTCCTTCATGACCACCAGGTTGGTGGCGAACCGGGTGGCCTGGTTCAGGTCGTGCACCACCACGACGACGGTGCGTCCTGCGTCGCGGAACCCGCGAACCAGTTTCAGGACCTCGTACTGATGGGCGATGTCCAGGAAGGTGGTGGGTTCGTCGAGCAGCAGCAGCGGTGTGTCCTGGGCCAGCACTGTCGCCAGCCACACCCGCTGCACCTGCCCGCCGGAGAGTTCGTCGACGTCGGCCCGCTGCAGATCGGTCAGTCCGGTGACCTCGAGTGCCGAGGCCACGGCCTTCTCATCCTCCTGCGACCACCTGGACCAGAACCTTTGATGGGCGAACCGTCCCCGACTCACCATGTCCAGTACCTTGATGCCCGGCGGCACCGACTGGCGCTGCGGCAGGAACCCGAGCCTGCGGGCGACGGCGGTGGTCCGCAGCTGGTGGATGTCGGTTCCCCCCAGGTACACGTACCCGGCCTTGGGGGCGAGCACCCGGGCCAGGGCCTTCAGCAGCGTCGACTTGCCGCATCCGTTGGGTCCGATGAGCATCGTCAGCTCCCCCTCGGGCACCTCCAGCGTGATGTCCTCGATCACGATCTTCCGGTCGTAGCCGAGCCGCACCGACGAGGCCTTCAGCGGGAACTCCTGGGCGGTTCCGGTCATTTCTTCCTTTCCTGTCCGTTCAGGAGCAGCAGCAGATAAGCACCGCCCAGCAGACCGGCCGTCACCCCCACCGGGAGCTGCAGACCACCCGGCAGGTTTGCCCCCACCAGGTCCGCCGCCACCAGCAGCGCCGCCCCCGTGCCCGCCGCGACACCCGCGGGGGCGGTTGGTCCCTTCAGGAGCCGGCGGGCCACGTGCGGGCCCGCGAGCGCGATGAACGAGATGGGTCCGGCAACTGCGACCGCGGCCGCGGTCAGCGCGACCCCGACGCCGGTCGCCGTCCACTGCGTGAAACGGCGGGAGACCCCCAGCCCGGCGGCTAGGTCCTCTCCCGGGGCGGCGGCGTCGAGGTGCCGCGAGATCAGCAGGGCGAACGGCAGGATCACCGCGAACAGCACGGCGCCGACCGCGGCGTGACTCCAGTTGCGGGCGTTGAGGGTGCCGGTCAGCCACAGCCGGGCCGAGGTAGCGGAGTCGCTGTCGGCCCGGGTGAGCAGCAGCACCGTCACCGGTTGGATCAGGGACGCGACCCCGAGACCGATGAGGATGAGACGATTGCCGCCGCCGAATCCCCTGGGCGAGAGCACCCAGGTGAGCAGGGCGGCCCCCAGGCAACCGATGATCGCCCCGACCGCCGTGCCCCACCCGAAGGACCTGAAAACTATGACGGAGGCCACGGCCCCCAGCGCGGCGCCACCGGTCAGGCCGATGATCTCCGGGGATCCCAGGGCGTTGCGCGACAACGCCTGGAACAGGCAGCCGGCCGTGCCCAGACATGCCCCGACCACCAGGCCGGTGACTGCCCTGGGCATCCGGAACTCCCACAGCAGGAGCATGTCGGCGCGTTCCCCCACCCCGGCCAGGGCCGCCCAGAACTGTTCAGGGGTCATGTTCACGGAACCGGAGAACAGCACTGCGATCGCCCCGGCCAGGGCGATGCCCCACGCCAGGGCCGCGACCAGCCAGGTTCGTGGGCGGGCACGGAAACTGACGGGCCCGAGCCGCACGGAGCGCACCTGCAGGCTCACAGCTGCACTCCTCGTCGCGCCCGGGCCAGCCCGATGAACAACGGCGCCCCGAGCAGGGCGCACATCAGGGCGGCCTGCACCTCGGCGGGCGGGTTCACCACCCGGCCCAGCACATCGGCGGCCAGCAACGTCACCCCACCCAGCAGGGCCGAGAACCAGATCAGCGAGCGATGCCTCGGGCCGACGACCAGCCGTGCTGCGAAGGGCGCGATCAACCCGAGGAAGGAAACCGGGCCCACCAGGGCCGTCGCCGCCGCGCAGAGCACCAGACAGGTGAGGGCCACCAGCATCCGGGCACGTCCGGCCGCGAGGCCGAGTCCTTTGGCGAACTCCTCCCCCAGGGCCAGGGCGTCCATGGATCTCGCCAGCAGCAGCGCGGCCAGCAGCCCGGCCCCGAGCGTTCCCGCCGCGGCGATCACCAGGTCCAGTGGCCGCGGCATCACGGCCCCCGCATCCCAGAAACGGAACTCTGCGTAGATCCTGGGGTCGCTGAGCAGCATGACCGTGGTGATGGCCGAGACGACCGCACTCCAGGCAGCCCCCACCAGCACGATACGAACCGGGTCGTGACGTCCCCGCCAGGCCCCCGCTGCCCCGGTCACCACCAGTCCGCTGACAAGCGCACCGACCAGGGAGACCAGCATCATCATCGCGATCGGCAGGGACCGGGCGAGACCGAGGCCGATGGCCACGGCACAGGCGGCGCCCGCATTGACCCCCAGCAGTCCCGGCTCCGCCAGCGGGTTGCGGGTCAGCGCCTGCACCAGCACCCCAGCGATCCCGAGGGCGGCGCCGGCGACCAGCGCTATCAGGGTCCGGGAGCCGCGCATCCCGAGCACTATGAGGCGCTGCTGCCCGGTACCACCGCCGGAGAGCACCGCCATCACCTGCTCGGCGGGCACCTCGCCGGACCCGAACAGGAACGATGCCATGGCCAGGCAGGGTAGGAGGATCACCAACCCGAGCAGCACCCAGGCAGGCCTGCTCACCCCGAGTAGGCGGCCGCCAAGGTCTCGGCCATGGCGAGCGCGCTGTAGTAGTCCAGTTTGAAGCTGGAGATCCCCAGCGGCACCAGCTTGCCGCTGCTCACGGTTTGGGTGGTGTTGTAGTTGGAGTCTGCTTTCAGCTGTTCGACGGTCTTGTCGTCCCCGGAGACGAGCAGGAGGGTCTCGGAGGTGAGCGCCTGCACGCTCTGCTCCACCGTCGCGAACACGAAGTCCTTGCGGTTGGCTCCCTCTTCACCGCTGCTGGCGGGCGCCTCGGCGAGTTTGAAACCGAGAGCCGAGAAGATCTCGTCGTGGGGGCCGCCCGGTTTCGCGAAGGACAGGCCGTTGGACGGGGTGTAGACGATGGCCTGCACCGGGTCGGTGGGGACCCCGCTCATTCCGGCCTT
The DNA here is from genome assembly GCA_905372155.1 of Propionibacteriaceae bacterium. Taxonomy (GTDB): domain Bacteria; phylum Actinomycetota; class Actinomycetes; order Propionibacteriales; family Propionibacteriaceae; genus Arachnia. Next base: position 17,079 of record CAJPNZ010000055.1, read on the forward strand.
GAGTTCCGTGACCCTCGAATTGAAGGTGTTGGTGAGTTCCTCGGCCCTGGCCTGCGTGCCGGTGACGTCGGCCACCTTCCGGGTGACGGTCTGCCAGCTCTCGGAGTTGTAGTTGATGGCGACGGTCGGGGCGATCCTGGACAGCGAGTCGTAGTCGTCCTTGGTGCTGTCCCCTCCCGTGGATGCGATGATGATCAGGTCCGGTTTCTCCGCGGTCACGGCCTCAATGTCGAGTTTGCTGTTCGCGTACAGGGCTTTTACACCGCGTTCCTTGGCGGTGGCCGACCAGTGAGAGAAGAAACCGACGTCGTCGAATCCCTCGGCGCCCGGCTTCGACGCCCCGGAACCGACCACGGGCGCGTCCAGGGCCAGGAGGGTGCCGGTCAGCACCACCGATGTGGACACGATTCGTTTCGGGGTGCCGTTGATGACGGTCTCGCCGAGGTCGTGGGTGACGGTACGGGCGCTCGCGGGGGACGAGGCGTCCCCTCCCTCGGAGGTCTCCCCGGATCCGCAGCCGGTGAGCCCCAGCGTCAGCAGGACCGGGACCAAACCGGAGAACGTGCGCCTGGATATCGGGTTGAAAAGTGGATTGGTCATGTGGTGAAACCTCTTTACCTGTAAGGATAGGCAGGCCTCACAGTACCAATTCGTGGCTGACCGACCCGGGGGTTTCACGCCCCGACCGCGAAGTCCAGATAATCCTCGTAGGCCGGGTCCTCACCCCATGCCCGCCGCAGGATCTCGCCGATCCGTTCCAGTTCCTCCACGGATCCACCCCCGGTGAGCCAGACGCGCCGGACGCCCGAGGCAGCCAGGGCCTGAACAGATCCGGCGTCGAGTCCGCCCGCGGCGAACCAGGGAACCGAACCCCGCCGCAGCGGGGGCTGGTTCTCCACCGCGGCACACAGCAGCGGCGAACCGGGGAGCGTCCCGGGAACCGCCAGGAACTGGAAGGCACCATCCGGTTCGACGATCTGTCCCTGCCCCTGGACCACCTGTCCGAGAAGTGCCCACCGATGTGGACGCGACCGATCCTGCTCGCCCGGGAAGAGAACCCGCACGTCCGCCTCGATCTCCGGGGTGTCGATCGCCAGCAGCATCCGCTGGCCGATACGGCATTCGAGACCGCGCAGGATCTCCAGACTCGCCTCGCGTTCCGCGGAACCCCCCGTGGTGAGCACCGCCATGTCGATCCCCCCCATGGCCAGCCCCGGCAGCCGGTCTCCGGCCTCGACAAGGGGAAGCTGCACCGCCACGCGTGCCAGTAGCATCCGCGAACGCAGACTGCGCAATACCGTCATGCGAGAAGCCTATGCGGCGTGCCCGGAGCTCTCCCGTTCCGGGATCGGCCTACACTCGATACCGGCCGAGCTCATCGCCCAGCCCAGATCCCCTATCTTCCCCAGGAGACCGCGGTGAACAAAAGCAGTACCTACGACCCGATGGTCGGAAGCGTGCTGGATGGTCGCTACGAAATTCTCGCGAAGATCGCACGGGGCGGTATGGCGACGGTCTACAGGGCGCGTGACGCCCGTCTCCAGCGGACCGTCGCGGTCAAGATCATGCGAACCGATCTGGCCGAGGACGACGAGTTCGCGGCAAAGTTCGACCGGGAGGCCCGCTCCGCTGCCCTGATCAACCACCCAGCGGTGGTCAGCATCTTCGACCAGGGCACCTCCCAGGGGCAGCCATACATCGTCATGGAGTTCATCGACGGCGAGACCCTGCGCAGGCTCATCGCCCGTGACGCCCCCCTCGAACCGGTGCTGGCTCTGGACTACCTGGAACCCATCGCCTCGGCCCTGGCGGCCGCCCACGACGCGGGAATCGTCCATCGCGACATCAAACCCGAGAACGTCATGATCTCGACCCGCGGCCACGTCAAGGTCGCGGACTTCGGCCTGGCTCGCCAGACCGAGTCCCCGCAGATGACCGCAACCGGGGTCCTGGTCGGTACCGCCTCGTACCTACCTCCCGAACTGGTGACCCATGCCCGCCCGGATTCGCGCAGCGACATCTACTCGACCGGCATCGTCCTGTTCGAATTGCTCACCGGCAAGAAACCACACGTCGGCGAGAACAACTACCAGATCGCCTACGCACACGTGAACGTCGATGTGCCCGCCCCTTCCGCGAAGCTGCGCGAGCTCGGGTTCCCGGGTTTCATCCCGGACTACCTCGACGCCCTGGTGGCCGCCTGCACCGCACGCGACCCGGAGGCCCGCATCGCCGATGGTCGCGAACTCATGGACGCGCTGCGCCGGGTCCGCTCCGAGCTGGTGAACGCCCCGGGCCAGCACAATCCTGCACTCGCCGCCCAGCTGCGGCCCCTGCCCGGCGACGGCAATGCCGCCACCCAGCAGATATCCCCACGCCCCGAGCCGCGGCCGCGCCCGCTGAAGGAGCTCCCTCCCGTCCCTGCCCGTCCCCGGTC
>CAJPNZ010000056.1 GCA_905372155.1 Propionibacteriaceae bacterium
GACAGGAAGAACACTGCCTGCCGCCAGGCGTAGGCGGCGTTCTTGATGGCCGACAGCGGCCAAGGGCTGTTCCTCGCGCGTTCCAGCAGCTGGAACGATCTCCCTGCGGCGTGGTGCGCCAGCTCGGCCCAGTTCCGGCCGGGCTGCACGCCGAGTTTCACCAGGACCGCCAGGTTGTGGGTGGTGAGGATCTGCTGGCGTTCGATGATCTGACCGTTCGCCGCGACGCTCCGGCCCGCCGGCACATCTTCCGCGACCATGCGGTCGAACTCGCCGACATCCCCGTGCCCATCCGGTTCCGGCAGGCCCAGCACCGCGGCGTAGTCGATGCCGTAGTAGCGCTCGTACAGCGACCCGCGCAGCAGCCCCGCCGCCACCTTCGCGGCCTGCTGGAACTTGGGTGCGAACCGGCCCATGAAGATGTCGGCGGCCAGCTCCTCGGTCAACGGCAGCCGCACCTGCGCCATGTCGAGGAGGGTGCTGTACTCCCGGATGAACCCGTTCGGCAGGATCGTTCCCGGGAACGCGTCCAGCACCACCGACCCGAGCCGCCGCGCCAACACCAGGGGGTCGTCGAGGGGGCCGCCGGCCGTGAGCCCCTGGAGGGCCGCCACCCACGGCAGCTCCTTGAACCGCACCTGCTGTTCCAGGTCGAGCAGCAGCAAACTCCGGCGTCGCCGGAACGCCCGATAGGTGGCGGCGAGCAGCGCGCCGACCAGCGGATCATCCGCCGAGGAGGCCACCTGCCCGGCGGTGAGCTGCGGAACCAGCGACGCCAGCACCTCCGCCGACGGCACCACCCCGAGTGTGATCAGCTCCTCCAGATCCGAGACGAAACCCAGCCGCAGGGTGCGCAGCACCGACGCCGGCAGCGGGGTGCCGGCGGGCACCACGCCGGTGGCCTCGTTATCGGAGATCGGTGCGGAGGCGGTGGGAAAATCGGTCAGGCCGACGTCCCCGCGCAGCCGCGCCACCCGGTCCGCGACGACCCCCGCCACCTCGACGTGCAGGGGCCGGGAGGCCGCCACCGCCTGCCGGGCGCGCAGGTCATCGGATCGCTTGCTGCCGGGCAGGCCCCGTTTCGCCTCGATCCGCGACAGGACGTGCCTCACCCGCCCGGGCGGCCACGCCCCCTGCCCGTCGATCGCCTGTCGCAGCGCGTCGATCAGGATCGGCAGGTTCTCACCCGGTCGGCGGTACTTGCGGCAGCGGGTGTGCTGCCGTGCCGCCCGGTCGTAGTCGGCGACCAGCGTGCGGGCCTCGTCGATGCGGCCCTTGTCGAAGGTGGGCGCCTCGATGATGCCCGCCCAGAACGCCACCACCTTGTCGGTCAGCGGCAGCCAGACGGTCAGGGCCTCGCGTTCCGCAGCGACCCGCGGATTGACGCGGGCGCGTTCCAGGGCGCCCGCGACCTGCCGGGCGGTCCACCGCGACACCTGGTCCGGTCGCAGGGGCGACGGCGCACCCGGATACGGCGAGAACCGCAGCGACCCGGCCAGCGGTGAAACCTCGTCGAGCAGCGTGCGGACGGAGTCGTTGGCGCCATGCCTCAGCAGGGCCGCGACGCTCAGGAGGACGGCGTGCTCCGGGAAACCGACGTTGTAGGCGCCGGTTTCCAGCAGGACCTCCAGCTCGGCCAGGCCCTCCGGGGTCAGCCACGACTCGAAGATCGCCTGGCGGGTGGCCTTGATACCGAGCTGCTGAGCGCGGAGCCTCTCGTCCTCGGCCGGCGGGATGGCGGCGGCCGCTTTGCCGGTGGCGAACCCGCCCCGCACCACCCTGGGGGTCACCCAGGCGGGAAGCCCGACGAGCGGCCTGCGACTGCCGATCCTCAAGGTGCCTTCCGCCATGCCGTCGATCACCTGCCGCCAGCGCTCCATCCGCTCCAGAGCGGCTTCCCGGACGACCGGGTCGGGATGATCGGCGGCGGTGCGCATCGCCTGCAGGAGCTGGTGGTGGACGTACTGATTCACGATGTCCCTCCGGGCGGCGACACGAACTTGGCCGGCGTGGCAGGTGCTGCCCCTGCGCCTTCCGGGTCCATAGCCCGGTGCTCTACTGCTGAGCTACACGCCGTGGCAACGAGTGTAGAAGACCCGATCGGCCGGCGTCGAGGGTGGCGTGGCGCATGCGCCGAGGCGTCAAGGAGCGGTCACGGCTGTTTCAGTCCCGAGGTTTGGGCGCGGTTGAAGGCCATGCAGGCATCGACCCAGAAACGCAGGCGGGAGTCCTCGGTGATCACCTCCGCCGCCACCTGGATCCAGCCGGGCCCCATCTCGCGTCCCGGGCCCATCTCGGCGGGGGAGGCGCCGGGTTTCCCGGAAAACTTTGCGTCGTCGTCGGGATCGACGTGCGCCAGCAGGTGCCCGCCCTTGAGGGCGCAGCACACCATCTTGTCGCGCACCATGAAGGCGCGCGACCCGAACATCGGGATCACACGGGTGGTGGGTTCGTCGTCCAGGAGCCCGTGGAGCCGGGCGACGAGCTCGGTCTGTGCTGCTCTGGGGTCGGTCATGGCGCTCCTCGTGCGGGTCGGGGTCCTGTTCAAGACCAAATACTGCCAGCGACCTTCCTGATGCGGGAGACTTAATTCCATGGGATGGGTTGTGGTCGCGGTGGCGGTGGTCGTGTTCCTGGGGTCGGTGACGCTGCTTCTCAGGCGGATCCTCGCCTCGCACGACGAGATCTACGACGGTTTGACACCCGGCGTCCTGCCGTCGCGGGAGGAACGGAAGACAACCCCCACCAAACGGCTCCGATCCACCGAGTACAAGGGGCCCATCCCCGTCGCCTTCACCCCGCCGCGCGACGTCACCCCGGGACTGATCGGGATGGTCATCGACGGGGTGGTGGACCCCCGCGACCTCACCGCGACCATCGTCGACCTCGCCGCCCGCGGATTCCTGCGCATCGAGGTGCTCGACGACGGCAAGGGCAGACGGCGCGGGAAGGACTGGCTGCTGCACCCCTGCGACAAGCCCCGCTCCAACCTGATGCGCTACGAGAGGACGTTCCTGGAGGGGGTCTTCCCGCGGGGGCGGGCGATGCGGATGTCGGAGCTGGTGCGCAGGCACAAGAAAGTGTTCCGGCAGCTCACCGCCGACATCTACGAGGAGGCCAGCCGCCGCGGCTGGTACCGGCAGAACCCGAACCCGGGTGGTCGGCGGCACAGGTTCTGGCGTGTGGCGGCCGGGGCAGTTGCGGGTTTCGCTGCGCTGGTGATCACCGGAGGGGACAACGTGGGCCTGCTGGCCGCCGCCCTGTTCGTCGCGACGGGTGTGGTCGCCGCCTTCGGGCCGAAACGTCGCGTGCCCCGAACCGGCGCGGGCACGGCCACGCGCATCCAGGCCCTCGGTTTCAGGCAGTACCTCGCGACCGCCGAGGCCGGGCAGATCCGCTTCGAGGAGGCGGAGAACACCTTCAGCCGCTACCTGCCCTACGCGATGGTCTTCGGGGTCGCCGACCACTGGGTCAAGGTCTTCCGTGAACTCGCCATCGAACGAAACGTCGAATGGGACTTCGACTGGATCGACGTCGGCGCCGACGTGGCGGGGGAGCTGGTGTTCCAGTTGCTCGCCTCGGACCTCCTAGACGGCTCCGATGGCCTGTTCGACGGCATCGGTGGGCTGTTCGACGGCTTCGACCTGGGGGATTTCCTGGACGGAATTGACTTCGACATCGACTTCTGAGGACGCTCCGTTCGCGACTTCCCGGTTATGCAGCACTCAACGCGGCTTTCGGCGTCCGAAAGGGGATTTTTCGTGTTGAGAAGGAGGCGCTGACCTGCCCAGGACCGTCGCAGCCAGCGGTCGTGGCCAGCTACGACGACCACCTATATCTCGGCCCATCAGCACCGACAGGCCAGACGAGTCACACCCCAGAACCAGAGCCGCCCTGTCAACTCGCAGGGGTGCGTTTTGATTCTCGTCACTTCAGCGCCAGAGCGGAACGAAACGCAATCAGCTACTATTATCTGTAGACGTTTCATACCGCCCGAGTTGAGGTGAGATCGTGACACTGATCACCCCGTCAACCGCTGATCGCGCTGGATTGTCCCGCACCGGCCTCTACCGGGCAGCCTGCGCTGGCGACCTGACCCGGGTCGCACGCGGCATCTACCTTCCCGCAGACGCGCCAGCCGTGGACTGGGGCCTGGTCGAAGCCGCGACCCGGCGATCCGATGCGACGATCTGCCTCACTTCTGCGCTCGCCCACCATGACTTGACCGACGCCGTTCCCGGCACTCTCGATGTCGCGATCCCCCGCGGCGGACGCTCTCCCGCAACCGAGCACGCGATCACCTGGCACCAGTTCGATGCCGCCACCTTCGACCTCGGTCGCGACGAGATCCCCATCGAAGGCACGGACCTGTCGATCGGGCTCTACTCCCCCGAACGCTGCATCACGGACGCGTTCCGCCTGCGCGGCCAGCTCGGCTACGAGACCGCACGAGACGCCCTCAAGGAATGGCTGCGCCGCGGCGGGAAACCCAACACCCTGATGCGGATCGCCCTGCAGCTCCCCCGAGCCAAGACTCCCCTCCTTCACGCCCTGGAGACGCTGTCATGACGCGAGGCGAAGAAATCTTCACCATCCTCCAGTCCAAGGCTCGATCCACGGCGAGCAGAACCGGAGGGCCGGCACCCACCCAGGAATACCTGGTTCGACACCTACTCGAGTCCTTCCTGGACCGCCTCGTCCGCAGACTTCGTGCTCAAGGGTGGAATCCTGCTTGCAGTGTTGGGTCGGGGTTTCCTTGTGGATCAGTCGGCAGCGACTATCTGCCGCGCCACCTTCACCGTCTTGCTGCTGCCCTTCCGGGCGGCCAGTGCCGCGATGTTGGGCAGGTCTGGTTTCTCGGGTACTTCCGGCAGGAGATTAAGTACCGATTCCAGGACGGTCGCGACCCCGGTGGGGAGCTTCTCTGTTCCCGCCAGTTCCTCCGCGACTCTCGTCAGCAGCGGCCACGCCAGGGCCAGGCCGCCGGCTTCCGCGATGCTCGTGAGCATGGCTGCCACCTTCACAGGCGCGATGTCGTCCCGCCATTCCTGGCGCCAAGGACTTTCCCAGGCCGCGACGAGCACTTCCGGGTTCAACCGGGACTCGTCCCACGCCGTCAGCAGTGCCCCCGCGATCTCGTCGCGGCCCTGCGGAGAGGCCCCGCTCGCGAAGACGAAAGCGATGAGAGCCATGGCCGGGTCCACGTGAAACACGGAGGCGATCGCCTCGGTGATCTCCCAACCGGAACTACTGCCGAAGGGCAGGTTCACCTGAGCGGCAGTGGTCGCCCATACGGGGTGTGCCGGAAGCAGGGTGCTACCGATGTCGTGTTCCCCGCTGCGTTCTGGTGCCCGGCGTGTCTCGTCCCACGGCCCCGCGATCCCGAGAGTCTTCGCGATCACGGGCTCGTCGCCTTCCATGCGCACCCTGTGGCAGGCCTGGTCGCTCTGCTCGTTCCCGGGACTGCCGGGGGAACAAAACTCATCCGGCCCGGTTCGGCGGGGGTTTTCAGCCAGAGGTCGACGACTTCCTGCACGGTTCGTCCCTTGGTGACGCGGCCCGGCAGGGTGCAGGGTGTGGTCTCGGTGCGGTCGATCCGGCCCAGGGCGACGAACAGGTCGATGGGTAGCACGTCCACGTCCTTCTCGGCGTAGCGGTGCAGCCGGTCCCGGAATCTCTGCCAGGAGACCCGGTTGTTCTTGTGGGTAGGGGTGGACAGCAGGCACGGCACCTGCCCGATGGCATCCAGGACGTCGTTGCAGCGCCGAATCGCGACCCGCGTGAGTGCCGCACCCCGGGGCGGCCTGCCGCGTTCCTTCCGGCCGGTCACCCGCTGCAGCCAGCGCTGCACCAGCTGCTTCCACACCCCGTGTGTGTTCGGGTCGGGGTTCAGCTTGTCGTGCAGCGTCTCGACGACGGCGTCGCGTCCCTCGGCCCAGCCCAGCGCGACCAGCGCCGCCAGGCCGCGTTCGTAGACCTCGACGGGCGCCCAGTTCCCCGGGGCTTCGCTGTCCAGCCGGTGGATCAGCTCGTTGAACTCCACCTCGTCCAGGAGCCGGTCCAGGTCGTCGATGGGTTCGGGTGGGATACCGAGTGGGTCGCGCCACAACCCCAACGACTCGGTGGGTTCGGTGGCCACGCCCCAGTCGTCGAGGAGTTTCCGGGCCAGTCCGGCGGTGGTGGAGTCGGGGCCGGTGGTGGTCGCGGTGAGCATTTCCACCAGGTCCTGCGACGGGCCGTTCACCGAGCGCAGCGCCTTGAGGACGGTGCGTTTGACGCCCTTCTCCTTGCGGGCCAGCACGTCCAGGGCCAGTGTGGTCAGTTCGTCGTCGCGCAGGCCGAGGGGCAGCAGCTGTTCGACCGCGAACTTCACGACGACGGGATCGGCGTTCGGCAGGGCCGCCAGGAACCGGTCGCTGTGTTTCGCCAACAGCGGGGTCAGGCCCAGGCCAGTGATCAGGGTCAGGGTGAACTGCTGCGAGGGGCGGTTGTCGCCGCGTTCGAACACTTGGAGGAGAGCCAGCAGCAGGGCGTCGTCGTCGGTGGGTTCGGTCACCCGCAAATCCGCGACGGCCTCCCGAAACTGGGTGTGCTGCCCAGAGTCGAGGTGCTGGATGAAGGCGTTCGGGGCGGCGCAGGCGGCGATGAGGTGCTCTTCCCAGCGGCACCCGGACCGGGGGTGGGCGGCGTTCTTCATCGCCCAGGCCGTCAGGAACCCGGGATCGTCGGGAATCGGGAGATCGTGGGCTATGACGAGTTCGTCGATCAGGGCATGGATGTCAGCGTCGCCGCGACGCTTCAGCAGTCGTGTGACGAAGTCGTCGGCCCATTCCGGGCCGTTGCCGGTCAGCCAGGAGATCAACCGGTTTCGGGCGATGACAGGGGACCACTTCAGCTGCCAGATCTCCTGCGGGGCGAAGACGGAGGCGCATTGCGCGGGGGTGGCGCTGATCGCCGCGGCCAGCAGAACCAGACGCTGTCCACCCGTGCCTGCCTCCTCCAGGTGTCGGCGCAGGGAGGGAAGGGCCTTGCCGATCGCTTTGCGGATCGCCGAACGATCGGCCTCAGTGAGATCGTCGAGGACTGCGACGAGGCCTTCAAGCGACTCCGGCTCGGTTAGCAGAGCCGCCAGGGTGTCGGCATTCCAGGTCATGGGATGAACCTATCCGCGGTGGGCGACAAATCCACCCGCGATCATCGTCGATTCGCCGCGATCTCGGCCAGGATCTCCTTGCGGCTGGGCCCGGAGGTGCGGTCCATGGCGCGGAGCCGGTCGATGATTTTCGCATTTCTGGGTCGCGACGCGACCTGCTCGGGTTCGGCGGCACGCTTATTGAACGTCTCGGCCGCATCGTCGGGTACGTCACGGTATGTGAACGCCATGCAACCAAGCTAGCAGCATGCGAACACGGCTTAATGGGGCGACGTTCGGCATCGAACCCGCGCGCGGGGCGGTCACGGGCGTTCGTGTTCAGAATTGCGCGTCCTCCCTCGGGCCTGTTCTTTCGTGGGTCACGAAGTTCACGGCCCCGGCGACATCTGCGATGAACTTCTCGTCCGGAGGCGGAATCTCCTCCAGGGCCGTCCGCAAGTCCTGTCCGATGCGGTGAACCACCGGGCTGGTCTCGACAATCCGCCTCGCGACCGTCACCGCCTTGCTGTTGCCCTTCCGGGCGGCCAGTGCCGCGACGTTCGGCAGGTCGACGGCGACTCCCGCGGCCCGCACCTCCGGGAGGTGGTGCAGCACCGCCTCCAGCAGGCCGAGCGCAGAGGCGGGGACCTGTTTCATTCCCGCCAGTTCCTCGCACACCTCCACCAGCAGCGGCCACACGAGGGCCAGGCCACCCGTGTCCGCGACGTGGTTGAGGGTTTTAACCAGCCGGTGGGGTGGGGTTTTCAAGCGGGCCCGCCACGGGTTGCGCCAGGCCGCGACGAGGTCGCTGGGCAGCAGACGGCCGTCGTTCCAGGCGTCGATCAGCAAAACGGCGGCCTCGTCCCAGGCGTCGGGAGGCAGCTGCGCACACACCCCGACCACCGCCAGCGACGGCACCGACCCGAACGACCGGGCCGCTCCGGCGAACCCCTGCAACACCCGCAGGGCCTGCCATCCCCGGTTTCCCGTGGCGCCGGTCAACACCTGCAGGGCCTGCAACGCCGGGACGGCCGGGAACGCGGGGAACAACTGGAGGGCGAACGGTGCTCCGCGCTGGCCCAGTGAGTGGCCGGTTCCGCGGGCTGGTCGGTCGGCGGCAACCCCAGCAATTCGAAGGCGAGTGGTTCCCCACCGCAGATCCGGGCCTCAAGAAACGAGGATCCGTCCTCGGCCGGGGCGAGTTCAGTGGGCGGTGCCGGGTGGTCGCGCCATGCGGCGAGCACCTCGGCCAGCGAAACCTCGACCTCCCCGATGGGCTGGTCGAGATCCGTGAGGTCCTCGGGGATGGGGCCGTCGAGCCGGGTCAGGGCGGCCGCGACATCCACGGCGCCCAGCTCCAGGCCCGCGTCGCGGTACCGGCGGGCGCGGTCGGCGAAAACCTCCCAGGAAATGCGGAACGCGCTGTGGCTCGGGGTCGCGAGCAGGCACGGCAGTTCGCCGAGACGCTCCAGCGCGGCCAAGACCCGGGCGGTCGCCAGCCTCGACAAGCGGGATTCACGCGCCAGCCGCCACGACTTGTTCACCGGGCGTCCCAGGAACCGGGCCAGCGCCTCCCGCAGCGGCGTGTCGGTGTCAAACCTGTCCAGGTTCTCGAAGGCCGCCGTCACGACATCGCGACCCCTGGCGTGCGCCGTCGCGACGAAACACGCCAAGACGTGCTCGTCCCGGGTGGCGTCATCCCGGTAGGACCTCAGGACCTTGGCCAGCACGTCGGCGAAGGCGAGGTCGTCGAGCACCAGGGCCGGATCGGTGAACTCGGGGAGCGGGTCGGGATCCGGGCCGGAGGGGTTGCACCAAAGACCGGAGACCTCGGCCTCGGGCCTCGACTCGCCCCAGCCGTCGAGCAGCGAATGGGCCAGCCCGGCCGCGACGGAATCCTGCCCGGATGCGATGAAACGAACCGTCTCCAGCAGCTCCGGTGTCGGTGATCCCACCTGCGACAACGCCCGCAGCACGTCGTGGCGGGGTTGTTTCTCCTGCCGGGGCAGCACCGCGACGGCGATGCCCGCCAGTTCGCCGGGTGTGGTTCCGGGCTGGATCAGCGCATCCAGGACGCGGGCCAGGACGTTGGGTTGGACGGAGGGGAGGGCGGCGATCAGGCGGGCGCGTTCCTCCCAGAGCTGCGGTGCCAGGCCCAGGCCGATGAGCCAGTCCAGGGCGCCGCGCTGCGCGTTGCGGTTGTCGCCGCGTTCAAGGATCTGGATCAGCGCCCTGCTCACCGTCGCGTCGTCGAACTCGCCGAGGTCGCGGAGCTGCGCGACGCGGGCGCGGACGTCGCCGGCCCTGGCCTCGTCCGCCCAGAAGTCGGTTTGGAACCGGAACGCGTTCTGGGCGGTGCAGGCGATCAGGAACTGTTCCGTCCACCGCACCCCGGGACGGGGCAGGAAGCAGCGCTTCAACCAGTCCTCCAGATAGCCGGCGTCGGTGGGAAGGGGCAGCTCGTGGGCGGTGACGAGCGGGTCGACCAGCGCAACGGCAACCCGGGCGATGGGCCGCCGTTTCATCACGGCGGCGACGAACCGGCCGGTCCAGTCGCGGCCGCGCGCCAGGAACCGGGGCAGGATGTAGTCGCAGGCCGCCTCGTCGCGGACCAGCAGGGGCATTGACCACGGGGTGAAAGTCGCGAGGACCTGCGTGACGGAGCAGTCGAGGGTGACCGCGAGCAGCGACAATCGTTCGTACGCCTCCGGGGTGCGCAGCCTCCGGCCTGAGTTGTCGCAGTTTAGTGACCCAGGATTTTCTCGATTATTGTTGTGGTGTCGGGGGTTATGTGGGGTTGGGCGGTGATGGTTTGACCGGCGATTTGGATGGTGACTTGGCGTAGGGGTCGTAGGATTCGAATCAGTCGTTTGATGCTGATGCCGGTGGTGGTTTGGAGCTGGCGGGCGATGGCGAGAGCGGTGAACACGATGGTGAGGTGGGCTTCGATCGCTTCGGCTTGGTGGTGGAAGATTGGCCTGGCTTTGAGGTCGTGTTTGGACATCCGGAATGATTGTTCGATGTTCCATAGGTCGTGGTAGGCGTCGATCACTTCCTGTCCTGGCATGGCGGTTATGGGAATGTTGGTGACGTAGCCTTTCAACCCGACCAGTTGTTTCGCTCGGGTCAGCGCGTCCTCGTTGAGGACAGCGGTGCCTTTGCTGGTGGTCACGAACCGTGGGTTGCGGGCGGTCTTCTCACCGGCCACGACGGCCCGGGCCCTGTTCTCCTGCGCGGTGAGGGTTCTGCGGTCGTGGAGCGCACGTTTGTGGCTGTAGTGCCATACAGCCCGCCACGAATGCGGATACCGGATTGGATCCCAAACCGGTTCGGCTCGTTCCGTAATGGGGTTGGCTGTCTGGGCCCTGGTGGTTTTATCCCTAGGGGTGATCGTGTCGATCAGTTGTCCGTCAGTGAACGCGTCCCCCATGCCAGCGGAAATGCTTGGCGAGGTCACCCGGGGCTTTGACCGGGCGGGACCCGACAATGAACCCAATCCCGCCTCGTGAAGTGTTTGGAGGTTGGTCATCGACAGCATGCCGGCGTCGGCGACCACCACCACTTCGCCGAGCTGGTGTCGGGTCATGGCTCTGGTTGATGATCGGGATGATGGTGTGGGTTTCGGTTTTGTTGCCTTCCCAGGAGCCGATCTCCAGCGGGAACCCATGGCGGTCTACGAGAAGCCCGACGATGATTTGCGGATCGACGCGGCGTTCCTTGCTGTATCCGACCTTGCGGAGCTTGTCTTCGTGCTCGACCTCGAAATGCAGGGTCGTCACGTCATACATCACCAGTGTCACGTCTCCGTCTCTGGTGGCGTGGCCGTAACAAGCCGCAGCCAACTGGTCTCGGTAACCCCGCCCTGCGATCCTGGCCAGACAGCGGTGCATCCTCGCCCGGTGCACCGGAACAATCCCGAGCTCGGTCAGAACCCGGGCGCTGTCCAGCATCGATGTCGGCTCAACCAGGCGGGCCAGCACGAGCTGGAAGAACGCCTCATCACCGACCACGTCGAAACCCAACGCCTTCCAAGCAGCCCGGACCACCTCAACCAGCAAAGCGGAACTGCTCCCAGTGACCACCGCAGGCTGCGTGGGTGTCGCTGCGCTGAAGTCCAGCATCTGCTGATCTGGTGGGACCAGCTTGGCCCGACCAGCGGCCATCAACACAGCCAGCCCGGCCTCATCATGGGCAGACCCGAGATGCTCGATGATCCGGTTTTTGCGGCCTTCCTTGACCACGATCTGCACAGCTGTCGCCCCGGAAGCGGTCTTCACCTTCCGCAACAACGGGCTCACCCACCAGATCCTACCCCTCGATTAGTGACCCACACGACGCACCCAAAACACCCTGACAAGCACCAACACAATCCACAGACACGAACCCAACCTCAACTGCGACAAGTCAGGTCCGGCGCAGCTCGGGCAGAGCCTTCCCGAAAGCCCGGCGCGTGGATGTGCGGTCGGCCTCGGGCAGGGTGGCGAACCGCGCGAGGAGATCGGGGATCGAATCCGGCTCCATGATCAGCTCTGTGAACGTGTCAGCATCCCAGGTCATGGGGTGAACCTATCGGTGGTGGGCGACAATGCGACCATCCTCACGCCCGGGCGTGCACCCGGGTGGGCTGCCGCTGCTGCAGTCGGAGTGCTTCGCGCACCTCGGCGTGAATGGTGGTGGAGGTCTCAACCGCTGTTTCGACGGAGACGACGAGCCCGTAGCGAACGCGTTCCTCCTCCTTGAGATGCCGGGCGTCATCCATGCACTCGACAGCGACGCGGAAAGGTTTATTTGGGTCAATGACCATGGCCTTTGAGCCTTCGAAGATTTCGTGCTGGAGACTTCCTCGTCGAACCGCATGGTGGTCAGCTTGTGTCCTTGTGCCACCCCCGATCTTTCCATCCGGGAGATCGAAGTACACCTTTGCTGCCCGATATCGGCTCAGGTTCCCGATCGTTGGGGCCGCATAAGCAAGTGTGACGATGAATCGATGCCATTCACTCTTGGCGTGTAGCGAGGACGGGAGGGGCAAATCGTAGGTTAACCGTTGATCCCGTCCAATCTCACCACCGGCGAGGACGACCGCCCGGTTCACAGCCCCATGCCCGAGCCGGTTGGTGTCCAAACGACCGTACCCGAACAAGGGAGTCAACGTTTTGCGTCTGTGGCCCTGACTTTCCATGCTGAGCTCTTGCTGAAGAATATCGCTCCAGTCTCCCCAATCGGCGGCGTGCACCAGCAGGGCCCGCACCAGCAACGGATGATATTGCTCATCGGGCAGGTCGGTTCCGGCCTCCAGGATGTCGAACAATCGACTGGCCTCGCGCGTCACTAAGGCGGTGGCGTGGCTGGTCCCGTGGCTGAAAGCTGTTCGGTCCAATTGTCCGCTGCTTCCGGGAACCGCCACCCGAACACCGGGCCCTCGGGGGCGGAGCCTCGCAAGCCCTGACACGAAGGGGGGAACCGACTCAGTGACGGGACGCGTGTACAAGGCCCGGCCGCCCGAATGGTACAGATCGGGTTTGACGGACCTTCCCACTCCTGGGCCGGTCGCGCTGTAAAGGGCTGGGGCGCCCGGAGGCGTGATGTCCCACACCATGTCCGATCCCTGCCCGGAACCATCGCTCGCGTCGTCGTGGGCGGCTCCTACGGTGATGACGTTCAGCGCGTCCCCCGGAGGAAAAATGCCGTGCAGCAGTGCATTTTCACGGATGGTGTGCAGGGCGACGGATCGCGCACGTTTCTCGTCCCCGGCGGCATCCGCGGGAAGAGCGATGCCCTTGCCGGTGTGGTTGCCGGCGCTGACGATGAACAACAGGTTGTATTTGACGGCCAGCCAGTCGAGCAGGCGGCCGGCAGGGCTCATTCTGCGGGTGAGCGCTCGAGCCGGAAAGCCGATCGAGAGATTTACGATCCGAACGCTCGGGGCCCACGGACGCCGACCCTCCTCGGAATCCACGATGCGCATGATTGCTTGGTGCAGCAGATCAGGAAAGAGGCGGTCCGGGATGATTGCCGTGCCGTCTTCTTGACACGCATGGGGTTGCAGGATCGGACGAACATAAAGGCGGCGATCCAGTGGTTCTCCGGGTCGTGAAAGGTCCCCGTGGATGATGGCAGAAGCCATTTCGGTGCCGTGCCTTCGAGCAGCGACCGGATAGATGTCGGCGAGGTCATCGGGGTCGTCGATGTCGAGACGGCCCTCCAGTAACACATGATTTGCCAAGGGCAGCCCATCAAGCAGGGCTATTCGCGGCGAGGCGGTGGGGAGTGTCGATTGGGAAGGAGATGTCGTGGTCGTTTCACCTTCCAGCTGTGGACCAATGCTCATCGGAACGAAAGGACTGACGAACATGACGTCATCCGTGGTCAGTAGACGGATCGCATCGGCACCTTTGTCCAGCACGGCATGAACCTGCTGGATGGGCAGCTCGGCGAGCAGGGCGTGATACCGAATGTCTGGGATCTGGGCCTGATGATGGATGCGGCCTTTCGCCTCATGGATGACGTGTTCAACGTGCTGTTGAGCCTCGGTGCGTAGTCGCTGCTCCTTGCGGTACCAGAGTTCGATCTCAACCATGACCGGGGCGAGCGATTGACCCGCCGATTCCAGGCGCTCCCGCCAGAAATCAGTCAAGCCGGTTTCTCGGATGCGATCCTCGGGTCCCCAATGGCGTACATCAGCCAGTACCTCAAACGCCTTCCTGAATTTTGCCAACCCCCGATCAAATTTTGCAGAAGGATCCTGCTTCCATCGGTTGAACAGGCTCACGAATTCATCCGCGGCCTTGGCGTTCGACATGATCATGTACAAAGGATGCTTGATCTTGCCGGCGATGCGGCCTTTTTTAGGATCCACCCTGTGAAAGTCGTCATCGGGGTCGGTTTCATCGCCAACCCACTCCGAGAGGAACTCGAATCCTTCGATTCGGTTCACGGCATTCTGGAAGTCCTGCACACTGTCTGCCAGATCCAGGACGACAACCATGCTCGGGTCGGTTTCGTCGGGAAGCTTCCTTCCAAGTTCAACCCGTTTGGCGTCGAAGGCAGACTTCAGATCGCGGAATCGCGGGCCGAGTCTATGAGCCTGTCGTTGCGCCCCGGGGTTGGAAACCCGGGGAGGTCTGCTGCTTAATCGTTTGCTGCGGTCGGACAGCTGTGGCGGACCGAAAGTCAGAAGAGGATATTGATCGGAGGTCATGATGTTTCCCGGGAATGCCGGTTCTCAAGGCGCTCCCGAGCGATGCGACGCAGATTAGCGTCGGGCAGCTCCAGCACGGCCCTGCGACGAACATCCATCGCGAACTCCTCGAGTTCGGCGAAACTGGCCCCGACGAGTTTCTCGGCGAGGGTGCGCGGGGCGAAGCCAAGGTCACCGCCGAACCGGGAGGCCAGTTTCTCTAGGAACCGTGTCGCTTGGGCACGGTTGGGAGTTTCCAGCTTTGCGTGAGTCTGGAAACGCCTCCAAGCCGCGCGGTCGAGAAGCTCCTCGTGGTTGGTGGCCCCGACGAATATGACGTGCGCGGGGAGCCGGTCGATCTGGAGCAACAGGGTTGAGACCACCCGCTTGATCTCGCCGGTTTCGTGCTGGTCGGAACGTTCCTTGGCGATGGTGTCCAACTCATCGAAGAACAGCACACAACGACGGGTACGGGCGAACTCGAAGGCACTGTCGATACGGGCGGCAGTTTCCCCGAGGAAACTGGAGACGACACCCTCGTAACGGATGACGTAGAACGGAAGCATCAGCTCGGCCGCAATGGCCTCGGCAACGCTGGTCTTGCCGTTGCCCGGAGGACCGGACAGCAAGAGCCGATGACGAGGCTCGATGCCGTAGCTTCGCAACAGATCGGCGCGTTGATGCTCTTCGATCAGCTCAGTGACCACCCGCTGGGGCACTTTCGCCAGCTCGAGATCGGCCAAACGGCGATCCGGCACCACCTCGTGCAGCAGATCGCGCATCGCAGCGGCATGGTCATCCCGGATCGCGGACTGGCCCGTGGAGACGATCAGCTCTGACAGGCGATCGGCCAGGAGGTGGTGCTGGTTGGCGCGTTCCTCCGCGATCACCGCCTCGACGATTCCCCGAAAACGGGTGCGGTCCCCTCGTCGTTCCGCTTCCACGAGGTCCAAAAGAAGATCAGCACGAGCCATGGCCACCTCTCCCTTCGATTGGACGTCATATTACGTGGCTGCACCGACCGGTGAATCTCAGGACCCCTGCATTTTGGTGATCCGCCTCGCGACCGTCACCGCCTTGCTGTTGCCTTTCCGGGTGGCCAGTGCCGCGACGTTCGGCAGGTCGACGGCGATCCCCGCCGCCTGCACCTCCGGGAGGTAGCGCAGCACCGCCTCCAGTGCCGTCGCCGTCGCTGCCGTGGTTTTCCGCTGCCCCGCGAGTTCCTCCGCGATTGCCACCAGCAACGGCCATGCCAGGGCCAACCCGCCGGCGTCGGCGACGGTACACAGGACCGTCACCGTCTTCGCGGGCGAATGGGGCCAGGTCTCGTGTTTTGCCCGCGGCATGTCGTTGAGCTCGTCCCACCAGGGGCTCCGCCAGGCGTCGACGAGGTCGCCGGGGTGCAGGCGGCCCTCGTCCCAGGCGGTCAGGAGGGCCTCGGCGACGCGGTCGCGGTCCTTCAGTGCCGCCCCCGAGATCACGGCGAGGGTGACGAACGACAGTACCGGTCCGAATCGCCCCGCCACCGCCGTGACCGGGAGGAAACCGGCGACCGCATCTGTGGGATGGTTGTGCCCGAGCTCCTGCAGGACCAGCGCCGCGGGTCGGGTCGGGTGCTCTGGGAGCAGCGTCAGGGCGGCCTCGGAGTCCGAGTCGTACAAGATTGAGCCGCTGGGCTGGAAGTGAACCTCGGTGCCGTCGTTCCCCATCGACTGGAAGCGGATCACTGCGTCAAGGTCCGGTTCCGGCCAGGCCTCGGGCAGGTCCCGCACCCTCTCCCAGTAGAGTCTGCGATCCGGGTGGAACCGTTCCGCCCAGGCGTTGCGCAGCCCGAGCGGCTCGAACGTGCCGGGCTCGTCGCCGTCGGCGATCAGCCTCGCGACTGGGCGGTTCAGGTACGGGTGGTCGTCCCCGGAGGCTGGGCTGAGCCGGAGCACGCCGGGGCGGGGTTCGGCATCGCGCCAGTGGGCGAGCACCCCGGACAGGCGGACCTCTATGCCGCGGATGGGCAGGTCGAGGTCGGAGACATCCCGCGGGGCGCAGGTGCGGTCGAGGCGGGCCAGGGCCACGGCGACGTCGGTGGGCACCAGCTCCACCCCGGCCTCCCGGAACCTGCCGACCCGTTCCCGGAAGGCCTCCCAGGAGATGTGGAACCCCTCGTGGGTGGGGGTGGACAGCAGGCAGGGCAGCTCGCCGAGCAGTCCGAAGATGTCGCGGGCCCGCTGCGCAGCGAGGAAGGACAGGGGACCACCCTGCGAGGCGGCGGGCCGGATACCCTGGCCGGGGACGATGGTGCCATCGCCCAGGCACACGACCAGCCGGGTCAGGAAACCACACCAGCCGTCCGGCGACACGTTCCTCCCGATCAGCCGGACCAGATGTTCGGGGCCGCCGGCGTGGGCGGTGGCGACGAGGGTCGCGAGGAGACGCTCGTAGCGGAAAGCGCTCAACCGCCACCAGGTGTCGATGTCGGTGAGCAGCGCCAGCAGGGCGGGTTCGTCGAGGACCAGGGCGTCGTCGGTGAACTCGGGAAGAAGCTCCGGCGCCGGCAGCGACGGTTCCCGCCACAACCCGAGCGGCTCCTCCTCGGGCGGGGCGGCGTCCCAGCCTTCCAGGAGTTCCCGGGCCAGTTCGGCGGTGGCGGTATCCGCGTCGGCGGCCAGCGCCTCGACGGTTCCGACGAGATCCTGCGACGGCGCCCCCAACCCGCGGAGGGCCTTCAGGACGTCGCGTTTGATGCCCTTCTCCTTGCGGACCAGGACGTCAAGGGCCAGGGCGGTCAGGTCCTCGTCGCCGAGGCCGTCGGCCAGCAGGCATCCGGTGAAGAGTTTCACGACGGTTTTGTCGGCGTTCGGCAGGCCCGCCAGCAGGCGGGGCCGCTCCGCGGCGAGCAGGCCCTCCAGATCCAGCGCCCGCAGCCAGTGCGCGACGGCCTGCTGCGCGGTGGGGCGGTCGCCGCGTTCGACGACCCGGAGCAGCGCGTCCAGCAGGGCGGGGTCGTTCGTGGGTTCCCGTTTCCGCAGGGCCTTCGCCTTCTCGCGGATGCCGGACTCGTCCCTGTCGAGGCCGGGAAAGGTGAGGGCGTTCGGGGATTCGCAGGCCTGCAGGAAGTGCTCCTGCCAGCGCGTGTCGGGCGTGGGATCGGAGTTGTTGCTGGACCAGCCCTTCCAGTAGTTGGTGTGGTCCGCCCCGGGCAGCGGCAGCCCCAGGGTGACGCACAGGGGGCCGACGAGATGGCTGATCTGCCAGAGAATGTCGCGTTTCCTCAGCAGGGCTGCCACGAGTTTCTCCACCCAGTCCGCGCCCCGGTCGGCGAGCAAGGCCACCGCCTCGTCGATGGCGTCGTCGTCCTTCAGGGGTGTGACCGTCGAGAAACCGAACGTCGCGGCGGTCTGGGCGGGGGTGCTGCCCAGCGCGGCGGTGAGCAGCATCAGGTGTGCACCGAGGAACCTCCGTTTGTCGGTCAGCGCAGCCTTGATGGCGCGACGGCCCTTCTTCAACACCCGCGACCTCGCCGCCCGCTCCTCGGGGGCCATCGACTCCAGTTCCTCGATGAGGTGCCCAAGGCTGGTGGCCTCCTTGGTCATCCGGACGAGGTCGGTCTCCTCCGGGGTGAGGTTCCGGTCAGTCATGGTGGGCACCTCTCTCCTCGACGACGGGCTGTGTGGTGTCGGTTGCGTTCCAGTGTTCCAGGAGCGAGGCGGCCAGCCGTGCGGTGGTGGCATCCGGTTGGGTGGCGAGGGAGCCGACGACTTCCAGTAGTTCGGTCGGGGGTGAGTCCAGCGAGGTGAGGGCCCTCAGGAGGGTGCGTTTCGACGCTCTCTCCCGGCGGTTCAGCACGATCAGCGCCAGTTCGGTCAGTTCGTCCGGTGCGAGGTTGCGGGCCAGGAGCTGCTTGATGGCGAACTTCACGACGGTGTTGTCGGCGTTCGGGAGAGCCGCCAGCAGGGGAGCACGCGCCTCCTGGATCTGCTCTTCCAGGTTGAGGGCCTCCAACCACAGCAATGCCATCCGTTGCGCGCCGGATCGGTCGCCACGTGCGAACACCTGGAGCAGGGCCCGTGCCAGGGCCGGGTCGTTCGTGGGTTCCAGTTTTCGCAGGATCTCGGCAGAGCGCGCGACGTGTCGGGCGTAGTCGGCCTGTCCGTTCGACGTCCCCGCCAGGACGTCGGGCACGGCACAGGCGGCCAGGAAGTGTTCCTCCCAGCGTTGCTCCGAGCGAGGGATGGCCAGTTCGTGTGCCCAGAGCTGCCAGTACTCCGGCTGGGTGGGCAGGGGAAGGTTGTGGGTGACGACGAGAGGATGCGCCAGCCGGGTGTGGATGCCGACATCGGGTCTGTCGAGGATGGCGTCGACCAGCTGCTGGGTCCAGTCGCGGTCACGGGCCAGCAGGGCTTCCCGCACCCGACCGAAGACCTCCTCGTTCTCCCACAGTTTCCAGACCCACCATGCGGTGACCATGCTCGCGACCTGGGACGGGGTGGAGTCGAGCAACGTGACCAGGACGATGCCGCGATGCCAAGGACCCACATCCGTCGCATGGTCGCGGTGCCCTTCCTGTTTGAGGCGGTGCCGTAGCGCTGGAAGCTCGCGGTCCAGAGCCGTCGACGCGGCCTCCCGGTCGGCGGGCGGCAGTGCGTCGATGGCGGCGACGAGCCCTTCGAGGTCCTGGGGTGCCTTCAGGAAGGCGTCGAACCGGTGTCGGTCCCACGGGGTGTCCGGCATTGCTGCTCCTGTTGTTCCGGGTGCTCGATGTCACAACGTCTCAATGTTTGCTCGCGAGCCCTGCGGTGGCGCGCCGGGGTGCGAGTGGAGCGGTGCCGAGGGGGTCGGCCGGTTCCGGGGATCCCGTGGGAGGCCGGCTGGGTGGGAATAGGGG